>NZ_JBEXSX010000033.1:0-96839 GCF_040613835.1 Streptomyces sp. NPDC006207 | reverse complement strand
CGCACCGCCGCACAGCCCGCGTCGATCGCCGCGAACACGTACTTCGGCTGGAAGTGGATGTCCGCGATCACCGGGATCTGCGACTTCCTCGCGATGGTGGCGAGGGCGTCGGCGTCGTCCTGCGAGGGGCAGGCGACCCGGACGATCTGGCAGCCGGAGGCGGTGAGCTCGGCGATCTGCTGCAGCGTGGCGCCGATGTCGGCCGTGACGGTCGTGGTCATGGACTGGACGGAGACCGGGGCGTCGCCGCCGACCGCGACCGATCCGACCTGGATCTGGCGGCTCTTGCGTCGGTCGGCGAGCTTGATCGGAACGGACGGCATCCCGAGCGAAATCGCGGTCATGTGCGTGGCATCCCCAAAGTACGCGGATCGAGGTCCCGGCGGCGTGGGCGGGCTCCGGTCAACGAGACTACGTCACCCCACCCACGCCTCCGACATCGCGCCTAGGTCAAACGCACCGGATTGATGAGATCCGCGGCCATGACCAGCGCCGTGAAGCAGATGAAGATGCCGGCGACCACGTAGGCGACGGGCATCAGCTTCGCCACGTCGAAGGGTCCGGGGTCGGCCCGGCGGAAGACCTTGGCGATGTTGCGGCGGACGGACTCCCACAGGGCGCCCGCGATGTGCCCGCCGTCGAGCGGGAGCAGCGGGAGCATGTTGAACAGGAAGAGGGCCAGGTTGACCCCGGCGAGCAGGCCCACCATCGTGGCGATCTTCTGCGTGGCCGGCAGCGGCAGCGAGAAGATGTCGCCGCCGAGACGCGCCGCGCCGATCATGCCGACCGGGGAGTCGGGCTGACGCTCGGCGCCGCTGAAGACCGCGTTCCACAGTCCGGGGATCTTGCCGGGGAGCGCCGCGAGGGACCGGACGCCGTCCTCGGCCGTGGTGGCCATGTGGTCGAGCGACTGATCGAAGTCCAGCTTCACCACGCCGTCCGCCGGTGTGAAACCGAGGAACCCGGCCTGGACGTACTGGTCCTTGACGATGCCGCCGTGCCCGTCGGTCTTGACGACCTTGTTGGCGATCAGGTTCGCCTGCAGGTCGATGGTCTTGCCGTCGCGCACGACGGTGATCGTCGCGGGACCGATGGTCTTGCGGATCTCCTTCTGCAGCACCGTCCACTGGCTGTCGTCGACCTTCACCCCGTTGAAGGCCACGATCCGGTCGCGCTGCTGCAGACCGGCCGCCTTGGCGGGAGCGGCCGGGTAGTCGCCGTGGACGCAGGGGTCCTTGGCCTTGAGGGCCTTGGTGTCGGAAGCGGGGACGACGCATTCCGAGACCGAGCCGACGGTCGTGGTCTGGGTCGGGATGCCGAAGCCCATGAAGAGCGCCAGGAAGAGCCCGAAGGCCAGGATGAGGTTCATGAACGGGCCGGCGAACATGACGATCACGCGCTTCCAGGGCTTGCGCGTGTAGAACATCCGCGTCTCGTCGCCGGGCTTCAGCTCCTCGTACGCCGCGGAGCGGGCGTCCTCGATCATCCCGCGGAAGGGCGACGTGGACCGGGCGGCGATCCGGCCGTCGTCGCCGGGCGGGAACATCCCGATCATGCGGATGTAGCCGCCCAGCGGGATCGCCTTGATGCCGTACTCGGTCTCACCCTTGTGGCGGGACCAGATCGTCGGCCCGAAGCCGACCATGTACTGCGGCACGCGGATCTTGAACAGCTTGGCCGTGGAGAGGTGGCCGAGCTCGTGCCAGGCGATGGAGACCAGGAGGCCGACCGCGAAGATGGCGATCCCCAGTGCCCACATAAGTCCCGTCATACGTGTGCCGCCTCCGTCGTCGCCTGTTCCGCAGCCAGTTCCCGGGCGCGGGCCCGCGCCCACTTCTCCGCCTCGAGGACGTCCTCCACGGTCAGGGAGGTTCCCCTGCCGGGAGTGCCGTGCTCCTCGACCACCCGTGCGACGGTGTCCACGATGCCCGTGAAGGGCAGCGTGCCCGCGAGGAACGCGGCCACGCACTCCTCGTTGGCCGCGTTGAACACCGCGGGGGCGGTACCCCCGAGGCTACCGACGTGGCGGGCGAGCGCCACCGCCGGGAACGCCTCGTCGTCCAGCGGGAAGAACGTCCACGTGGCCGCCTTCGTCCAGTCGCACCCGGGCGCGGCGTCGGGCACCCGCTCGGGCCAGCCGAGGCCCAGCGAGATCGGCATCCGCATGTCGGGCGGGCTGACCTGGGCCAGCGTGGAGCCGTCAGTGAATTCCACCATCGAGTGGATATACGACTGCGGGTGGACGACCACCTCAATGCGGTCGAAGGGAATGTCGAAGAGCAGGTGGGCCTCGATGACCTCCAGGCCCTTGTTCACCAGGGTCGCCGAGTTGATCGTCACCACCGGGCCCATGTCCCAGGTGGGGTGGGCCAGCGCCTGCTCGGGGGTGACCCCGGCCAGCTCGCCCTTGTCCCGGCCGCGGAAGGGGCCGCCGGAGGCGGTCACGACGAGCTTGCGGACCTCGGTGCGCGAGCCGCCCATGAGGGCCTGGAAGAGCGCGGAGTGCTCGGAGTCGACGGGCACGATCTGGCCCGGCTTGGCCACGGCCTTCACCAGGGGGCCGCCGACGATCAGCGACTCCTTGTTGGCGAGGATCAGGATCCGCCCCGCCTCCAGGGCGGCCAGCGTCGGGCGCAGCCCGATCGAACCGGTGATGCCGTTGAGGACGGAGTGGCACGGCCGGCCGGCCAGCTCGGTCGCGGCCTCCGGGCCGACCAGGACCTCCGGCAGGGGCTCGGCGCCGTAGCGCTCGGCCAGCGCCTCCCGCAGCGGGCCTTCCGCGTTCACGTCCGCGACGGCGACCGCGGAGACGCCCAGCTGCAGCGCCTGGTCGGCGAGGAGCCCGACCCGGCCGCCGGCGGCGGACAGGGCCACCACGCGGAAGCGGTCGGGGTTGCGCAGGACGACGTCGATGGCCTGGGTGCCGATCGATCCGGTCGAACCCAGGATCACGATGGTGCGGGGGCCGTCGTGGGCGGCGGTGGCCGCGTCCGGTCCGGGCAGCCGCAGATGCGGGTCGGCGAGAGAGTCCGTCATCCCCCCATTGTGTCCGGTCGCCGGCACGGCGGGGGCACCGCCTCCGGGAAGGCGGTGCCCTGTGCGCGGGGGACGCGTCCCCGGTCCGGTCAGCGGATCGGCCGGTGGACGTTCTCCTTGTGCGAGGCGCCCGGGGTGGTGTCGGCGATCCACGGGCCGTCGCTGGAGGGGTCGACGATGCCGGACTCCAGCCAGGTGTAGGCGCCGCCGAGGACCCCGTCGACGACCTTGCGGTCGATGGCGTCGGTGTTGGTCCACAGGCGGCCGAAGAGCTCCTCGACGCGGATCCGCGACTGGCGGCAGAAGGCGTCGGCGAGCTGGTAGGCCTCGCGCCCGTTCTCGCCCCGGGTGCGGAGCATCTCGGCGCGGACGCAGGCGGCGCTCATGGCGAACAGTTCGGCGCCGATGTCGACGACGCGGCCCAGGAAGCCCTGCTTGGTCTCCATCCGGCCCTGCCAGCGCGACATGGCGTAGAAGGTGGAGCGGGCGAGCTTGCGGGCGCCCCGTTCGACGTAGCGCAGGTGGGCGGCGAGGTCGGGGTGGCCCGCCGGGTGGAACGCGGAGTACGCGCCGGGGATCTGGCCGGGGCCGGCCACCAACTTCGGCAGCCAGCGGGCGTAGAAGCCGCCGGCCTTCATGCCGGCCTTGGCCTTGTCGCCGAGCGCCTTGTCGGGGTCGATGAGGTCCCCGGCGACCGACAGGTGGGCGTCGACGGCCTCGCGGGCGATCAGCAGGTGCATGATCTCCGTGGAGCCCTCGAAGATCCGGTTGATCCGCAGGTCGCGCAGCAACTGCTCGGCCGGGACGCCCCGTTCGCCGCGGGCGGCGAGGGACTCGGCGGTCTCGAAGCCGCGGCCGCCGCGGATCTGGACCAGTTCGTCGGCCATGGTCCAGCTCATCTCGGAGGCGATGAGTTTGGCCAGCGCGCCCTCGATGCGGATGTCGTTGCGGTCCTCGTCGGCCATCTGGCTGGACAGCTCCATGACGGCCTCGAGGGCGAAGGTGGTCGCCGCGATGAAGGAGATCTTCGCGCCGACGGCCTCGTGGCGGGCGACCGGCCTGCCCCACTGCTCGCGGGCGGCCGACCACTCACGGGCGATCTTCAGGCACCACTTGCCGGCCGCGACGCAGGACGCGGGCAGCGAGAGGCGGCCGGTGTTGAGGGTGGTGAGGGCGATCTTCAGCCCGGCGCCCTCGGGACCGATGCGGTTCTCGGCGGGGACGCGTACCCGGTGGAAGCGGGTGACGCCGTTCTCGATGCCGCGCAGCCCCATGAAGGAGTTGCGGTTCTCGACGGTGATGCCCTCGGAACCGGCCTCGACGACGAAGGCGGTGATGCCGCCCTTGTGGCCCTCGCTCTTCGGCACCCGCGCCATGACGACCAGCAGGTCGGCGACCACGCCGTTGGTCGTCCACAGCTTCACGCCGTCCAGGACGTAGGAGTCCCCGTCGGGTACGGCCGTGGTCGCCAGGCGCGCGGGGTCGGACCCCACGTCGGGCTCGGTGAGCAGGAAGGCCGAGATGTCGGTGCGGGCGCAGCGCGGCAGGAACCGCTCCTTCTGCTCCGGGGTCCCGAACATCTTCAGCGGCTGGGGCACCCCGATCGACTGGTGCGCGGAGAGCAGCACGCCGATGGCGGGGCTGGCGGAGCCCACGAGGGCCAGCGCCTTGTTGTAGTACACCTGGGTGAGGCCGAGGCCGCCGTACTTGGGGTCGATCTTCATGCCGAGGGCACCGAGCTCCTTCAACCCGGTGATGACCTCGTCGGGGATCCTCGCCTCACGCTCGATCAGTGCCCCGTCCACCTTCGTCTCGACGAAGTCGCGCAGCTTGGCCAGGAACTCCTCGCCGCGCTGGACCTGCTCGGTCGACGGTGTGGGGTGGGGATGGATCAGGTCGAGCCGGAAGCGGCCCAGGAACAGTTCCTTGGCGAAGCTCGGCTTTCGCCATTCCTGTTCGCGGGCGGCCTCTGCGACCTGGCGCGCTTCGCGTTCGGAAACGGTGGGGCGGGCGGATGCTGCGGACATGGGGGCGTCACCTCGCGTCGGTTACCGACCGGTGCTACTTGTTCGTTAGTACCCCGGTTCCGGCATGGTCACCAGCCCTCGCGCACGGGGCGCGGCGGGCCGGCGGCCTTTTCGACGGCGTTTCAGGCCGACGCGAGCAGCTTCCGCGGCCGCGTGGTGTCCGGGGCGGGGCCGCCCTCGGTGACGGGGCCGGTGAGGTCGGGGACGGCCGAACCGAACTCCGCCTCGCCGGTGCCGTCGGCCGGCACCGGCCGCAGACCCTGACCCCACGTCACTTCCCGGTGGGCCGGGCCGGATTCAGCGAGGGCGAGGCCTGCGGCGCCCGCGTGCAGCGCGCCCCCGGACAGCCCCTGAGCAGGGCCGGGAGGCGGCCCCGGCCGGCGGCGTCGGGCAGGGCCACGACGGTCGGCTCGGTGTCCGCGGCCGACCGCGCGACCCGCAGCGGCGCGGCGTTCTCGGCGGGCACCGGACGCACCGCCGGATCCGCGAGGGCGCTCCACTCCACTCGGGTGAACGCCGGGCTCTCGGGGCTGGGGGGTGGGTGGCCCCCTCCGGGGCGATCGGCAGCCGGCGCCGCATATGGCGTGCCCATGCCGACGCGCGTACGGCGCGGCCGGGGCGCACCGCACATGCGCCCCGGCCGCTGGAAGGGGTGGCTCGTCCTGCCGTGAGGACTACAGAGCGAGACCGGTCAGGACCAGGACCCGCTCGTAGGTGTAGTCGTCCATGGCGTACCTGACGCCCTCGCGGCCCACGCCGGAGTCCTTGACGCCGCCGTAGGGCATCTGGTCGGCCCGGTAGGAGGGGGCGTCGCCGATGATGACGCCGCCGACCTCCAGCTCGCGGTGGGCGCGGAAGGCGGTCTGCAGGTCGTGGGTGAACACCCCGCTCTGCAGACCGAACTTGGAGTCGTTGACCGCCGCGAAGGCCTCGTCGGCGCCGTCCACCTTGTGCAGGGACAGGACGGGGCCGAAGACCTCCTCGGTGGCGATGATCGCGTCCGCCGGAAGGTCGGCGAGCACGGTCGGCTCGTAGGCGGCGCCGTCGCGCCGGCCGCCGGTCAGCAGCTTGGCGCCCTTGCCCAGCGCGTCCTCGACCCACGACTCCACGCGCTCGGCGGCCTTCTCGTCGACGAGCGGGCCGACGTCGGTGGCGTCGTCCGAGGGGTCGCCGGTGACCTGGGCGCGGACCTTGGCGACGACCTTCTCCACCAGCCGGTCGTACACGGACGCGTCGGCGATGACCCGCTGGACGGAGATGCAGGACTGGCCGCCCTGGTAGTTGGAGAAGGTGGCGATGCGGTTCGCCGCCCACTCCAGGTCCTCCTCGGAGGACCAGTCGGCCAGGACGACGGCGGCGGCGTTGCCGCCCAGCTCCAGGGTGGTGTGCTTGCGCGGCACCGAGTCCATGATCTGGTAGCCGACCCGGTCGGAGCCGGTGAAGGAGATGACCGGCAGCCGCTCGTCCCGGACGAGGGCGGGCATGCGGTCGTTCGGGACGGTGAGCACGCTCCACGAACCGGCCGGCAGGTCGGTCTCGGCCAGGATCTCGCCCAGGAGGAGCGCGGAGAGGGGGGTCGCCGGGGCCGGCTTCAGAATGATCGGCGTGCCGACCGCGATCGCCGGGGCGACCTTGTGGGCCACCAGGTTCAGCGGGAAGTTGAACGGCGCGATGCCGAGCACGCTGCCGCGCGGGAAGCGCCGGGTCAGCGCGAGGCGGCCCACGCCGCCCGCGTCGGTGTCCAGGCGCTGGGCCTCGCCGCTGTTGAAGCGGCGCGCCTCCTCCGCCGCCCAGCGGAAGACGGACACGGCACGGCCGACCTCGCCGCGGGCCCACTTGACCGGCTTGCCGTTCTCCGCGGTGATCAGCCGGGCGATCTCCTCGGAGCGCTCTGCCAGCCGCTTCGACACGTGGTCCAGGGCCGCGGCCCGCACGTGGGCGGGGGTCGCGGCGAACTCCGCCTCGACCGCCTTGGCGGCGGCGACGGCCTCCTCCACCTGGGCGGGGGTCGGCACGCCGACGGAGGCCACGACGCTGCCGTCGTACGGGTTCACGACATCGAAGGTGTCCTCGCCGGTCGCGGAGCGGCCGGCGAGCCAGAAGGCGGTGGGGGTGCTCATGCGCACCACGGTAGGGCGGGCGGCACCCGGCCGGTCTTGTCCAGTGCGTCCTGCGGATCCCGCCCTGTGCGACGTTTTGGCAGACCGTGTCAGCCGCCGGACTTGAGGGCCAGCCACAGCTCCATGCGGACGTCCGGGTCGTCCAGCGAGCGCCCGAGGATCTCCTCCACGCGCCGCATCCGGTAGCGCAGCGTGTGCCGGTGGACCCCGAGGTCAGCCGCGGCGGCGTCCCACTGCCCGTGCCGGGACAGCCACGCCCGCAGGGACGCGACCAGGTCACCGCGGGCGGTCGCGTCGTGCTCGCGCAGCGGCCGCAACAGGCCGTCGGAGAAGGCCCGGACCGCCTCGTCGCCCAGCAGCGGCAGCACCGAGCCGGAACCGACCTCGTCGTGCTCGACGAGACTGCGGCCCCGCCGCCGGGCGACCGCCAGCGCGCGCTCGGCCTGCTCGTGCGCGCCCGGGACACCCGCGGCACCCACCGCGGCGGACAGCCCGGCCACCAGGTCGTCGCTCCCGTCGACCGCCGCCACGCAGGCCGGCATCACCGCGCCGTCCGCGGCCGCGAGCACCGTCAACCGGTCCTCGTCCCGCACCGCCAGCACGGGCTCCGCGGCCCGCATCCCGGCCGCCTCCACCCGCTCGGCCAGCAGCCCCACGGCGTCCCCCGCGGCCTCCGCACGCTCCGCGACCAGCACGCGCACGGGGGCGTCGAAGAGCCCCCCGTACGGCCGGCCGGCCACGGTGCGGGCGTGCTCGGGCTCGCCGGCCAGCAGCATCCGCAGCAGCGCGGCGCCCAGGCGCTGCTCGGTGTCCTGCAGCGCGCGGGACTGCTCCAGCGACAGCGTCAGCAGCGCGACGGCGGCATGCACGAGGTAGCGGTCCGAGGTGTCCAGCCGCTCCTCCGTGCCGACCGCGAGGAAACCGCGGGGGCGCCGGCCGGTGCCCAGCGACTGCAGCTCCACGCGGTCCTCCGTACCGGCCGGGCCCGCGACCGCCGCACTGGCCGGGGCGGGCCTGCCGCGCAGCCGCTCCACCTCCCCGGCGAGCCGCGCCGCCCGCCGCCCGGCCCACTCCGGCGCCGCGGCCACCACGGCGCCCGAGGCGTCGTACAGCGCCGCCCAGCCGTTCAGGTGCGCCGCCAGCCGCGACAGCAGCGCCGTCGTCCCGTCCGGAGCGAGCGCCGCCCGGGTCAGCTCCCGCTGCGCCTCGAACCCCGCGGTCACCGCCTTGTACCGGTCGGCGGCGAGCTCCGCGGAGACGGCCTTGCTGATCGCGATGAACGGGGTCTTGTGCGGCACCTCCAGCAACGGCAGCCGGTGCGCGGCCGCCGCGTCCACGAGCGCCTGCGGCACGGTGTCATGGCTCAGCCCCACGCCGAACCCGAGGCCCACGACGCCGGCGCCGGCCAGGCGCGCCACGTACTGGCCGAGCACCTCGGGCGAGCCGACGTCCAGCTTGAGGCCCGTGGTGAGCAGCAGCTCGCCGCCCTCCAGGTACGGCGCCGGGTCGTCCAGCTCGCTGGTGTGCACCCAGCGGACGGCGGCCTCCCCCAGGCGGTCGCCTCCGGCGAGGACGGCCAGCTTCAGGGCGGGGTTCCGCAGCAGCGAGGCGAGCGTGGGGGGCACGGGCTTTTTCTCCATCTCGGAGTGCGTTCACATCCGATTCTGCCTCACCGTATACCTGCGGTGCGGTGCCGTCTTCGTGTGCGGCGCCGCGGTTGTTGCTGTTGCGGTTTCTCCCCCACCCGCCCTCCCGATTGCCCGGCGCGGTCAGTGCGGGCCTGCGCTCCATTGGTGTGGGGTCGGTGCCGCGCCGGGGTACGCCCCCAGCCTTCGGCCGTGGGGGCACCCCGCCACACCCCCTTCGGTCGTGTAGGCGACTAACGGCCGGACGGGGTGAGAAGGCGGTCCGGGGTTGCCGCAAGTGCCCCACTCACCGCCCACCGGCCGTCATGCGCCCCAACCGGCGTGAGGGGGTGTGGCGGGGTGCGCCCGGAAGCGACGAGCGGAGCACGCGGTGCCCAACGATGTAGGCGTAAACCGCGAGCGCTGAGGACGTGCGCCGGCGCGGCCCCGACCCAGGCACACGTTGCGCAGGCCCGCACTGACCGCGCCGGGCAATCGGGAGGGCGGCGGGGGATGCCCGCCGCAGGCGCAACGCACCCGCACACGAACGACGGGCCGTACCGCGAACCCCGGTCTGCGAAGCGCAACGCACCCGCACAGAAACCGCTCAGGCGCGCAGATCGACCAGCACCGGAGGCGCGTGCTCCCCGTCGACCGCGGTGAGGGAGACGACCGCGTGCCCCGCAGGGACCGCGTGCGCGAGCTCGGACGCGGACCAGCGCTCGCGCTCGACCCGGCGTACCGTCACCGACTCCGCCGTGACCGCCTTCCCGGTCACCAGGCGCCGCACGGCATGCAGCACCCGCGTGAGCGGCTCGTCCGCGACGATCTGGCGGTTCGTGACGTCGTGGACGTCCACCCATTCCTTGCCCCACACCTCGGCGAACCGTGCGCCGTCCCAGGCCGTGAGGCCGGCCAGGGCGGCCCGGCAGCCGACGGCGCCGAGCAGGGCACCGCGGAGCGCTTCGGGGACGTCGTCCAGCGTGCGCAGCGTGAGCACCGCGCCGGCGTTGGCGGAGCGCATGCGCTGCAGGCCGCGCACGGATTCCGCGGTCACCGTGTGGGAGGCGTCGTCGAGGACGAGGCAGGCGAACAGGGAGCGGTCCTGCCGGGCCGTGGCGCACTCGGCGAACTGGGCGAGGACGAGCCGCGCCAGCATCCGGGAGACCTCGGCGTGGCCCCGCTCCGGGAGGTCGATGCGGACCCGGAGCGGGTGCTCCAGGCCCCGCAGCGAGAACGGGTGGCTGCCGCCGGTGGTGTCGAAGAACCCGGCGAACGCGGGCCGGTCGAGTAGCGCGATGCGGTCGGCGAGCAGGGGGCCCGCGTCGCCGGGCCGGGCGGACTGACGTTCCCGTGCGTCGAGTTCGCGCAGCTGGCCCAGGGCGGCGCCGCCGCGGGCCTGCAGGGCGGAGCGGAGCGCGGCCAGGGCCGAGGGGGTGCCGTCGAGGAGTTCGCGCAGCTCGGGGACGGAGGGGAAGCGGCCGTGGGCGGCGTGGAAGGGCCCGAGGAGCTGGGCGAGTGCGGTGGCGGCGCGGCGGCTGTCGCCGCCGGGCAGCGCGGCGGCGAGGTCGCCGACGAGGGCCTCGGAGAGGAAGCCCGCGGCCTCGTCGGGGTCGGAGGTGCCGCCGTACAGGTCGAGGTCGTACGCGGAGTCGGGATGGCCGATCTTGACGACGACGTCGAAGGACTCGTCCGGTGCGAGCCGTGCCCCCTCGGTGCCGACCACGACCACGGCCGCCCGCCCGGCGAGGGCCTGCAGGCACATCAGCTCCAGCGCGGGCCGCACCAGGCGCACGGTCTTGCCGGAGCCGGGCGGTCCGACGGCCAGGAGGGACGTGCCGAGCACGGACGGGTCGAGGGCGTAGCCGGCGCCGCGGTGGGAGCGGGGGTTGCGCTCGTCGTCGGGGGCGGCGCCGATGCGGACCTGGCCGGCGAGCAGGTCGTGCCGGGCGGCGCGGGCGGGCAGGTCGCGGGCGCCGGACGGGTGGGCGCAGGCGGCGGCCCCGTACCGCAGGACGGTGTCGGTGAAGGCGGTCAGCCGGCCGGGCTCGGAGCGCACGGACTGCCAGGCACGGGACAGGCGGGCGAAGTCGACGTCGTTCATCAGCCCGGAGCGCGCGTCCTCGGCGAGCCGGTCCGCGGCGTCGGCGGCGCCGCCCTGGCGGAGGGCGGGGAAGGCGGCCGGGTCCTGGGCGGGGTCGGCGGGTTCGCGGCCGGCGGCCGCGGCCTCCTCCTCGCGGGACCGCCGGAGCGGGGTGGTGATGAAGCGGCGCCACAGTTCGGCCCAGCGGCCGATGCGGGCGAAGAAGACCAGCAGGGCGCCGCCGATGAGCGCGTAGTAGAGGTACGAGGCCCACAGGTAGGCGGTCTGGTTGCCGCCCGCCCGGCGCCAGGAGTCGGGGGTCAGGGCGAGCAGCGGCCACAGCCAGTAGCTGCCGAGGTAGCCGTTCCACAGCAGGGACCACAGCAGCCAGCCGCCGAGGAAGGAGATCAGGGCGCCAGCGACGAGCTGGCGGCCCGGCACGGCGTCCGGGTCGGCGGCGGGGCGGGGGCGGTGCCCGAGGCGCCACACACCGGGGGCGGCGGCCGGGCGCGGGGCCCGCAGCCAGGAGAGGAGGCCCGACCCGTCCGGCGTGGCGGCCGGTGCGGACTCCGCCGGGGCGTGCCACGGGGCGCCGCCGGGGCGGACCCCCGGCAGCGGGGGCGGTCCGGGTGGCAACGGGGGCGTGGCCGGGGCCGCGTCCTGGCCGGCGTCGCGCCAGGTGCGGGTGTCCCGCTCGCCGCGTGAAGGGTCGGCAGGACCCGGCCGGGCACCGGGGACGGGCGGCGGTCCGGCGTGCGCGGGCGGGGCGCCCGGCATCGGCCGGGCACCGGGTACCGGCGGCGTGCCCGGTTGCGGGCCGGGGCCTCCGGGCGGAGACGCCGCGGGCTTCTCGTGCGTACCGTCGCGTTCCATCGCGTGTGCCACCCCTCGCAGGTCCGCACTCAATGTAGTCGAGCGGCCACCGCAGTCTGAAGGATCTTGGCACGCTCATGTCCGTCACGTCGAAGAGGCGTTCCGCAGTGCGCCCTATCGGAGTGTGCGGGGCTCCGCCGTACGGGCTTAGCCTGCGAGGAAAGACCACGGTTCGAAGGAGTACGTCCGCCATGACCGATCTGGCCCAGGAGCGTCGACTCGTCACCCCGATCCCCGGCCCCAAGTCGCAGGAGCTGCTGGCGCGCAAGACGGCGGCGGTCGCGAGCGGTGTCGGCGTGACCTTGCCCGTCTTCGTCACCCGCGCCGGCGGCGGCGTCCTGGAGGACGTGGACGGCAACTCCCTGATCGACTTCGGCTCCGGCATCGCGGTGACCTCGGTCGGCAACAGCGCCGAGGCGGTCGTGCGCCGCGCGTCGGCGCAGCTGGCCGACTTCACCCACACCTGTTTCATGGTGACGCCGTACGAGGGCTACGTGGAGGTCGCCGAGGCACTCAACGAGCTGACCCCGGGCGACCACGAGAAGCGCACCGCGCTGTTCAACTCCGGTGCCGAGGCCGTCGAGAACGCGGTGAAGATCGCCCGCGCGTACACCAAGCGCCAGGCCGTCGTCGTCTTCGACCACGGCTACCACGGCCGCACCAACCTGACGATGGCGCTGACGGCGAAGAACATGCCGTACAAGCACTCGTTCGGCCCGTTCGCGCCCGAGGTCTACCGCATGCCGCTGGCCTACCCCTACCGCTGGCTGACCGGCGCGGAGAACTGCGCGGAGGAGGCCGCGGCCCAGGCGATCGACATGATCACCAAGCAGGTCGGGGCCGAGAACGTGGCCGCGATCGTGATCGAGCCGATCCAGGGCGAGGGCGGCTTCATCGAGCCGGCCAAGGGCTTCCTGCCGAAGCTGGTGGAGTTCGCCCGGGCGAACGGCATCGTCTTCGTCGCGGACGAGATCCAGACCGGCTTCTGCCGCACCGGCCAGTGGTTCGCCTGCGAGGACGAGGGCATCGTCCCGGACCTGATCACCACCGCCAAGGGCATCGCCGGCGGTCTGCCGCTGGCCGCGGTGACCGGCCGCGCCGAGATCATGGACGCCGCGCACTCCGGCGGTCTGGGCGGCACCTACGGCGGCAACCCGGTGGCGTGCGCCGGTGCGCTCGGCGCCATCGAGACGATGAAGGAGCAGGACCTCAACGCCAAGGCCCGCCGCATCGGCGAGATCATGCTCGGCCGGCTGCGCGGCATGCAGGAGAAGTTCGAGGTCATCGGTGAGGTCCGCGGCCGAGGCGCCATGATCGCGATCGAGCTGGTGGAGCCGGGCGGCAAGAACCCCAACGCCGCGGCGACCGCCGCCGTGGCCAAGGCCTGCCACGCCGAGGGCCTGGTGGTCCTGACCTGTGGCACCTACGGGAATGTGCTGCGCTTCCTGCCGCCGCTGGTCATCGGGGAGGACCTGCTGAACGAGGGCCTGGACATCATCGAGGGCGCTCTCGCCCGGCTGTGACCAGGTGCTTCGCCTGCGACCGAGCGTGTACGACACACAGCGTGAAGAAGGTGTGCGGGCCTGATGGCGGGAGGGTGCAACCCCTGCCGGTCGACCCCCCCGGTGACGTACGGTTTCCGCAGATGGATGCAACACCCCGTCTGCGGAAGTCCGCGGGCGACACTTTGCCGGTGACCCCCCATCATCGGCACAGCAGTGCCCTCGCGCACAGCGCCGAAGCCGAAGGCTCCGGCAATCCTCGCCGATCGGTCGGCCGCTTGCCCCAAACCCCCCGGGGCGGGCGGTACGGCGATCGTTCTGGCCGCCCCGGAACTCTCCCCCCTGTTCCGGGGCGGCCAACTTCTCTGGTGGCCGTGGTGTGCACGGCGCTCTTCGGACTGCTGACCTGGCAGGAAGCACTACGAGGGCGCCTGGTGGCCGTGGACGGGCCGGTGCGTGCCACCCTTGCGGGTTCCTCCCCCCACCCCGCGGACCGCTCGGCCGTGGCACGGTTCCTGGCCGACCTGGGCAACTGGCAGGTCGCCGTGCCCGTACTGCTGCTTGCGATGGTCTGCACCACCTGGTGCGCCCACCGGTACCGACGGCCCCGCCCCTGGCTGCCGCCGCTGGCGTACGCGCTGGTGATGGTCGTGGCGCCGCTGCTGGTCGCCCTGGTGAAGCCGCTGGTCGGCCGCGCCGACCCCGGTTCGCCGGCCCTCTCCCCGGGCTATCCCGGGTTCTACCCCTCCGGCCACACGGCCACGGCGGCCGCCGCGTACGGCGGCGCCGTGCTCCTGCTGCTGCCGTGGCTGGTACGCACAGCGGCACGGCGGCTGCTGGTCGCGGCCGCCGTGCTGCTCAACGGTGCGGTGGGCGTCGCCCTGGTCCGCTGCGGCTACCACTGGCCGCTCGACGTGGTGGGGAGCTGGCTGCTGTGCGGCGCCCTGCTCGCGGGCGCCGCCCTGGCGGTCAGTTGTTGGTCGGGAAACCGAGGTTGATGCCGCCGTGGCTCGGGTCGAGCCACCGCTGGGTGACGGCCTTGCCGCGGGTGAAGAAGTGGACGCCGTCCGGGCCGTACGCGTGCGTGTCGCCGAACAGCGAGGCCTTCCAGCCGCCGAAGGAGTAGTACGCCACCGGCACCGGGATCGGCACGTTGATGCCGACCATGCCGACCTCGACGTCGTGCTGGAAGCGCCGGGCGGCGCCGCCGTCGTTGGTGAAGATGGCCGTGCCGTTGCCGTACGGGTTGGTGTTGATCAGCTCCAGGCCCTCGTCGTACGAGCCCACGCGGACCACGGACAGGACCGGGCCGAAGATCTCGTCGTTGTAGACGGACATGCCGGGCTTGACGTCGTCGAAGAGGGTCGGGCCGAGCCAGAAACCGTCCGCGGTGTCCTCGCCGGTGACGGCGTGCTTACGGCCGTCCACGGCAAGGGTCGCGCCGTCGGCGAGGCCCGCGTCGAGGTAGGACGTCACCTTGTCGCGGTGGGCGCCGGTGACCAGCGGGCCCATCTCGGAGGCGGCGTTGCAGCCGGGGCCGACCGTGAGCCCGGCCATCCGCTCCTTGATCTTCTCGACCAGCGTGTCGCCGATCGGGTCGACCGCGACCAGGACGGACACGGCCATGCAGCGCTCGCCGGCCGCGCCGAACCCGGCGTTGACGGCGGCGTCGGCCGCGAGGTCCAGGTCCGCGTCCGGCAGCACCAGCATGTGGTTCTTGGCGCCGCCCAGGGCCTGGACGCGCTTGCCGTAGCGGGTGCCGGTCTCGTAGACGTACCGGGCGATCGGGGTGGAGCCGACGAAGGACACGGACTTGACGTCCGGGTGCTCCAGGAGGCGGTCGACGGCGACCTTGTCGCCGTGCACGACGTTGAAGACGCCGTCCGGCAACCCGGCCTGCTTCCACAGCCCGGCCAGGAAGTTCGCGGCGGACGGGTCCTTCTCGGAGGGCTTGACGACGACGGTGTTGCCCGCGGCGATGGCGATGGGGAAGAACCACATCGGCACCATGGCCGGGAAGTTGAAGGGCGAGATGATCGCGACCGGCCCGAGCGGCTGGCGGATCGAGTAGACGTCGATGCCGGTCGAGGCCTGCTCGGTGAAGCCGCCCTTGATGAGCTGCGGGATGCCGCAGGCGTACTCGACGACCTCCAGGCCGCGGGCGATCTCGCCGAGCGCGTCGGAGTGCACCTTGCCGTGCTCGGAGACGATGATCGCCGCCAGCTCGTCGCGCTGGGCGTTGAGGAGCTCGCGGAAGGCGAAGAGCACCGAGGTGCGCTTGGCCACCGAGGCGTTCCGCCACTCCTTGAACGCGGCGGCGGCCGCACCGACGGCCTGGTCGACCTCAGAGATCGACGCGAAGTCCACCCGACCGGTCACGGCCCCGGTGGCGGGGTCGTACACGTCCCCGTGCCGCTCCGCGGTGCCGGTCCACGTCTGTCCGGCGATCCAGTGCGTGATGTGCTTGTCGGTCACGGCGGACCTTCCTCTCCTCGTCTCCTGCCAGTCTCGCCAGCGGGCAGGGCCCCCTCAAGCACCAAGGTGTCGGCGTCGGAGCCGGGAGCTTTACAGGTCGTACAGCTCGTCGGGGTGCTCCATGCCCTCCATGAGGTCCAGCCGGATGTCCTGCGCCCAGTCGAAGGCCCAGCGCTTGACGGCGGCGACGGCCGCGCCGTCCAGTCCCTGCGCCGCGTACGCCGCGTCGTCGGCCTCGACGAGCTTGTCGAGGCGGTCGGCGAGGAGGCGCGGCTGGAGGTCCTCGTCGAGGTGGACGGCCATCGTCAGCAACTCCCCCGGCGTGAACCAGGCGGTCAGGGCGTGGACGTCGACCAGGTCGCGCACGGTGGCGCGGTCGGCGACGGCGGCCACCTTCAGGGCGGCGCAGTCCTCCAGCGCCACCACCGGCACGGGCCCGGACAGGCCGAGGCCGACACGGACCGGGGGACGGGAGAGCGGCTGCTTGGCGACGTGGACCGTGTGGCCGGCGTCGCCCGGCGAGGTGACCCCGAGGTGGGCGGCCAGCGGTGTGCCGGGCAGCGCGACCACCTCGTAACCGGCCCCGGCGTACGCGGCCGCGAGCGCGGCAGCGATGTCGCCGGCCGGTGTGGAGCTGAAGGTCACCAGGTCGAGGTGGCGGGACGGGCGGCGGTCGAAGCCGTGCGCGATCAGCGCGAGACCGCCCGCCACGGCGAGGCCGTGGCGCCCGCAGACGGGCAGCGCGGTCTCGACGAGGTGCGCGAGGCCGGGCGTGAGGTCCATGTCAGCCTGCCGCGGCGGCAGGCGCGGGAGCGGGCGCGCGCCGTGGCGCACCCGGGTATCCGGGGCCGCTCCGGGGCCGGCCGCGTTCCGTGCGGATCATGGCACCAGTGTCGCGCACGGGGGCGTACGGGTGGCGGGCCCCCGGGCGCGCGATCACTCGCCCGGATCACGGCCGCGCCGTCCCGCCAGGTGGGCCGCCGCCTCGTGCATGGCCAGCTCCAGGACGCCGGGGTCCGTGAGGTTGCCGGTGCCGTCCGGCGGCACGAGCCAGCGGACTCCGCCCGTGGCGCGGCCGGGGTAGGGGACCACGATCCAGGTGCCGGGGCCCGCGGTGCGGACCCCGGTGCCAATCCAGCGGGCGGCGGTGCCCGGGGGCACGAAGTAGCCCATGCGGGAGTCGCCGAAGTCGGCCAGGACCGGGCCCGGGCGGTCGACGAGACGGGTGAGGACGTCGAGCGTCGGGTAGCCCAGTTCGCCGGTGAGGATGAGGACGTCCCACAGCCGCCCGGCGGGCAGGAGCGTCACCCCGAGGGGGTGCCGCTCCCATTCCCACCGGGTGGCGTCGGGATCGGGTGCCACGGAAACCAGCCATTCGACCGCGCCCCGCGCGTCTGTGCCCACCATGCCGGTTCCTCCGTTCCGTGTGTGCGCTGTCGTGCTGTCACGCGGAGAGAGGAGGCCGGGCCCGGATCATTACGCGGGTTTCACCACGCCCGATGGGGTGATCCGGTCCACAGGGTGCGCAGGGGGTGCCGCAGGGGCGGTCAGCTGTCGAAGCCGAGGCCGAGCCGGTCCATCGTCTTGAGCCACAGGTTGCGCCGGCCGGCGTTGCGGTCGGCCCGGTCCAGCGACCACTTGGTGAGGCCGATGCCCGCCCATGCCAGGGGCTCGGGCGGGAAGGGCAGCGGCTTGGTGCGGACCATGCGCAGTGCGGTGCGCTCGGTGCGCTCGCCGGAGAGCAGGTCGAGCATGACGTCCCCGCCGAAGCGGGTGGCGCCGACGCCGAGGCCGGTGTAGCCGGCGGCGTAGGCGACCTTCCCGTCGTGGGCGGTGCCGTAGAAGGCGGAGAAGCGCGAGCAGGTGTCGATCGCGCCGCCCCACGCATGGCTGAAGCGCACGCCCTCCAGCTGCGGGAAGCAGCGGAAGAAGTGGCCGGCGAGCTTCAGGTACGTCTGCGGGCGTTCGTCGCGGGCGGTGTCCAGGCGGCCGCCGTACGGGTAGATGGCGTCGTAGCCGCCCCACAGGACGCGGTTGTCGGCGGTGAGCCGGAAGTAGTGGAACTGGTTGGCGCTGTCGCCGAGCCCCTGGCGCTTCTTCCAGCCGATCGCGCCGAGCTGCTGCGGCGTCAGCGGCTCGGTCACCAGCGCGTAGTCGTACACGGGGACGATGTAGGGACGCACCCGGCGCACCAGCGAGGGGAAGACGTTGGTGCCGAGCGCGACGTGCCGGGCGAAGACCCGCCCGTACGGGGTGCGCACGGCCATGCCGGAGCCGTTGCGGGCGAGCTGGGTGGCGCGGGTGTGCTCGTAGACGCGTACGCCCAGCTCCTCGCAGGCCCGCCGCAGGCCCCAGGCGAGCTTCGCCGGGTGCAGCATGGCGACGCCCCTGCGGTCCCACAGCCCGCCGACGAAGGTCGGCGAGTCGACCTCGGCACGGACCTGGTCACGGTCGAGCAGCTCCAGTTCGACGCCGTGCCGGGCGGCCTCCTCGGCGGAGGCCTGGAGGTCGTCGAGCTGGTAGGGCTCGGTGGCGACGTCGATCTCCCCGGAGCGTTCGAAGTCGCAGTCGATGGAGTAGCGGTCCACCGCCTCCTCGATGCCGTCGAGGTTGCGGTTGCCCAGCTCCTCCAGTCGCCCGAACTCCTCGGGCCAGCGGGCGAGTCCGTTGGCCAGGCCGTGGGTGAGGCTGGCGGCGCAGAAGCCCCCGTTGCGGCCGGACGCCGCCCAGCCCACCTCCTTGCCCTCGATCAGGACGACGTCACGCCGCGGGTCGCGCTCCTTGGCGAGCAACGCGGTCCACAGCCCGGTGTAGCCGCCGCCGACCACCAGCAGGTCGCAGTGCTCGTCGCCGACGAGGGCGGAGCCGGCCTGCGGCCTGCCGGGGTCCTCCAGCCAGAACGGTGTCGGCTGCGCGTCGGCGAGCGAACGGGCTGGATCCATGGGGTCTCACACCTTTGCGGATGCGGTCGGCGGATTAACTATGGGCTTTCCTGCGGCGGCTGAGCAGCTGTCCGACGACGACGCACAGCACCGCCACGACGAACATCAGCGTGCCGATGACGTTCACCTGGACGGGCAGGCCCTTCTGGGCCGCGCCCCAGACGAACATCGGGAAGGTCACGGTGGCCGGGCCGGCGTTGAACTGCGTGATGATGAAGTCGTCGATGGAGATCGCGAAGCTGAGCAGCGCTCCCGCCGCGATGCCGGGCGCGGCGATCGGGAAGGTGATCCGCCAGAAGGTCTGCCACGGGGTGGCGTACAGGTCCTGGGCGGCCTGCTCCAGTCGCGGGTCCATGCTCATCACGCGCGCCTTGACCGCCGTCACGACGAAGCTGAGGCAGAACATGATGTGCGCGATGAGGATGGTCCAGAAGCCGAACTGGATGCGCATGTTGAGGAAGAGGGTGCCGAGCGAGGCGCCCATGACGATCTCGGGCATCGCCATCGGCAGCCAGATCAGGCCGGTCACCGGGCCGCGGCCGCGGAAGCGGTAGCGGCCGAGCGCGAAGGCGACCATGGTGCCGAGGATCGTGGCGCCGATGGTGGCGAGTACGGCGATCTCCAGGGACAGCGACAACGAGTCGCACATGTCGCCGACACCGCAGGGGTTGGCCCAGGCGTCGAGCGAGAAGTGGTTCCAGGAGTAGTTGAAGCGGCCCTTGGGCTGGTTGAAGGAGAAGATCAGGACGATCACGTTGGGGATCGTCATGTAGGCGAGTGCGGCCGCGGCGGCGAAGACCACGAGGCGCCGTCGCACCCAGTTCAGCACGGGCATCAGACCAGTTCCTCCGTCCCCGCCTTGCGGATGTAGACGGACACGATCACCAGGATCGCGGCCATGAGCATGAAGGACAGCGCGGCGGCGGTCGGGTAGTCGAGCACCGTGAGGAACTTGGACTGGATGACGTTGCCGATCATCTGCTCGCTGGGGCTGCCCAGCAACTCGGCGTTGATGTAGTCGCCGGAGGCGGGGATGAAGGTGAGCAGCGTGCCGGCCACGACGCCGGGGAGCGAGATCGGGAAGGTCACCTTGCGGAAGGTGGTGAAGGGCCGGGCGTACAGGTCGCCCGCCGCCTCGTGCAGCCGCGGGTCGATGCGCTCCAGCGAGCTGTAGAGCGGCAGGATCATGAAGGGCAGGAAGTTGTACGTCAGACCGCACACCACCGCGAGCGGTGTGGCGAGCACGCGGTCGTCGGCGGTGATGCCCAGGGACGCGGTGACGCTGAGGATGTGCAGCTTGTCCAGCACGGTGACGACGTAGCCGTCGTCCGCGAGGATCGTCTTCCAGGCCAGGGTGCGGATCAGGAAGCTGGTGAAGAACGGCGCGATGACCATGACCAGCAGCACGTTCCGCCAGCGGCCCGCCTTGAAGGCGATGGTGTACGCCAGCGGGTAGCCGATCGCCAGGCACAGCACGGTGGCGATGCCGGCGTAGATCAGCGAGCGCAGGTAGAAGACGTCGTATTCCTTGAACGCGTCCCAGTAGGTCGCGAAGTGCCAGGTGACGCGGTAGCCGGTCTCCAGGGAGCCGGTCTGCACCGAGGTCGAGGCCTGGTAGACCATCGGGGCGGCGAAGAAGACCAGCAGCCACAGGATGCCGGGCAGCAGCAGCCAGTAGGGGACGAGTCTGCGCCGCCGGGCGGCGGCGCCGGCCGGGACCGGCGGGGTCTCCTCCGGCGCCCCGGCGGGGGCGGTGGACAGGGCGGCCATTACGCGTTGACCTCCCCGGCCTCGATGTCCTGCGCGGCGTCGAGACCGAAGGTGTGCGCGGGGCTCCAGTGCAGCACCACCTCGGCGCCGGGGACGAGACGGCCGTCGCGCTCGACGTTCTGCGCGAAGACGGCCAGCTCCGGGCACCAGGGGCTGTTGACGACGTACTGGGTGGAGACGCCGATGAAGCTGGCGTCGACGATCCGCCCGGTGATCTTGTTGCGGCCCTCGGGGACCTCGGCCGCGTCGTCGGCGTGGACGATGGAGATCTTCTCGGGACGCACCCCGGCGAGGAGCTTGTCGCCCGCCTGCACGGAGGGGGCGCACCGTGCGGTGGGCATCGCCAGACGGCCGTCGCCGACGCTGAGCAGCAGGTCGTCGCCGCTGGTACCGGCGACCTCGGCCTCGATGAGGTTGGACTGGCCGAGGAAGTTGGCGACGAAGGTGGTGCTGGGGTTCTCGTACAGGTCGGTGGGCGCGCCGAGCTGCTCGATGCGGCCCGCGTTCATCACGGCGATGGTGTCGGCCATGGTCATGGCCTCTTCCTGGTCGTGCGTGACGTGCACGAAGGTGATGCCGACCTCGGTCTGGATGCGCTTGAGCTCCAGCTGCATCTGGCGGCGCAGCTTCAGGTCCAGGGCGCCCAGCGGCTCGTCGAGGAGCAGCACCTTGGGGTGGTTGATCAGGGCACGGGCGACGGCGACGCGCTGCTGCTGGCCGCCGGAGAGCTGGTGGGGCTTGCGGCGGGCGAGATGACCCAGCTCGACGAGGTCGAGCATGTCCCCGACCTGGCCCTTGACGGACTTGATGCCGCGGCGGCGCAGGCCGAAGGCGACGTTCTCGTAGATGTCGAGGTGCGGGAAGAGCGCGTAGTTCTGGAAGACCGTGTTGACCGGGCGCTTGTACGGCGGCAGGCCGGTGACGTCCTGGTCGCCGATGCGGACGGTGCCGCTGCTGGGGTCCTCCAGACCGGCGATCATGCGCAGCGTGGTGGTCTTGCCGCAGCCGGAGGCGCCCAGGAGGGCGAAGAAGGAGCCCTCGGGGATGGTGAGGTCGAGCGGGTGGACGGCCGTGAAGTCGCCGTAGTCCTTGCCGATGCCGGTGAGGGTCACGGCGCCGCCCGCGGAGGCGGGGTCCTTGCCGCCGGCCGGCTCGGTGAGCGGTGCGGTCTGCTGGGTCATGTCGTCAGATCCCTAACTGCGGTGGCCGGTCAGGCGCCGATGAGCTTGGCGAACTTGTCCTCGAAGGCGGTCTCCTCCTTGGAGGAGAGCGACCGGAAGGGATGGGCCTTCGCCTTCATCTCCGCGTTGGGAATGATCAGCGGGTTGGTGGCCACGTCCTTGTCGATCTTGAGGAGTTCCTCGTAGACGCCCGTGCAGGGCGTGATGTAGTTGACCCATGCCGCGAGCTCGGCGGCGATCGCGGGCTGGTAGTACCAGTCCATGAGCCGCTCGGCGTTCTTGCGGTGCTTGGAACCCGCCGGGACCAGCATGTTGTCGGTGGAGTAGATGTAGCCGGCGGGCGGGATCACGAACTTGATCTCGGGGTTGTCGGCCTGGAGCTGGACCAGGTCGCCGGCCCAGGCGACGCAGGCGGCGATGTTCCCCGAGGCGAGGCCGTCGGTGTACTCGTTGCCGGTGAACTGGCGGATCTGCTTGTTGTCCACGGCCTTCTGGACGCGGGCCACGGCCGCGTCGAAGTCGTCCGCGGTGAAGGACTCCGGCCGCTTGCCCATGTCGAGCAGGGTCATGCCTATGGTGTCGCGCATCTCGCTGAGCATGGCGACGCGGCCCTTGAGGTCGGGGTCGTCCAGCAGCTGGGAGACGCTGCCGACCTTCTTCCCCTTGGTCGCCTTCTCGTTGTAGGCGATGACGGTGGCGATGCCCTGCCAGGGGTAGGAGTGGGCGCGTCCGGGGTCCCAGTCGGGGTTGCGGAAACGTTGCTCCAGATTGGTGAACGCGTTCGGCAGGTAGGTGGGGTCCAGCGGCTGGGCCCAGCCCAGACGGATCATCCGGGCGGCCATCCAGTCGGTGAGGACGACCAGGTCGCGGCCGGTGGACTGGCCCGCGGCGAGCTGTGGTTTGATCTTGGCGAAGAACTCGACGTTGTCGGTGATGTCGTCGCTGTACTTGACCTTGATCCCGGTCTTCTTCTCGAAGGCCTCCAGGGTCGGCATGTGCTTCTCGTCGTCGCTCATGTCGATGTAGAGCTGCCAGTTCGAGAAGACCAGCGACTTGTCCTTGTCGGACAGGTCGTCGCTCTTCACACCGCCCTGGTTGTTGGTGGCGGCCGGGATGCCGCAGGCGGACAGCGCCCCGGCACCCGCGACGCCGAGCCCCGCGCCGAGCACCCGGCGCCGGCTGACGGATGCCCTCCCGTTGGTCAGGCTGCGTTCCCACGCTTTGCGTACGGGCTCGGACAGGCCCTCGAACATCTCCATTGCGGTGCGGCCTCCAGGGGCGGTGGTGCGTGGGACGGACGGGCTAGCGGGCCGGTGGGGGCGGTCCCGGAGGGGCCGGCGGCCGAGGGGTCAGCGGTCGCCGAAGATCGTGCGGTGCCAGTCCTTCCTGGCGACCGCGGTGTTGTCGTACATCACATGCTTGACCTGCGTGTACTCCTCCAGGGAGTACGCCGACATGTCCTTGCCGTACCCGGAGGCCCGGTAGCCCCCGTGCGGCATCTCGCTGATGATCGGGATGTGGTCGTTGACCCAGACGCACCCCGCCTTGATCTCACGGGTGGCACGGCCCGCACGGAAGACGTCACGGGTCCACGCGGACGCGGCCAGACCGTACGGCGTGTCGTTGGCCAGGGCCAGACCTTCATCATCGCCGTCGAACGGCAGCACGACCAGTACCGGCCCGAAGATCTCGGACTGGACGATCTCGCTGTCCTGCGCGGCGCCGGTGACCAGCGTGGGCCGGTAGAAGGCACCCGCCGACGCGGGGGCCTGCCCGCCGGTGACGACCGTGGCGTAGGAGCGGGCGCGCTCCACGAAGCCGGCGACACGGTCGCGCTGGGCGTGGGAGATCAGCGGGCCGAGGTCGGTCTTGGCGTCGAAGGGATCGCCCACGCGGATGCCGGAGAAGAGGTCGGCGACCCCGGCGACGAAGGCGTCGTAGAGCGGGCGCTGCACGTAGGCGCGGGTCGCTGCGGTGCAGTCCTGGCCGGTGTTGATCAGGGCACCGGCGACCGCGCCGTGGACGGCCGCCTCCAGGTCGGCGTCGTCGAACACGACGAAGGGCGCCTTGCCGCCGAGTTCCAGGTGGAGCCGCTTGACGGTGGCGGTGGCGATCTCCGCGACGCGCTTGCCGACCGCGGTGGAGCCGGTGAAGGAGGTCATGGCGACGTCCGGGTGCCCCACCAGGTGCTCGCCCGCCTCCTTGCCGGCGCCGGTGACGATGTTGACCACGCCCGGCGGGATGCCCGCCTCGGTCGCCGCCTGGGCGAACATCAGCGAGGTCAGCGGGGTCAGCTCGGCCGGCTTGAGCACGATGGTGTTGCCCGCGGCGATCGCCGGGAGGACCTTCCAGGCGGCCATCTGCAGCGGGTAGTTCCACGGAGCGATGGAGCCCACGACGCCGACGGGCTCGCGCCGCACGTAGGAGGTGTGGTCGCCGGAGTACTCCCCCGCCGCCTTGCCCTCCAGGTGGCGGGCGGCGCCCGCGAAGAAGGCGGTGTTGTCGACGGTGCCCGGGACGTCGAACTCGGTGGTCAGCCGGAGCGGCTTGCCGCACTGCAGCGACTCGGCGTACGCGAACTCGGCGGCCTGCGCGGCCAGGACGCCGGCGAAGCGGTGCATGGCGTCGGAGCGCGCACCGGGGGTGGCGCCGGCCCAGCCGGGCAGCGCCTGCGCGGCGGCGTCGACGGCGGCGTCCACGTCGGCGGTGCCGGCCAGTTCACAGGAGTACACGGTCTCGCCGGTGGCCGGGTCGACCACTGGATGCCGCCGGCCCGAGGTGCCGGGGCGCAAGGTTCCGCCGATGTACTGGGCCCCCTCGGCGAAACGCTCCCTCACATCGAACTCGCCGTTCGCGCTGAGGTCCATCGTCTTCTCCTCGCACTCGGCTCGGCGGCGTGGCCAAAGCCTTGATTGGTGGACGATCCTGACAGAGTAGGCTCGCCCCAACAAGTGATTCCGTTGTTGCCTTTTGGTTACGCGACGAATTCTGTGTTCACCTGACGGACCGCACCAGATCGTCACCGTGGACGATGCCGGGCGCCACGTACACCGGGCAACCGACACATCGCATGCCGTGCGTCGGGGGCCTTTACACCTTGGAGCTACGGTGGCACGACGTTCCGCCCCGTTTCGCCCCGGAGGTCACCGTGTTCCCCACCGTCGCCGAGGTCCTGGAACTGGACGTGCTCAGGCGGGGTTCGCCGCAGGTGGTCGCCGGCTCCGGCGGACTGCAGCGCCCGGTGCGCTGGGTGCACATCAGCGAGCTGGCCGACATCGCGGGCATGCTCCACGGGGGCGAGCTGGTCCTCACCACGGGCGTGATGCTGCCCGACGACAAGGAGTCCCTGGCCCGCTACATCGACGGCCTCGCCGACGTCGGCGCGGCGGGTCTCGTCGTCGAACTGGGCCGTCGCTACGCGGACGCCCTCCCCCGCCCCCTGGTCCGGGCCGCGGAACGGCGCGGACTGCCGCTGGTGGCACTCCGTACCGAGGTGCGCTTCGTGGCGGTGACCGAGGCCGTGCACGCCCACGTCGTCGACGCCCAGCTGACCGAGCTGCGGGCGTCGGAGGCGGTGCACCAGATCTTCAACGAGCTGTCCGTCGAGGGCGCGGAGCCCGAGGAGGTCGTGCGCGAGGTGGCCCGGATGGCGGGCGCGCCCGTGGTGCTGGAGAACCTCTCCCACCAGGTGCTCGCCTTCGACCCGGCCGGCCAGGACCCCGAAGCCCTGCTCGACGGCTGGGAGCGGCGCAGCCGCGGCGTCCACCCGGCCGGGCGCACCGGCCACGACCCGCGCACCGGCTGGACGGTCACCGGCGTGGGGGCGCGCGGCCGCGACTGGGGCAGGCTGGTGATCGTCGGCGAGCCCGCGCCCGACGAGGAGCCGGAACCGGGCGAGGAGCCGGAACCGGGCGAACGCCCGCACCGGCACAGCGTGCTGCTGGAGCGGGGGGCGGCCACCCTCGCGCTCAACCGGCTGCTGGAGCGCGACCGGGAGTCCTTGGAACGGCAGACCCACCGCACCCTGCTCTCCGGCATCCTCACCCACGCCCTGACCGTCTCCGACGTGGCGCTGCGCGCCCGCGCCCTGGGCGTGCCGCTGGAGGGCCGGCGGCTGGTCGGCGTCATGCTGCGGCTGCGCGGCGGACCGGCCTCGGCCGCCCTGGAGGCGCAGGCCCGGCTGCGGGACTTCACCGAGACCGCCGCCCAGGCCGTGCGCGAGCGGGGCCTGACCGCGCTCACCGGCACCCTCGACGACGGCGGTGTCGGCGTGCTGGTCTCCCTGGGCCCGTCCGACCACGAGCACACCGCACTGGAGGACTTCGCCGCCGCCCTCACCCGGCTGACCGAGCCCGCCCCCGACGGCGGCCCCGCCTTCGTCATGGCGGCCGGCTCCTCCGTCGGCTCCCTGCGCGACGCCCGCCGCACCCTGCTGGAGGCGGCACAGGTCGCGGACGCCGCGATGCACGGCGGCCGCAATGAAGGGGGCAGGGCCCAGCCGTCCGAGAAGAGGGTGATGGCGGGCGGCGGGCGGGCGTACTACCGGCTGCCGGACGTCCGGCTGCGCGGCCTGCTGCACCTCCTGCGCGACGACGCGCGGCTGCAGACGTACGTCGAGCGCGAACTCGGCCCGCTGCTCTCGTACGACGCCGAGCACGGCACGGACCTCGTCCGGATCCTCACCGTCTACCTGGACGCCGGCCGCAACAAGTCGGCCGCGGCGGACGCCGCGCACCTGTCGCGGCCCTCCTTCTACGACCGGCTGCACCGGGTCGAGCGCGTCCTCGGCATCGACCTGGACCAGGTCGAGTCCTGCCTCTCGCTGCACGTGGCCCTGCTGGCGCTGGACGCGGTACGGCGCTGAGGCGACCCCGCGGCGCCCCCGTTACGGGACGTCCAGGTGCCAGTAGGTGTAGTCGTAGTCGAATCCGGGGGCGACCTCGACCTGGAAGGTGCCGTCCTCGTCGTCCTTGGGCACGAGTACGGTGATCTCCCTCGTCGCGCGCTCCCCCGGCGACAGTTCGTCGGGCAGGCCCACACCGGCGGTCAGGTCGGTCAGGCTCTCGTCCTCGAAGTCGTCCGCGTAGGCCGAGACCTCGCTCTCGCCCAGGTCGGCGGTCGTGTCGCCGGTGTTCTCCAACTCGACGGAGAACGTGACGGCGATGCCGCCGTCGAGCTGGCTCTCCGGGAGGACGATATCCCGGTGGACGTCCGACAGCGTGACGTGGACCCCGTCGTCGTAGAGCGCGGTGCCGTCGACGTCCAGCGGCGCCGCCCAGTCGCCGTTCCGGGAGGTGATGAGGTCGTCGCCGGACCCGTCGAACCAGCCGTCGTCGATCCCGCTGAACACCAGGGCGATCATCGCGACCGACAGGCCGATGGAGACGATCCCGAGGATGAGGCCGGTCAACGCCTGCGGCCGGTTGGTCGCCTCGCCGCGCCGGGCGATCCGCAGGCCGACGATGCCGCAGACGACGGCCGCGATGCCGAGCGGGAGGCCGAGGAAGGCCCCGAAGCAGGAGACGGCCAGGACGGCGCCCACGATGCCCATGATCATCGCCGTCAGGCCGGCGCCGTTGCGGGCGACGGGCGGCGCCCATCCGCCGTAGGGGCCCACCGCGTAGCCGGGCTGGGCGGGGTAGCCCGGGTGGGAGGGGTAGCCCGGGTGGGAGGGGTAGCCGGGCTGGGCCGGGTAGCCGGGGTACGCGGGGTACTCAGGCTGAGTGGGGTGGCCCGGGTAACCGGGGTAGCCGGGGTGGTAGCCCGGGTACGTGGCGTGGGGCGGTTGCGGCGGCACGGCCGCCGCAGCGTCCGGGGCCGGCGGGGCCCAGGGATCGCGCGGCTGCTGCTCCGGCCCGGGCGCGGGTGCGTCCACGGGTACCGGGCGCTTGGTCAGCGTCACGTGCTCCTGCGGCGCCTGCGGTACCGGCGGCACGGGCGGCGCCCAGGGGTTGTGCCCAGTCGGCCCACCCGGCTGCCCGTAACCGGGGGCGACCGGCACCGGCGGCGCCCACGGATCCCGCGGCCCGGGCACCTCCGCGGGCGGCGCGCCGGCAGGCTCGTCCGGGGCGACCGGAGCATCGGCCGCGCCTACTACGGCATGCGAGCCGTCACCGGGCTCGGCGTCGGCGACCGGAGCATCGGCAGGCGTCACGGCCTCCGCAGGAGTCGCGCTTCCCGGCACCCGCGCGCTCTCGACGTCGGGAGCCGCCGCGGCATCCCCGCCCGAGGCGGCGCCGGGCTCGGCATCGGCGACCGGCGCGTCAGCGGGAGTCGCGTCCTCCGCAGCAGTCACGGTTCCGGGCACCTCCGTGCCCTCGACGCCGCCGGCCACCGCGTCGCCCGCCTCGGCGTCCCCGCCCGGGGCGGTGCCGGATGCGGCGTCCGTGGGCGCCGCGGGCGCCGGGGCGGGCAGCTCGAAGTCGGGTGCGGGCCGTGCGTCCGCCGGGGCCGCCGAGGACGACGGGGCCGCCGCTCCGGGGGTGTCGCCCGCGGCGTCGCGCGGCGTCGGGTGCTCGGGCTCGTGGGACATCGCTGCCTTCCTGCTGACTACGTCGGGCAATGCTATGGCCTGCGAAGACGCCGGACGGAGGCAATTTCGCGTTTACGATGGCGGTTGCCGCCGACCCCGCAGGAGGATCGCCCCATGTCCGACACCGCGTCAGCCCTCGACGCCTTCATCGCGGGACTCCCGAAGGCCGAGCTCCACGTGCACCACGTCGGCTCGGCCTCACCCCGCATCGTGGCGGAGCTGGCCGCGCGGCACCCGGATTCCAAGGTGCCCACCGACCCCGCCGCCCTTGCCGAGTACTTCAGCTTCCGGGACTTCGCCCACTTCATCGAGGTCTACCTGTCCGTGGTCGACCTGATCCGCGACGCGGAGGACGTGCGTCTGCTGACGTACGAGGTCGCCCGCGACATGGTGCGCCAGAACATCCGCTACGCCGAGCTGACCGTCACCCCGTACAGCTCGGTCCGCCGCGGCATCCCGGACAAGGCGTTCGTGGAGGCCATCGAGGACGCGCGCAAGGCGGCCGAGGCGGAGCTCGGCATCGTGCTGCGCTGGTGCTTCGACATCCCCGGCGAGGCCGGGCTGGCCTCCGCCGAGGAGACCGCGCGCATCGCCACCGAACTGCAGCCGGACGGGCTGGTCAGCTTCGGCCTGGGCGGACCCGAGATCGGTGTGCCGCGCCCGCAGTTCAAGCCGTACTTCGACCGCGCCCGCGCCGTCGGCCTGCACAGCGTGCCGCACGCGGGCGAGACCACCGGCCCGCAGACGATCTGGGACGCCCTGGGCGACCTGGGCGCCGAGCGCATCGGCCACGGCACCAGCGCCACCCAGGACCCGCGCCTGCTGGACCACCTGGCCGAGCACCGCATCCCGCTGGAGGTCTGCCCGACCTCCAACATCGCCACCCGCGCCGTCGCCACGCTCGACGAGCACCCCGTCAAGGAGATGGTGGCCGCGGGCCTGCTCGTCACCATCAACAGCGACGACCCGCCGATGTTCGGCACCGACCTCAACACCGAGTACGCGGTGGCCGCGCGGCTGTTGCAGCTCAACGAGGGCGGGCTGGCCCAGCTCGCCAGGAACGCCGTCGAGGCCTCGTTCCTCGACACCCCCGGCAAGGCGAAGCTCACCGCCGAGATCGACTCCTACCTGGCGGGATGGCAGCGCTAGCGGTCGCCCACCGCGGCGACCCGTACCGTCACCGCGAGAACACCCTGCCCTCGCTGCGCAGCGCGCTGCGCGCGGGGGCGGACGCGGTGGAGATGGACGTACGGCTGAGCCGCGACGGCGTGCCGGTGCTGCTCCACGACCCCACGCTGAAGCGACTGTGGGGCGTGGACTCCGCCGTCGCCGGCCTTGCGGCGGACCGGCTGCCGCCGGGCGTGCCGACCCTCCACGAGGCGCTGGCCGCCGTGGACGGCTGCCGGGCCCTGGTCGACCTCACCCTGCCGGAGTCCGCGGGCCCTGTGCTGTCCGCGGTCCGGGACGCGGGCGCCGGGGACCGTACGTACTACTGCGGGGAGGCGGCCGCCGTGCTGGCGGTGCGGGACCACGACCCGGCCGCCGAGATCGCGCTGACCTGGAAGACCTCGGCGCCGGTGCCGCCGCTGCTGCTGTCGGAGTTGCGCCCGCGCTGGATCAACCTGCGCTTCGGGCTGGTGCGCGCGCCCCTGGTGGAGTGGGCGCGCGGCGAAGGCCTGCTGGTCGGCGCGTGGACGGTGGACCTGCGCCGGACGATGCGACGGCTGGAGCGGCTCGGCGTGGACGCCGTCACGAGCAACCGCATCGACGTGCTGCGCGCGGAGTTCGGCGGCCGGTGAGCTTCTCCCGCCCGGCCGCGGTCTCCTCGCCGTACGGTCCCGGACCCGGGCGACCGCCGGTCCGTCAGGCGACGGCCGGCTCGGCCGACACCATGCCGGAGCGCTCCAGCCGCTTGATCATCCGCCGCAGGACCAGCAGCGGCACGATGCCGAGGACGCCGAAGGCCATGTCCACGGGCATCCACCACAGCGGCAGGCCGCGCAGCGGGACGCAGATCGCGGCGAGCGGGATGATCCCGACGCAGGCGATCATGGCCCACTCCACGATCCAGATGTTGCGCACCGGATCGCGCCAGACGCCGTAGAAGGCCACCGCGATCACCAGGTGCGCGAAGGCGAGCCAGTCCGTCCCGTACATCATGAACGGGTACTTCGCGTCGGTGGCGTCCAGCCCCTCCCGCACGTGGGAGATCCAGTCACCGACGGCTCCCGGCAGGCCCCAGCCGTCCACCCACCGCACCTCGTGCACGAGCGGGAACGCGGTGGCGCCGCTCAGCACCAGGCACCCGACGAAGACAACCAGCCATGCGCGTATGCGCTGTTCAAGGGCTCTTCGATACTCCATGGAGCGGAGCGTACGCGCGCATGCCACGGCCCCGGACACGGGGGCCGGTCCGGGGCCGTGGAGGGATCTCGCCCTGCGGCGTCAGCCGTCCAGGGACGTCATGACGTGCTTGATGCGGGTGTAGTCCTCGAAGCCGTAGGCGGACAGGTCCTTGCCGTAACCGGACTTCTTGAACCCGCCGTGCGGCATCTCGGCGACCAGCGGGATGTGGGTGTTGATCCACACGCAGCCGAAGTCGAGGCGCTTGGACATGCGCATCGCACGGGCGTGGTCCTTGGTCCACACCGAGGAGGCGAGGGCGTACTCGACGCCGTTCGCCCACTCCACGGCCTGGTCCTCGTCGGAGAAGGACTGGACGGTGATGACCGGGCCGAAGACCTCGTTCTGGATGATCTCGTCGTCCTGCTTGAGGCCGGAGACGACGGTCGGGGCGTAGAAGAAGCCCTGCTCGCCGACCCGGTGGCCGCCGGCCTCGACCTTGGCGTGCGCCGGGAGGCGCTCGATGAAGCCGGTGACCTGGGCGAGCTGGTTGGCGTTGTTCAGCGGGCCGTACAGCACGTCCTCGTCGTCCGGGGCGCCGGTCTTGGTGTCGGCGGCGGTCTTGGCGAGCTGGGCCACGAACTCGTCGTGGATCGACTCGTGGACCAGGACGCGGGTCGCGGCGGTGCAGTCCTGGCCGGCGTTGAAGTAGCCGGCGACGGCGATGTCCTCGACCGCCTTGGCGATGTCGGTGTCCTGGAACACCACCACCGGCGCCTTGCCGCCGAGCTCCAGGTGGACCCGCTTGACGTCCTTGGCGGCGCTGGCCGCCACCTGCATGCCGGCCCGGACCGAACCGGTGATGGAGGCCATCGCGGGGGTCTCGTGCTCGACCATCAGGCGGCCCGTCTCGCGGTCGCCGCAGACGACGTTGAAGACGCCCTTGGGCAGGATCCCGCCGATGATCTCGGCGATCAGCACGGTGGAGGCCGGGGTGGTGTCCGAGGGCTTCAGCACGACCGTGTTCCCCGCGGCGATCGCCGGGGCGAACTTCCACACGGCCATCATCATCGGATAGTTCCACGGGGCGACCTGGGCGCAGACGCCGACCGGCTCCCGGCGGATGATCGAGGTCATGCCCTCCATGTACTCGCCGGCCGAGCGGCCCTCGAGCATGCGGGCGGCACCCGCGAAGAAGCGGATCTGGTCGACCATCGGAGGGATCTCCTCGCTGGCTGTCAGCCCGATCGGCTTGCCGGTGTTCTCGCTCTCGACGGCCACGAGCTCGTCCGCCCGCGCCTCGAAGGCGTCGGCGATCTTCAGCAGCGCCTTCTGGCGCTCGGAGGGCGTCGTGTCGCGCCAGGCGGGGAAGGCGGCCGCCGCGGCGGCCATGGCCGCGTCGACATCGGCGGCGGCGGAGAGCGGGGCGGTCGCGTAGACCTCGCCGGTGGCGGGGTTCACCACGTCGGTGGTGCGCCCGTCGGCGGCGTCGCGGAATTCTCCGTTGATGTGGTTGCGCAAGGTACGGAGCTCGCTCACTGCACCTCTCCCTGTTCCTGTCCGATGTGTGAGACGGACCCAGCCTACCTGCAGCACTGCCGTATTCGACATAGCCGAAACTCCGAAACAATGGATTCCGTGAGTTTCGAGCCCCGAAACCACGGATTTCATTGATCGGGGCTTGCGTGACGGCTGACCTCTCGTGCAGAGTGGGGTGCGTGGCCACTCGTACTCCGGATCACAGGGGCGCCAACGGTGCCTTCGTGATCGATTCCGTCTCCAAGGCGATCATCGAACAGCTCCAGGAGGACGGCAGGCGTCCGTACGCCGCCATCGGCAAGGCCGTGGGCCTGTCGGAGGCGGCCGTACGGCAGCGCGTCCAGAAGCTGCTCGACCAGGGCGTCATGCAGATCGTCGCCGTCACCGACCCGCTCACCGTGGGGTTCCGGCGGCAGGCGATGGTCGGCATCAACGTCGAGGGCGACATCGAACCCGTCGCCGACGCCCTCGCGGAGATGACGGAGGTCGAGTACGTCGTCGTGACCGCGGGCTCCTTCGACCTGCTGATCGAGATCGTCTGCGAGGACGACGAGCATCTCCTGGAGACGATCAACAAGCGGATCCGCACGCTGCCCGGCGTGCGGTCCACCGAGAGCTTCGTCTACCTCAAGCTCCGGAAGCAGACCTACACCTGGGGAACCAGATAGCCATGAGCGCGGACCTTTCCAAGACCGCGTACGACCACCTGTGGATGCACTTCACCCGCATGTCGTCGTACGAGAACGCCCCTGTGCCGACCATCGTGCGCGGCGAGGGCACGTACATCTACGACGACAAGGGCAAGCGGTACATCGACGGCCTCGCGGGGCTGTTCGTGGTCAACGCCGGCCACGGCCGCGTGGAGCTCGCCGAGACCGCCTACAAGCAGGCCCAGGAGCTCGCCTTCTTCCCGGTGTGGAGCTACGCCCACCCCAAGGCCGTCGAGCTCGCCGAGCGCCTGGCCGACTACGCCCCCGGCGACCTCAACAAGGTCTTCTTCACCACCGGCGGCGGCGAGGCGGTCGAGACCGCCTGGAAGCTCGCCAAGCAGTACTTCAAGCTCAAGGGCAAGCCGACCAAGTACAAGGTCATCTCACGCGCCGTCGCCTACCACGGCACCCCGCAGGGAGCCCTGTCCATCACCGGCCTGCCGGGCCTGAAGGCCCCCTTCGAGCCGCTGGTCCCCGGCGCGCACAAGGTGCCCAACACCAACATCTACCGCACCCCGCTCTTCGGCGACGACCCCGAGGCCTTCGGCCGCTGGGCCGCCGACCAGATCGAGCAGGAGATCCTCTTCGAGGGCCCCGACACCGTCGCGGCCGTCTTCCTCGAGCCGGTGCAGAACGCCGGCGGCTGCTTCCCGCCCCCGCCCGGGTACTTCCAGCGGGTCCGCGAGATCTGCGACCAGTACGACGTGCTGCTCGTCTCCGACGAGGTCATCTGCGCCTTCGGCCGCCTGGGCACCATGTTCGGCTGCGACAAGTTCGGCTACGTCCCGGACATGATCACCTGCGCCAAGGGCATGACCTCCGGCTACTCCCCCATCGGCGCGTGCATCATCTCCGACCGCATCGCCGAGCCCTTCTACAAGGGCGACAACACCTTCCTCCACGGCTACACCTTCGGCGGCCACCCGGTCTCGTCGGCGGTCGCCCTGGCCAACTTCGACATCTTCGAGCGCGAGCAGCTCAACCAGCACGTGCTCGACAACGAGGGCGCCTTCCGCGCCACCCTGGAGAAGCTCCACGACCTGCCGATCGTCGGCGACGTCCGCGGGAACGGCTACTTCTACGGCATCGAACTGGTGAAGGACAAGGCCACCAAGGAGACCTTCACCGACGAGGAGACCGAGCGCGTCCTGTACGGCTTCCTCAGCAAGGCGCTCTTCGAGAACGGCCTCTACTGCCGCGCCGACGACCGCGGGGACCCGGTCGTGCAGCTCGCGCCGCCGCTGATCGCCGACCAGTCGACCTTCGACGAGATCGAGGGCGTCCTGCGCACCGTCCTCACGGAGGCCTGGACCAAGCTCTGACGGTCCCCGCCGGACCACGGGATCCAGCGGCCGGGGCCGCCCTCCGTCGACGGAGGGCGGCCCCGGCGGCCCGTCAGGCCCCGCTCACTTCAGGGCGACCCGGTCCCCGCCCCCCGCGACGGGCGCGACGGTCGTGGTGCCGCCGAAGGCCCACCGCCAGAAGCCGACCGCCTTGGCGGTCGTGCTGGTCTTCACGTTGCCCTTGGCATCCGTGCGGGCGTACGTGACCGTCGTATAGGTGGCGCTTCCGGACCTGCGGAACTGCAGCCTCACCAACTGGTCATGTTGGCGCCCGAAGTGCCCTCGAGGAAGACGGAGAAGCCGCTTCCCAGCCCCGTGAGTTCGGCGTCGACGGTGGCCGGGGCTCCGGAGACGCCCGCGATCTCGGTGACGACCGGCACGGTGACGGTCGTGGAGCCGCCGGCCCCCATGACGATGGGCTTGCCGTTGTTGATGGTCGTGCCGACGATCGCGATCCCGGCCGCGTGGGCCGGTGGTGCGAGCAGCAGACCACCTGCGACCGCTCCTGCCACGAGCAGGGCGGCATTGCGTATGGATGTCGATGAACCCCCACGGATCTCACACCGTGCCGGAGGCACGGCGGCCGCATCCTGCCACAGCCACACGTCGCGCAAGTGAACGGATGGTCTTCCAGACGAACCTCGCTCCCGCTACGCCGCACGGGTGGGCGCGCGCCGGAAACGCGCCCCCGTAACCGTGGTCCCGGGCCGTGGGGCGCGTACGGTGCCGCAGTGACCCGGACTCCCCGCGTTCGTTAGAGGCCAACGTGAACCCACCCGACAACGACGTGCTGTGGGCCCGCGGCCTGCGCCACGCGCACGACCGCTCACCCGCTCTTCTCGGCGTGTCACTCGGCGTACGGGAGGGCGAGATCCTCGGCGTCCTCGGCCCGCACGGCGCCGGGAAGACCACCCTGCTGCGCTGCCTGTCCGGCGAACTGCTCCCCGAGCAGGGCGAGGTGTGGTTCAACAGTTCCCCCGTGCACACCCTGGGCATGACCGCCCGCGAGCGGCTGCGCCGTGAGCGCTTCGGCTGGATCGACAGCAGCCCGCAACTGCTCCCCGAACTGACCGTCCGGGAGAACGCCGCGCTGCCGCTGCTGCTGTGCGGCGTCCCGTATCGCACGGCGCGCGCCGCCGCGCAGGAGTGGCTGGACCGGCTGGACATCGGCGGGGCCGCCCGCAAGCGTCCCGGCCGGCTGCTGCAGGCCGAGCGGCAGCGGGTGGCGATCGCCCGCGCCCTGGTCAACCGGCCCTCCGTGGTCTTCGCCGACGAACCGACCGCGCCGCTGCACCGCGCGGACCGCGCCCAGGTGCTGCGCATGCTGACCAGCGCCGCCCGCTCGCACGGCATCACCGTGGTGCTCGCCTCCAACGAACCCGAGGTCGTCTCCCTCGCCGACCGGGTGGTCACCCTCGTCGACGGGCGCTTCGTGGCCGGCATGCCGCACCAGGATCGGGAGGACGCCGACTCGTGCTCAGCCTCCGTGTAGCCCTCGGCTCCCGTCCGGAGGTGCTGCTGCGCCGGCTGCTGGTCGTCGCCGCGGCCGCCGGCACGGGGTTCCTGCTGCTCGCCGTCCTCGGGCACGCCCTCGCGCACCCCGAGGACGCCCCGGACGGCCTGGTCCGGCTGCTCTGGTGCGCCGTGCCGTTCGCCGCCACCGTCCACCTGTCGGTTCTCGTGGCCCGTACGGAGCCGAGCGGACGGCTGCACGCGGGCCTGGCCTCGGCCGGGCTCGGGCGGCACGGGCTGCCCCTGCTGGCCGCGGCGAGCTCCGCCCTGAACTGCGGCCTGGGCGTCCTGATCGCACTCCTGGGCTTCCTCTTCCTCCGTGGTGAGCTGCCCGGCCCGCACCTCGGTGGTGCCGCCGAGGCGCTGGGCGCGGACCGTGAACTCCCGTTCGCGGGCGCGTTGACCCTGCTGGCCTCACTGCCGCTGGCCGCCGCCGTCTCGGCCGCGGTCGTGCTGCGGCCACGGCGCTCCCGTGGGGACGAGGCCGCCGTCCGCGACGGCGGGGTGCCGTCCGGCCTGCCGTGGGGGGCCGCGCTCGTGGCGATCGGCCTCGCCGTGCAGATCTCCTCGGCCGGGGGCGCCGACGCCCCGGGGCCCGACGGCGCGCTCCCGCTGCCCGGCGGTCTCGGCCATGCCGCCCCGGCCGTCGTCGGCGGCTGGCTGCTGACGGCCACGGGCATGGTGCTGGCCATGCCGGGCCTCGTCCACCTGTGCGGACGGCTGCTGGCGGCGTACCGGCCGGGTGCCCTGCGGCTCCTCGCGGGCCGCGCCCTCCAGGAGGAGGCGACGCTGGTGGGCCGTCCGCTGGGCGCGCTGTGCGCGGTGGCCGCCACCGCCCTCGCCGGCAGCGACCGGTTCGGCGCCGTGGCGCACCCCGTCGGACCGCTCACCGTGCTGGGCGCCGTCCTCGTCGTCCTGTCGGCGGTCGCGACCGCCCTCACCGCGACCGTGGACGCCAAGCGCGCCCGCCGTCCGGCCACCGCCGCCCTCAGCCGGCTCGGCACGCCCGCCGCGCTGCTGCGCAACGCAGCCGCCGTGCGCGCCCTCGCGGTCCTCGGCGTCGTGCTCCCGCTGACCCTGCTCATCGCCCACCTGGGCACACTGCCGCTGCCGTAGCGCCGCCCGGAGCCCCGCGGCGGCGGCCCCCGCCGCGGGCGCTAGGGTGGCGGGCGTGCTGACGCCGAACGATCCGAACGATCACGAGATAGAGACCCTCGAGGAGTTCGACCGCGTCGCCGCGTCGGGCTCGCTGCGCGGACACCGCGTCCAGTCGCTCGACCTGACGACCCGTACGCCCGCCCTGATGTCCGCCGACACGACCGAGGCCGTGTTCCTGGGTTGCCCGATGGAGCCGGAGGCGGCCGCCCACGTCCGCGCCGGCGGCGCCATGGTCTTCCCGCCGGTCCCGGACCTGCCCTTCGACCCGTACCGGGGCTCCCTCTACGGCCCCGACGCACTGTACGAGGGCCTTGACGACGGCGGCTACGAGGCAACGCCGGACGCCCGCGGCTACCAGTGGTTCCTGCGCACCCGGGGCAGCGGCGACATCTACGCGTCGATGCTCCGCAGCATCCACGACGACGCCGTCTCCGACGCCTTCGACGAACTCGTCTCGGACGCCCGCGTCGTGGGCGTCATGGGCGGTCATGCCATGGAGCGCGGCACCGAGGCGTACGCGGGCGCCGCCCGCCTCGGCCGTGCACTGGCCCGCGAGGGCCTGAGCGTGGCCACGGGCGGCGGGCCCGGCGCCATGGAGGCGGCCAACCTCGGCGCCTACGCCGCGCCCTTCGCCGACGCGATGCTCGTCGAGGCCCTGGAGACGGTGGCCAAGGTCCCCTCCTTCCGCCCGTCCGTCACGGACTGGGCGCGCACCGCTTTCGACGTGCGCGACCGCTGGCCCGGCGGCGGCGCCTCCATCGGCGTGCCGACGTGGTTCTACGGCCACGAGCCGCCGAACGCCTTCGCCGCGCACATCGCCAAGTACTTCGCCAACGCCACCCGCGAGGACGGCCTGCTGGCCCGCTGCACCGCCGGGGTCGTCTTCCTGCCGGGCGCCGCGGGCACCGTCCAGGAGATCTTCGACAACACCACGCCGAACTACTACGAGTCCAACGGCGCCCCCCGCCCCATGGTGCTGGTCGACCGGGACCACTGGACCCGGCGCCTGCCGGCGTGGCCCCTTCTCCAGGCTCTGGCGGAAGGCCGCTCCATGGAGCAGCGCATCGTGCTCGTCGACTCCGTCGAGGACGCCCCGGAGGCCCTGGCACGCCTGACGCGAAGTCAGAGCCGGTAGCACCCGCGGGCCCGGAGCCGTCTCGTAGGCGCCCACGCTCTCCAGGCCGTGCCGGTGCGGGACGGCCGGTACGAACACCCCGCCGGCCAAGAGCAGCAGCGCCGAAGCCACCGTCGTCGCCGCCGAGATGTCACGTCGTGCGCGCTCCATGAGTTGCCCCCCGGGGCGGGGCGACCCACCCGGGCCGCGGAAGGTCGCTCGGCGGCGGAAGGCTGCCGCAGCCCCTACCCGCCCAGGACCACGACCTCGTCCGCCGTGAAGGAGACGCCGACCGTGTCGCCCTCGGCGGGGGCGTCCCGCAGGGCGCAGCCGGCCTCCAGCGGGGGGCCCTCCTCGGGGCGCAGGAGGAGGGTGACCTGGTCGCCGCGGAAGGTACGCGCGAGCACGTCGCAGCGCAGCCCGTCGGCGGCCGGGACGAGCCGTACCCCGGCGGGCCGGACGAGCAGCCGCCCGGCGCCCTGCGGGGAGCCCGGGGGGACGGGGACCTTGCCCCAGGCGGTGTCGGCGGCGTCGCCGGTGACGGTGGCGGCCACCACGTTGTCGAAGCCGAGGAAGCGGGCGACGAACTCGGAGGCGGGCCGCTGCCACACCTCCAGCGGGGTGCCGGCCTGCTCGACCCGGCCGTCGCGCATGACGACGACGCGGTCGGCCAGCGCGAAGGCCTCGCTCTGGTCGTGCGTGACGGCCAGCACCGTGGTGCCCAGCCGCCGGAAGAGCCCGCGCAACTCGACGACCAGGCGCTCGCGCAGGCTCCGGTCGAGCTGGCCGAGCGGCTCGTCGAGCATGAGCAGCCGCGGCCCGGGTGCCAGGGCCCTGGCCAGGGCGACGCGCTGCTGCTCGCCGCCGGACAGGGACGCGACGGCGCGCCGCTGCGCGCCGGGCAGGCCCACGAGCTCCAGCAACTCCTCGACCGTGCGCTCCCGTTCGGTGCGCCCCGCGCCGCGCATGCGCAGACCGAAGTCAACATTCCCGGCGACGTCACGCTGCGGGAAGAGCTGGTGGTCCTGGAACATCAGGCCCACGCCACGCCGGTGCACGGGAACCCCCTGCTGGTCGCGGCCGGCCAGCAGGACGCGCCCGGCGTCCAGCGGCTGCAGCCCGGCGACGACCCGCAGCAGCGTCGACTTCCCGCTGCCGCTGGGCCCGAGCACGCAGACCGTCTCGTGCTCGGCGACCTCCAGGCCGACGGCGTCCAGGGCGGTGTGGCCGCCGAAGCGCACGGTGGCGCCGTCCAGTCGCAGCAGGGTCATCAGAACTCCCCGGACCTGTCGATGCGGATACGTTCCAGCGCCAGCAGCGCCCCCGCGCACACCAGCATCAGCACGGTGCTGAGCGCCATCGCCTGGCCGTAGTTGAGCTCCCCGGCCCGCCCGAGGAAGCGGGCGACCGCGACCGGGAGGGTGGGGTTGTCGGGGCGGGCGATGAAGACGGTGGCGCCGAACTCGCCCAGGGACACGGCGAAGGCGAAGCCCGCGGCCACCAGCAGCGCCCGCCGCACCAGCGGGAGGTCGACCTCGCACCACACCCGCAGCGGGGAGGCGCCGAGCACCGCCGCCGCCTCGCGCAGCCGGTCGTCCACGGCACGCAGCACCGGCAGCATGGTGCGCACCACGAAGGGCACGCCGACCAGTGCCTGCGCGAGCGGCACGAGGATCCACGAGGAGCGCAGGTCCAGCGGCGGCTCGTCGAGGGTGATGAGGAAGCCGAAGCCGATGGTCACCGCCGAGGTGCCGAGCGGCAGCATGAGCAGGGCGTCGAAGCCCCGCACGAGGCGCCCGGCCCGCCGGGTGAGGGCGGCCGCGGCCAGCCCGCCGACGACCAGGGCGATCGCGGTGGCGGCGGCCGCGTACTGCAGCGAGTTCCAGACCGCGGCGACGGGCGCCACCAGGAAGGTCCCGCCGCTGCCGGCCACCGAGCCCAGCGCCCGGTAGTAGCCGAGGCCGTAGCCGTCCGGTCCGTGCAGCGAGCGCTCGGCCAGCACACCCAGCGGCAGCAGGATCAGCAGCGCGGCCACACCGAGCGCGCCCGCGAGCAGCCCCCACTCGCCGGCGCCCCGCGGCCGGCGCGCGGTGCGGGCCGGATCCACCAGCCGCAGCGCGCTCTCCCTGCGCCGTACCGTCCCGGCGTGCACGGCGAGGATCACCGCGACGGCGGCGAACTGGACGATCGTCAGCACGGCCGCCGTCGGCAGGTCCAGCAACTGCGCGGTCTCGCGGTAGATCTCCACCTCCAGGGTGGAGAAGGTGGGCCCGCCGAGGATCTGGATCACGCCGAAGGAGGTGAAGGTGAAGAGGAAGACCATCAGCGCGGCCGCGGCGACCGCGGGGGCCAGGGCGGGCAGCGTCACCCTGCGCCAGGCCGCGAGGCGTCCCGCGCCGAGGACCCGCGCGGCCTCCTCCTGCCGGGGGTCCAGCTGGGCCCACAGCCCGCCCACGGTCCGTACGACCACGGCGTAGTTGAAGAAGACGTGCGCGAGGAGGATCGCCCAGACCGTGGTGTCCAGGCGCACGCCCCACAGTTCGTCGAGCAGCCCGCCGCGCCCCAGCAGCGCGAGGAAGGCCGAGCCGACGACCACCGTCGGCAGCACGAACGGCACGGTCACCACCGCGCGCAGCACCTGCTTGCCGGGGAAGTCGAAGCGGGCGAAGACGTACGCGCCGGGCAGCGCGATCGCCAGGGTGAGCGCGGTGGAGGCGGCCGCCTGCCAGCAGGTGAACCACAGCACGTGCAGGATGTCGGGCTCGCCCAGCACCTGCGCGAACCGGCCGAACCGCCACCGCCCGCCCTCGCGGAGCCCGCGGGCGACGATGGCGGCGACCGGGTAGCCGAAGAACAGCCCGAAGAACGCGACCGGCACGGCGATCAGGCCCAGCCGTACGGCGAGCGGCCGGACGCCCGCCGCCCCGGCGCGCGTCCCCTCGGCGGTCTTCGTTACTTCAGCACGAGCGAGGACCACGACTTGACCCACTGCTCCCGGTTCCCGGCGATCTTCTCCGGGGCGACGGTGGCCGGTTCGCTGATGACCGGCGCGTACTTGGTGAAGACCTCGGGCAGCTTCGCGTCGTCGCGGACGGGATTGACGAACATGTTGAGCGGCATGTCCTCCTGGAAGGCGCGGCTCAGCAGGAAGTCGACGAGCGCCTTGCCGCCCTCGGTGTTCTTGGCGCCCTTCAGCAGGCCGGCGAACTCCACCTGCCGGAAGCAGGTGCCGCTCGCGACACCGGTCGGCCCGTGCTCGGGCTGTGTCTTCAGACCGAGCACCTCGGCGGGCGGGCTGGAGGCGTACGAGACGACCAGCGGCTTGTCGCCCTTGCCGCCGCCGGCGCCGGAGAAGGTGTCGTAGTACGCCTGCTCCCAGCCGTCGACGACCTGGACGCCGTTGGCCTTGAGCTTCTTCCAGTAGTCCTCCCAGCCCCCGTCGCCGTACTTCGCGGTGGTGGCGAGGAGGAAGGCCAGACCCGGGGAGGAGGTGGCGGCGTTCTCGGTGACCAGCAGGTCCTTGTACTCGGGCTTGACGAGGTCGTCGAAGCTCTCCGGCACGGGGAGCTCGTGCTCGGTGAAGTACTTCCGGTCGTAGTTGACGCAGACGTCGCCAAAGTCGATCGGGGTGACGCGGTGCTCCGCGGCGTCCAGCTGCAGTGCGGCGGGCACCTTGTCGAGGTCCTTGGCCTGGTACGGCTCGAACAGGTCGTTGTCGAGGGCCCGGGACAGCAGCGTGTTGTCGACGCCGAAGAAGACGTCGCCCTGCGGGTTGCCCTTGGACAGCACGGCCTGGTTGACCGCGGCGCCGGCGTCGCCGCCGCGCAGCACCTTGACGGTGTAGCCGGTCTGCTTCGTGAACTCCTTCAGCACGCCCTTCGACGCGGCGAAGGAGTCGTGGCTGACGAGGGTGACGGTCTTGGAGGCGGTGCCGCCCTTGCCCTTGGCGGTGTCCCCGCCGTCGCTGCCGCAGGCGGCGAGCGCGGTCGCGCCGAGCGCGACGACGAGGACGGTGCCGGCCGCACGCCGACGGATGGTGCTCATGTGGTGACTCCCTACGCCGGTATGACCCGGATCAGGTCCGAGGGTCTGCGGCCGTGCCGCACTCTCAGCGCTTTCCGCGCTCCCCTGTCGGATGTTCTTTTGTGTGCTGTGCCTGGCGTCGCGGCGCACGGCCGCAAACGACCGTCACCCTAGCAAGCGCAGATCAGCGCTCGGAAGCCGCCAGCTGCCCGCAGGCGCCGTCGATCTCCTGCCCCCGGGTGTCCCGGACGGTCACCGGCACGCCGTGCGCCTCCAGCGCCGCGACGAACGCCCGCTCGTCCTCGGGCCGCGAGGCCGTCCACTTCGAGCCGGGGGTCGGGTTGAGCGGGATCAGGTTGACGTGCACGCGGCGACGCTTGAGCAGCCGGCCCAGCAGGTCCGCCCGCCACGTCTGGTCGTTGATGTCCCGGATCAGCGCGTACTCGATCGAGATCCGGCGCCCTGACACGTCCGCGTAGTGCCACGCGGCGTCCAGCACCTCGCGCACCTTCCAGCGGGTGTTCACCGGCACCAGGGTGTCGCGCAGCTCGTCGTCGGGCGCGTGCAGCGACACCGCGAGACGGCACTTGAAGCCCTCGTCGGCAAAGCGCAGCATCGCCGGGACCAGGCCCACCGTCGACACGGTGATGCCCCGCTGGGACAGCCCCAGCCCGTCCGGCTCCGGATCGGTCAGCCGGCGGATGGCGCCGACGACACGCTTGTAGTTCGCGAGCGGCTCGCCCATGCCCATGAACACGATGTTCGACAGCCGCGCCGGGCCGCCCGGGATCTCCCCGTCCCGCAGCGAGCGCATGCCCGCCACGATCTGGTGCACGATCTCCCCGGTCGACAGGTTCCGGTCCAGCCCGGCCTGGCCGGTGGCGCAGAACGGGCAGTTCATGCCGCAGCCCGCCTGGGAGCTGATACACATCGTCACCCGGTCCGGGTAGCGCATCAGCACCGACTCGACCAGGGTGCCGTCGAACAGCCGCCACAGCGTCTTGCGCGTGGTGTCGTTGTCCGTGCTGCTGTGCCGCACCACCGACATCAGGTCCGGCAGCAGCCCCTCCGCCAGCTTCCCCCGCGCCGCCGCCGGGATGTCCGTCCACGCGGCGGGGTCATCGGCGTAGCGCGCGAAGTAGTGCTGCGACAGCTGCTTGGCGCGGAACGGCTTCTCCCCCAGCTCCGCGACCGCCTCCCGGCGCTCCTCGGGCGAAAGATCGGCAAGGTGCCGCGGCGGCTTCTTGACTCCGCGCGGCGCGACGAATGTGAGTTCTCCGGGTGCAGGCATGGTTCATCCAGTGTCGCAGATCGATCCGGCGCCCCCAGGTCGGATGGGTGAGGCCCCCGTCACCCTCCAGCGCCCTCTGTTGTCGCCGGCCGACCTTGCACGGCCCGGAGACGGCCCAGCCTTGCGCGCCCATCGCCGGGGAGCACCTGCATCGGGAGGCGCGAGTGAGCCTTTTCGAGCTACCTGACATCCACACCTCCCCCTAGCAGGTGCAACGGGCGTCTCTTCGCCCCCCAGTTGGCACCAAATCCGCATCGTTGCTGACACTTGCCCACCACGGCGGTCCGACGTTGGACCGGCTCCCCTCTGGCGTGTTTGGGCTGTCCGGGGAGACAAGGTCAGTCCGCGCTCCCTACCCCTCCCAGTGCTCGGCGTAGAACGTGGGCTCGCTGACGGCGGCGTCTCCGGCCCTCACCGTGTCCAGGGCCAGGTTGACCCCGGACGGGGTCATCGCACCGCTGGGGCTGAAGCACAGGCCCAGGTCGTGGTCCTCGACATGCCGGAGGATGGCCGCTCCGAGAGAGGAGGGCGCCGCACCGACCAGGGGGATGTCGGCGTACAGGACCTGCGGCCCGGTGCGCCCGTACGCGGTCACGGCGCCCAGCCGCGGAACGCCGTCCGGGTTCGTCCAGTAGTGCGCGCTCACACCGGCATTCTCGAAGCGGTCCTCGTGCAGATTCCACAGCCCGTCCGTGGCGTAGAGCCAGAAGGGGAAGTGGCCGATCCGACCCGCCGGGACCTCGCCGCCCAGGGCGTCCGCCACCTGGGGCGGGCTCATCCCGAAGCGGAGCGGGCCCACCCGCTCCAGCGGCACCCAGTCCCAATGCGGACGGTCACGTCCGGGGGTCACCGGCCAGGCCCCGGGGTTTCGTCCCCGGCCGGTGACGTCGCGCCAGTGCATCACCGGCGTTGTCGCGTAGGGGTCGTGCGCGAGCTCGGGCCCGACGAGCAGCACTGAGGTGATCACCCTGTCCTTCTGCACCGGATAGCCCTCGGCGGACAGCTCGCCATCGGGTTCGGTGCCCATGGACACCCCCCAGGCCGCGATCTCCGGGTCCCCACTCCAGTTCACCCGCACCGCGGCCTCTTCCCGGCGGGCAAGGTCGTGGATCTCAGCACGCACCTCGGACGGAACTCGACCGATCAGTTCCACCTCACCGACCCGGACCAGGGGGCCTTGGAAAGCGTCGACGGCCACGGCGACCAGGCTCGTCCCTCGCGCGTACATGCAGTTCAGGCCCATCCCCGGGTACTCAACCCGCAACGTGCCATCGGCCGCGACCCAGGTGGCGCCGTCGCGCGGCCCGCCCAGGGCGGCCTTCACCTCGCCGGAATCCATCCCAAACCGCAGTGGCCCCACCCCGACCAGTGGATCAAGCACCCACCGCTCCCGACGCTCCGGCGTCCCATTCCACCAGCCCACCCCAGCCCCCTTTCACCACTGCGGGGCACGCCCCGCCGATCATGAATGGGAGCCTAAAGGCCACAGTGACACCCCTGTCTGCGGCTGTTCGGCTTGAGTGGCGGACAGGCCGCAGGCTCCGGCTTGTCGGCGTCCTGCTCGGTTTGGTGGCAACCGGCTCGACCAAATACCGTCGTTCGCGCGTTCGAATATGGCGGCGTACGTACGGGTTGGCCACTGCAATGGCTTCGTAGGCACGAGGGAGGGGAGCGGTGAGCGACCGCAGTGTTATCCAGTGGACTGAGGCGACCTGGAACCCGACGACGGAATGCGACCGGGTGTCAACTGACTGTGATCAGCACTATGCTCTCACCCTGGCCAAGTCCGCTAGGGGGTGTACCCCTGGTCGCGCATGAGCTGCTGGGCGGCAGTCCACCACAGCCCTTCACCGCCGACCGTGACTGACGCGGGTTTCTCCGTCCCGAGGTTTGCGATGTGGTCTGCGTACTCCTGGCGGGCGTCGGTCAGGCTCAACGAGCCGTTCGGTCCGCCCCACACCTCGTCCGCGTTGAGGTCGTCCTGGCCGTCGTCCTCCCATCCGCACTCCTCGCAGATCTCCCAGCGGCACCGCGACTCCAGGGTCAGCAGGTGACAGCAAGGGCAGGCATATGGCCCCTCACCGGGCGGACATGCCTCCAGCAGTTCTTGTGGTGTCATCACGTCGCGAGCGTGGCATGGATCGGGAGCTTGGAGAAGGGATCGCAGTCTCAGGCCCCGAAGAGCAAAGCGATCCGGAGGTGTTGGTCGTCTTTGTGCGACCTCGGACGGCCGATCCCTAGACCTCCGTCAGCCGGGCCCTCTCGCCAGTTCGGCCCTACACGATTCCGACGCCTAGCCGTCGGGCCTCGGCCACGACCGGCGGAAGCGGTTCCATGGCGGCCGGCGGGGCTTGGACAAGACCGCTTGGCATCATGCCCGTATGCACTTTGATCTCCTCCCGCCGCTCGGCGTCGGTCCGCTCCAGATCGGCATGCCCCGGGAAGCAGCGAATGCGGCGCTGGACTCGCTCCGCGATCACTCTGCACTCTCCGAGTCCGACCGCCCAGGGCAACACATCTTTCGCCCCAGCGGCCTCATGATCAGCATGGAGTGCATGCAGGGCACCCTGCAGGCCATCGAGTTGGGGAGACCCCTGGCGCAGACCGACCGAGTGACGTTCCGAGACCTGGACGTCTTCGCGCTCCCTGCACGCGAAGTAATCGAGCACATGCGCGAGTACGCCACCGTTGACCCGGATCCGGACGATCCGGCGACCTTCCTTGCTCCTGACCTGCTCCTGGGCTTCTGGCGCCCATTCGCTGCCGACGATGAGCCAGAAGAGGAGCAGGGTTACTACTTCAGCTCCGTGCTCTTGGCGAAACCCGGCTACTACGACACCCCCGCCCAGGCGGCGGAGCGAAGCAAACAGAACCAGTAGCGGACCGGGTCGTCCATGCCGGGAGCCAGAGCAGTTTCACCTCTCCTTGATCGACTCGTCCCATCTCTGGTCGGCGACCGAGGAACGCGGCCAGGCGTGCCGTTCAGTCGCCTGAGTGGCCCCAGAGGTAGATCTCCTGAGGGACGCCCTCGTCGTCGTGCAGCACTGCGCACCGTCCGACCCACCGCGACCGGGGGAAGACGTCGAAATCCTTGACGTGTGCACGGCCGTCACAGATTCCACGGTGCTGTACTCCGGGGTCTCGTCAGGCCCTATGACCCGGAAGATGTCCAGGATCGAGTGCGTGCCGGCCTCCTGGACCAGCTCGTCGGCCAGGCCCTTCCCGTTTCCCTTGGACCGCGGAAGCCAGCACCCGGCTCCGACACTCAGGCCCAGGTGGGAACGCGGACGGTAGCGTATGCGTCATGTCCGGTGCTCTCGACGTGGCGGTGGCGCTGCGAGGCGGGGTGACCAGCCGCTCCCAGGCCTGGGACTTCGTGCGCCGGTTCGCCGACGAGTGGACGGGACGCCCCTTGCGTCCCGAGGACGGCTGCACCGCCGCCGAACTGGATGCCGCCGAGGCCGAATTGGGCTTCGAGCTTCCCGCCGCCCTGCGGGAGGGCTACGCGCTGCTCGGCCGCCGCGAGGACCTGACCAGGCAGCAGGATCCACTGGTCCCGCCGATGGGTCTGCATGTGGACGACGGCTTCGGCGGCGTCCTCGTCTTCCGCGTAGAGAACCAGGACTGCGCGTCATGGGGCATCCCACTGGACCGGGTCGAGCAGGACGATCCGCCCGTGGTGGTGGAGTCGCACGAGGGGTGGGTCCCGTTCCTCGACCGCATGTCCGTGGCCTGGGTGGAGCTGGTGCTGAGCGAGTCGCTGCTCGGGGCAGGAAGCCTTTACGGCGCCTGCGAGTTGCCGGACGCTCTCCTGCCGAACCTCGCGGCGCGCTACACGCGGGTCGACCTGCCCGACCACCCGATGTGGGCCGCCACGGAGGACTCACCCCTGCGCTGGTACGCGGCCCCGGGCCGCCTGCTGCGCCGCGACGGGGTGCTCGACCGGTGCTGGCTCCACGCGCACGGACGCACGACCGGGGATCTCAAGCGGATCCGCGACGACCTGCCGGCCCGATGGGAAGCCTGACCGCTGGTTCCGTGATCGTGCCGTCAGCGGCCCCGGCCGCCGCGTTCGCGGCAGCTCAGTGCTTGAAGACGTCGACCCCGCCGGGCTCGGCCTCCAGTGACCGGCGGTCGAAGACCAGCATGCCGAGGAAGAACAGCCCGCCGAGGACGAGCAGGCCCACCACGATCACCAGGGGCACCAGCGCCTCGCGCGGTGTCACCAGGGCGATGAGCGCGACGACCGTCCAAGCCAGGGCGGCGAGGGCGACAGGCAGCTCGAGGCGTCCCAGGTCGAAGGCGCCCTTGCGGCGGCCCAGGCGCCGGCGTACCGCCAGGTAGAGGACGATCGTCGAGCCGTAGATGAGCGCCGGGAGGATCGTCGACGCCGTGATGAGCTCCAGCAGTGCGGCGCCCGGCAGCGCCACCATCAGGACGACCCCCATGGCGAGGATGAGCACGGTGGCCGGGATCGGGGTGTGCGTAAGCGGGTTGACCCGTCGCATGATCCGGTGCGCGGGGAAGCGCCCGTCGCGCGACATCGCGAAGATGATCCGCGAGCACGCCACCATCACCACCATCCCCGCCCCGAAGAAGGCGAAGGTGATCGCGACCAGCAGCGTCCGTTCCGTCACCGGGCCGAGCTGGTCACGCATGATCGTGGCGACCGGGGAGCCGTCGCGGCTGATCCGCGGAATGTCCTCGATGGCCACGGTGAGCGTGATCAGGAAGAGCATGCCCAGCAGCCCCGCCGCCACGACCGAACCGACGATCGCTCGGGGGACGCTGCGGTAGGGGTCCTTGGCCTCCTCGGCGAGGTTCGCCGCGGAATCGAAGCCGACGAGCGTGGCCAGGCCCATGATCATCGCGATCATGAGCCCGCCGCCGACGGTGAAGTAGTGCGGGGCGCCCTCGGTGATGCCGCGCGACGTGAGGTTGCCGACCGCGCCGTTCCCCGTGACCGCCGCGGCGACGACGAGCGCGACCGCCATCACCACGACGAGCGCCAGCTCCAGCCCGACCGCCGCGCTGTTGACCAGGCTGACGAGGCGGGTGGACGCCACCGCGAGCACGGCCTGGACGAGCAGCACCACGAGCGTGATGACGCGGGCCGTGTCCTCGTCCGGCCTCATGCCGGCGAGCGGCATGAACGCCTGGCTCGCGAGGGCGTTGTCGATGGCGACCACGGCGATCGCCAGGTAGCAGAACGTCAGCCAGCCGAATCCCCACCCTACCTTCGGGTTCGCCAGCCGTGAGGCCCACTGGTACGAGGAGCCGCTGAGGGCGATGCGTCCCGCGAGCTGAGCCACCACCAGGGCCACCAGGGACTGCCCGACCGCGACGAGGATCCACAGCCAGATGCCGACGGGGCCCGCGTTCTGCAGCACGTCGTCGTAGGTGGAGAAGATGCCGACGGCCACGGAGATGAACGCGAACGAGATCGCGAAGACCTGGAAGGAGCCGAGGGTACGTTTCAGTTCCTGCCGGTATCCCCCCTCCTCGACCGACCTCTCGCCGGCCGACTCGTCCGTCGGGGCTTCCGCCACCTCAGCCACCTCATCCTCGCTCGGGATCCTTCCGGGCCACACCCGTTTTCCACATATATGTCATGAATGCTTCCTGGCCTGCACCTTGAGGCTCCCGGGGCCGCCCGCACCCCGCGAACGTTGGCCAGTGCTGTACGGCTCACGCACGGTCAGGGTCTGTCCAGGCGCGGGGCGTCGATCGGGTGAGCGCGGCCCGGCGGCCGAGAACGGGCTGCGCCACTGGGATGACCTTGGCGCCGGACGCCGGTGGGCGCGGGTACGGATCCCGTCGACAGGGGCCCGAGCCGTGCCGGAAGGCCCTCCGGTTCGGTGCCGGCCAGAGATCGACGAGGAGTGTCTCCATGCGTCCTGCAGACAGGACCCCTCCGCCCTCCAGGCGGTCCCTTCGACGGTTCGGACGGCTCGTCGGCACGGTGGTGCCGGCGGCCCTGATCGCCACCGCGATATCCGCGGCCTCCCTGACGACGGCTCAGGCCGCCGACACGAACGACGCGGCCTCGCCCGGGTCGCCGGCGTCGAGCTTCCCGTGGCCCGATCCATATGACGACTACCCGTACCCCGACGGAGATCTCGACCCCGGTCCCGGTCCCGGTCCCGGACTCGGCATCGGTCCCGGACTCGGCCTCAGCCCTCTGCTCGGCTCCGGTTCTCTCCTCGACACCGACCCCCTCCTCGGCCCCGGTCGCGGGCCCCTCCTCGACACCACCGGCAACGGCCCGGTCCTCGACCCGGCCGGTCCCCTCCTCGGCCCCGGGCGCGGGCCCTTCCTGGCCCCCTACCCCGGCCCCGGCAGGCTCTCGGGGTGTGACATCGACTCCACCGGCGTGGCCAACACGACCAACCGCGACTTCTCCGTCGCCGTGATCCGCGGCCGGACGTTCATCGGTCAGCGCGACACCGTCCCGGTGGGCGGCACCTACACCTGGCAGGACCTCAGTGCGCTCCCCGGGTACCCCGGCACCGGGGTGTGCGGCGCGAGCGTGAGCACCTCCTCGGTATCGGAACTGTCGGTCAAGGTCATCACCTTCCGCGGGGACGTGGCGGAGAGCCGCTGCACCATCACCGGTGCCCTGCCGGTCTGCAGTGCCTGGAGCCCGCTGCCGGGCACCTTCCAGCCGCCCCCGGTCGCCATCCCCTGACCGGCCCGGGTCGACGGCCCGTCGCAGTGTGCGCCCGCCGAACGACGGGCACCGGTGTGGCCGGTCGTACGAGAGGCCGTCAGCCCAGGGTGGGTCCCGCCTGTGAGGCGGCGGACGGGAACCGGCCGCGCACCTGACGGGCCAGGCGGCCGTCACGCCCGGCCATGGGTAGGAACCACGTCGATGTGGCCCGAACCGGAACGGAATTCCCTCCGGTCCGGCTCGGGCCCGATGTCGACGAGGAGTCTCCCCATGAGTGCTGCAGACAGGACCGCGCCGCCCTCCGGGCGGCTCTCGCGGTGGTACGGACGGCTCACCGGCATGGTCGTGTCCGCGGCCCTCGCCGCCACCGCGGTGTCGGCCGGCGCCCTCGCCCCGGCCCAGGCCGCGGGCAAGGGCCGGGAGCCCGCGGCCGATCCGGCCGCGATACGTGAGTGGAACGCCATCGCCACGGACGTCATCGGCACCAGCCTGGGCCCGACCCGGCCCTCGGGGCAGGCCGTCGTCTGGCACGGGTTCGTCTCGGTCGCCGTCTACAACGCCGTGGTCGGCATCGAGGGCCGCTACGCACCCTACAAGTGGCACGCCCGCGGGCCCGCCGGCGCGTCGCCGGAGGCGGCGGCAGTGACCGCCGCACACCACGTCCTGCTCTCCGACTTCCCCGCGTCCCGCACATTGCTCGACACCGCGTACGCCGATTCGCTCGCCCGGATCCCCGACGGCAACGCCAAGCGGCAGGGTGTGGCCTTCGGGGCGCGCGCCGCCGACCGCGTCATCCAACTACGGCAAGGCGACGGCCGGTTCGCGGCGGTGGACTTCACCACCCCGCCGACTCCGGGCGTCTGGCGGCCCACGCTGCCCGGGAACCTCCCGTTCATCGACACCTGGCTCGCCCGGCTGCGGCCGCTGCTGCTCGCCTCACCGTCCCAGTTCCGGCCCGGGCCGCCGCCCGCCCTGACCTCGGCCCGCTACGCCCGGGACGTGAACGAGGTGAGGACCATGGGCGCACGGACGGGCTCGCCCCGCACCGCGCCGCAGACCGAGACCGCCCTGTTCTTCGGGGGCAACCTGGCCGTGCAGCTCCAGGCCGCGTTCCGCGACCACAGCGCCCGCCACGGCCTGGACATCGCCGACACGGCCCGGCTGTTCGCCGCGGCGAACTCCGCCGCGACCGACGCCGTCATCACCGCGTGGGACGCCAAGCTCCACTACGGATCCTGGCGGCCGATCACGGCCGTCCAACTGGCCGGAACCGACGGCAACCCGGCGACCGAGCCGGATCCGCTGTGGCAGCCGCTGCTCGTCACGCCACCTCACCCCGACCACATCAGCGGGCACGCCGCGGTCGCCGGCGCCGTGGCCCAGACCCTGACGGGGCTCCTCGGCACGACTCGCATCGACCTCACCTTCACGTCCGACGCCACGGGCACCACACGGCACTACGACGACGCCGTGCAGCTCAACCAGGACATGATCGACGCCCGTGTGTGGGCCGGCATCCACACCCGGACGGCAGACACCGCAGGCTGCCTCACGGGAGCCCGCGTCGGCCTCTGGGCCCTCACGCACTACTTCCAGCCCCTCCGCCCGGCGCACCCCGACGCCTCCCGGCCGATCCCGCGCACATGCCCGGAGACCGAGACGAGCTGACCCGCTCCCACCGTCGCGTGCCCTCCCGCCCGGCACCCGGGGAGGGCACGCGGTCGCGAGCGCGCCGGGCCGGCCCGGTCAGTCCCACCAGAAGCCCCACATCTGCTTGCCCAGGAGCTCGTGGGCCGCGAAGGTACGCAGGGTGTCGTGATCACCCGCCTGGGTGATGGTGTCCGGCGAGAAGGCGAAGTGCTCCGCCGCCACGGCGAGCGCCTCGGCCATGGTGGTCGGCGGTGCGGCCACCGAGGCGACCAGGCGTTCACGGTCGAGCGCCAGCAGGCGTATGCCGAAGCGGTCCTCCCACGACCGCAGCACCGTGCACAGCTCCTCGACGTCGGACGACCACAGGTCCGGCAGCCCGCGCTCGTCGGCGAGGGAGGGTACGTCCGCGCTGCGGGACACCCCACGCGTCGCCCTCGCTTACCTCCTCGTCGTCCGCCAGCTCGGCGAGGACCTTGGCGGCGAGTTCGTCGGGATCGGTCCGAGGGCCGGCCGGGGGCGCCGCCGACCCCGGCCACCGGGGCCCGAAGGGCGCGATCAGTTCCTCGAACAGCTCGGGTTCGCCGAAGGCCTCGACGACCATCGCCCGGCCCGGATGATCCTGCCCCGCCTCGGCGAGTGCCTCCTCGGCGTACTCCTCCCACCGCTCACCGAGGATCTGTTCCACCGTCCGGTGACCGCTCATCACTTCCCCCGCTCTCCCCGCCCTGGACACGCGCACGCGCCGACGGCCTCCCTTCCGGAGCGACGGCACGTACACAGTGTGCGCGCAGGGTGTGACAATGCCGTTGCCGGAACCGTGGATTCCGCCACAGCCCGGGTGATCTTGCGTGGGTGGACCCGGCGGATGGCCGTCCTGCTCCGAGCGGTTCGGGGCGCCGGACCGGCTCGGGCGGGTGCCGCGCAGCGACTTGACTGACCGTCACGTCGGGCCACTCGGGACGCGGACGCGGTCCTGGATCTCACGGGGTGCGCTCCGATTCCGGGTGGCAGATCTCGCACGGCGCGACGTCCGGCATGCCGAGGGCGACCTCGAACTCCTGGCGGTTCAGCCGCCCACCCCCGGGCACGCGGCAGTCGTCGCGATGAAGGACGCCCCGCCCCGCACCGCCGCGCGGATCGGGCACGCTCTGCAGCCGCCAGGCGGAGGTGCGACCGCGCTTCCCGCCCCGAGTCCGCCGAACGGCGTCATCTCCGGCCTCCGCCCCGGCCGGCACCAGGGAACCGGATTCCGCCTCCTGGATCTTGGCGTCGACTGCGGCGATCTGCATCTGCAGATAGAGGCGTATCACCCGCAGGCGCTGCGGATCCGGAGGAAGCTCGTACACACGTTCGAGTGTAAGCGGCGGACCGACCGCCGACCAGCGTCACGGGCCACCGCACCGTGCGACCGACGTCACGACGAGCGGCGACAGCGCAGGTCAGGGAGGGGTGTCGGCCGTGGGCCGCGCAGCGGCAGACCGCCGCACGCAGGGCCGGCTTCCCGGCCCGGCCGGGCTGCGCCAGGATGGGCCGGTGAACACGATCATCAGCGCCGCGGAGCTCGCCACCGCCCTGCGCGACGGTACCGCCCCCGTGCTCCTGGACGTCCGCTACGAGCGCGGAGGCCCGTCCGGGCACGCGGCGTACGAGGCAGGTCACATCGCGGGCGCGGTGTACGTCGACCTGGAGGCGGAACTCGTCGGACCGGCGGGCCCGGCCGGCCGGCATCCACTGCCGGACGCCGGGGTGTTCGCGGCGGCGATGCGGCGGGCCGGGGTGCGCAGGGGCAGCCGGGTCGTCGTCCACGACGGCGGCCAGGGCTGGGCCGCGGCACGGGCCTGGTGGACGCTGCGATGGGCGGGCCACGACGACGTACGCGTGCTGGACGGCGGACTGCCCGCCTGGACGGCCGGCGGCGGCGGACTGACCACACGGGCCACCGCACCGGACCCCGGCGACTTCGAGGCCGTACCGGGCGCGCTGCCGGTGCTGAGCGCCGACGACGCTGCGGCGCTGGCCCGTACGGGGGTGCTGCTGGACGCGCGGGCGGCCGAGCGCTACCGGGGCGAGGTCGAGCCGCTGGATCCGGTGGGCGGTCACATCCCGGGGGCCGTGTCGGCTCCGACGTCCGGGAACGTCACCGCCGACGGCACCTTCCGTCCCGCCCGCGAACTGGCCGGCCGTTTCGCCGCCCTGGGGGTCACGGCGGACGGCGGCAGGGTCGGCGTGTACTGCGGTTCGGGGGTCTCGGCCGCGCAGCAGGTGCTGGCCCTGGCCGTCGCAGGGATCGACGCCGCGCTGTACGTCGGCTCGTGGAGCGAGTGGAGCGCGGACCCCGCCCGGCCCGTGGCGACGGGGTCGCAGCCGGGCTGAGCTGCTGACGGCCGGCTTGCGGGGGTCAGCCCGAGCCGACGAAGACGACCAGCAGCAGCCACACCACGGGGGCGGTCGGCAGCAGCGAGTCGAGGCGGTCCATGATGCCGCCGTGGCCGGGCAGCAGCTTGCCCATGTCCTTGATGCCGAGGTCCCGCTTGATCATGGACTCGCCGAGGTCGCCGAGGGTCGCGCTGGCGGCCACCGCGAGGCCCAGCAGCAGACCCTGCCACCACCGGCCGTCGTCGATCAGGAACTGCATGGACAGGGCCCCCGCCGCCATCGCGAAGGCGATCGCGCCGACCAGGCCCTCACGGGTCTTGCCGGGGCTGATGCGGGGAGCGAGCTTGTGCGTGCCGAAGCGCCAACCGACGGCGTAGGCACCGGTGTCGCTGATCACCGTGAGCAGCAGGAAGACGAAGACCCGCCACGGGCCGTCGCCCGCCGCGAGCATCATCACCACGAACGTGGCAAGGAACGGCACGTAGAAGGCGGCGAACACGCCCGCCGTGACGTCGCGGAGGTAGTTCTCCGGAGGCTCCGTCATGCGCCACACCAGTACGGCGAGCGCGGTGAGCGCCATCGCCACCCACGCGCCCTCGGCACCGCGCACGTAGCCCGCGACGACCATGGCGGCGCCGCCGACGGCGAGCGGCACCAGGGGAGCCCGGATCTCCTTGCGCTCGGCCAGGCGCGAGGTGAGCTCCCACAGGCCCACCACGACCGCTGCGGCGACGACGCCCACGAAGACGGCCTTGACGATGAAGAGCGAGGCGATGATGACGACCCCGAGGCCGACACCCACGCCTATCGCGGCGCGCAGGTTGCGCCCCGCGCTCTTCTTCGCCCGGCCGCCGTTCCCACCCGCTGCCGAGGGCTGCGGCACGGAACGGTCGGGCCGGGCGGAGTGCCGCTCCGGTTCGGGGGCGTCGTCGCGGAACAAGGGGCCGCCCATCCGGGTGGCCCCTTCATCCTCGCCTCCCCAGGAACCGGCATGTGGCGAGGGCCCCCAAGAAGAGTCGTTCACGGAGTTTCGCCTCGCGTTTTCGTCCGGTCCGGGTCGGTCGGATGGGTGGGTGGGTGGGTGGGTGGGTGGATGAGTCGCTCAGCCGCGGGCCTGCGGCGCCGAGGGTCCGGTCCGGCGGTGTGCCGGATCAGACCTCCAGCAGCTCGGCTTCCTTGTGCTTGAGCAGCTCGTCGACCTGCGCCACGTACTTGTGGGTCGTGTCGTCGAGCTCCTTCTCCGCGCGGCGCACCTCGTCCTCGCCCGTCTCGCCGTCCTTGACGAGCTTGTCGAGGGTCTCCTTGGCCTTGCGGCGCACGCTGCGGATCGAGATCCGCGCGTCCTCCGCCTTGCCGCGGGCGACCTTGATGTACTCCTTGCGCCGCTCCTCGGTGAGCTGCGGGAAGACCACCCGGATGATACGGCCGTCGTTGGTCGGGTTGACGCCCAGGTCCGAATCCCGGATCGCCTGCTCGATGTTGCGCAGCGCCGAGTTGTCGAACGGGGTGATCACGGCCATCCGCGCCTCGGGCACCGCGAAGGAGGCGAGCTGGTTGATCGGGGTCGGGGCACCGTAGTAGTCCGCCACGATCTTGTTGAACATCGCCGGGTGGGCGCGGCCGGTGCGGATCGCGGCGAAGTCCTCCTTGGCGACGACGACGGCCTTCTCCATCTTCTCCTCGGCTTCGAGGAGGGTCTCTTCAATCACCATGTGCTCCTGGTATTCAGAAGGCAGAGCCTCGGCCCTTGCGCGCGTCTTTCCTGCACGGTGTCCGACCGGCAGCGTCTTGTCCATCCCCGTTCCGGGCGGATCGCAGGCCGGATTGCGGCCGGCGCCGTCCGTCAGCGGGCGCCCGTGTCGTTGACGAGCGTGCCGATCTTCTCACCCTTCACGGCCCGCGCGATGTTGCCCTCCGCGAGCAGCTCGAAGACGAGGATCGGGAGCTTGTTGTCCTGGCACAGCGTGATCGCCGTCAGGTCCGCGACGCGCAGGTCGCGGGCGATGACGTCGGCGTACTCCAGGGCGTCGAACATCACCGCGTCGGGGTTCGAGCGGGGGTCGGCGTCGTAGACCCCGTCGACCCCGTTCTTGCCCATCAGCAGCGCCTCGGCGTGGATCTCCAGGGCGCGCTGCGCGGCGGTGGTGTCGGTGGAGAAGTACGGCATGCCCATACCGGCGCCGAAGATCACCACGCGGCCCTTCTCCAGGTGGCGCACGGCGCGCAGCGGGATGTAGGGCTCGGCGACCTGGCCCATGGTGATCGCCGTCTGCACCCGCGACTGGATGCCCTCCTTCTCCAGGAAGTCCTGGAGGGCGAGGCAGTTCATGACCGTGCCGAGCATGCCCATGTAGTCGGAGCGGGCCCGGTCCATGCCGCGCTGCTGGAGTTCGGCACCGCGGAAGAAGTTGCCTCCGCCGATGACGACGGCGATCTCGTAGCCATCGCGGACGACGGCGGCGATCTCGCGGGCCATCGTGTGCACGACATCGGGGTCGACTCCGAGTCCCCCTCCGCCGGCGAAGGCCTCGCCGGAGAGCTTGAGCAGGTACCGGCCCTTGTGGGTGCTGCCGGTGGCGGTGGGTGCCTTGTCGGCGTCCTGTTCCATGGAGATCTCCTCGTGCACGTACGAAGAAGGCCATTGCCGAGGGTCCGTGATGGTTCCCTGTGGGCAATGGCCTCCTCGTCACAACTGCGGCCTGCCGGTGAGCGGCCGGCTGCGTACGACCCTAGCGGGGCCGTCGGTCAATCGCTTGCGCGGTGGTCGCTCAGACGCCGACGCGGAAGCGGGCGAAGCGCTTGAGCGAGACGCCGGCCTCGTCCAGGACCTTCTGGACGGTCTTCTTGTTGTCCTTGGCGAAGGCCTGCTCGAGAACGACGTTCTCCTTGAAGAAGCCGTTGACGCGACCCTCGACGATCTTCGTCAGGGCGGCCTCGGGCTTGCCCTCCTCGCGGGCGGTGGCCTCGGCGACGCGACGCTCGTTCTCGACGGTCTCGGCGGGCACCTCCTCGCGGGACAGGAAGGTGGGGGCGAAGGCGGCGATGTGCTGCGCGACGTCCTTGGCGACCTGGGCGTCGGCCTTGTCCAGCTCGACCAGGACACCGACCTGCGGGGGCAGGTCCGGGCTGGTGCGGTGCAGGTAGGAGGCGACGTAGCCGTCGGTGAACTGGGCGAAGCGGTCCAGGACGATCTTCTCGCCGAGGGTGGCGTTGGCCTCGTCGACGAAGGCCTGGACGGTCTGGCCGTCCTTGATCTCGGAGGCGAGCAGCGCCTCCAGGTCGGCCGGCTTGCTGGCGGCGACGTGGGCGGCGAGGGCGTCGGCGGCGGCGATGAACTTGTCGCCCTTGGCGACGAAGTCGGTCTCGCACTTGAGCTCGACGAGGACACCCTCGCTGTTGTCACCGGCGATCAGGGACACGACGGCGCCGTTGGAGGCGGAGCGGCCCTCGCGCTTGGTGACGCCCTTCTGGCCCTTGACGCGGAGGATCTCGACGGCCTTGTCCAGGTCGCCCTCGGCCTCCTCGAGCGCCTTCTTGCAGTCCATCATGCCCGCGGCGGTCAGCTCGCGGAGCTTCTTGACGTCGGCGGCGGTGAAGTTCGCCATGGTCTGTCAGTCTCTTCTCGGAAGTCGGTGGATCCGGTGAGCGGTGGTTCTACGGACGAACGGCGGGGGCCGGAGCCCCCGCCGTCCTCACACGCATCGGAAGGCGGGCTGAGGCTCAGGCCTGCTCGGCGTCGGCGGCGGGCGCCTCGGCGGTCTCGGCAGCCGGCGCGGCCTCGGCGGCGGGCGCCTCAGCGGCCTCGGCGGCAGGCGCCTCAGCGGCCTCGGCAGCCGGAGCAGCCTCGGCGGCGGTCTCCTCGGCCTTCGCCTTGTCGCCCTCGAGCAGCTCGCGCTCCCAGGCGGCCAGCGGCTCGCCCTCGGCCTTGTCACCGGCGGTGGCGGCACCGGAGCGGGCGATGAGGCCCTCGGCGACGGCGTCGGCGATCACACGGGTCAGCAGGGTGACGGAGCGGATCGCGTCGTCGTTGCCCGGGATCTTGTAGTCGACCTCGTCGGGGTCGCAGTTGGTGTCGAGGATCGCGACGACCGGGATGCGGAGCTTGCGCGCCTCACCGACGGCGATGTGCTCCTTCTTGGTGTCCACGATCCAGACGGCGCTCGGCACCTTCTGCATCTCGCGGATGCCGCCCAGGGTCTTCTCCAGCTTCTCCTTCTCACGGGAGAGGACCAGGAGCTCCTTCTTGGTGAGGCCGGAGGCGGCCACGTCCTCGAAGTCGATCTCCTCGAGCTCCTTCAGGCGCTGCAGGCGCTTGTAGACGGTCGAGAAGTTGGTGAGCATGCCGCCCAGCCAGCGCTGGTTCACGTAGGGCATGCCGACGCGGGTCGCCTGCTCGGCGATGGCCTCCTGGGCCTGCTTCTTCGTACCGACGAAGAGGATGGTGCCGCCGTGTGCGACGGTCTCCTTGACGAACTCGTAGGCGCGGTCGATGTACGACAGCGACTGGAGCAGGTCGATGATGTAGATGCCGTTGCGCTCGGTGAAGATGAAGCGCTTCATCTTCGGGTTCCAGCGGCGGGTCTGGTGCCCGAAGTGGACGCCGCTCTCCAGCAGCTCCCGCATCGTGACGACGGCCATGGCCGTACTCCTAGGGGTACTCGGTTTTCGCGGTCGCCGGACGGCGGCCGCGCCTGACGCCCCGAACGCGCCGTGCCACGAGGGACCGAGGAGCGCGTCCACCGCTCGCTGTAGGGCGGTGGCGGGGCGTGCGAAGTCGACCCGGTGACCCGGATCGCCATGGAAAGTGTACGGGACCGCCGGAGCGGCGGGCGACAGCGTGCCTGGGGGCGGGGGCCGTACGAGGTTGTCCACAGGCCGCTTCCATGATCATCCGGCGACGGCGGAACACGTCACCGTTGGACCATGAGGACATACGCGGTGGTGGTGTTGGCGGTACTGACGTGGCTCGGGGGGCTCGTGCACCCGGTGGGGGCCGCTGCCCGGACGCCGGTCGTCCCGGCCGGCGGGGGCACGGACCGGGCCTGGCCGGTGGATCCGTCCGGCGGGGGCCGGCGACCGGTCGTGGAGCGGGGGTTCGATCCGCCCGCGGTGCCGTGGGCGGCGGGGCACCGCGGGGTGGACCTGCGCGCGGGGCCCGGCGCACCGGTGCGCGCGGCGGCGCCCGGCAGGGTGTCGTACGCCGGTCAGGTGGCGGGGCGCGGGGTCGTGGCGATCGAGCTCGCCGGCGGGCTGCGCATCACGTACCAGCCGGTGCGGGCCTCGGTCGCGGTGGGCGACGAGGTCGGAGCGGGGCAGGAGGTGGGGGTGCTCTCGGAAGGCCCGTGGCACTGCCCCGGCGGCTGCCTGCACTGGGGGCTGCTGCGCGGGGAGGTCTACCTCGACCCGCTGTCGCTGCTGCCGGACGGGATGCTGCGCGGCGGGCCGTCGCGACTCCTGCCGGTCTTCGGGGTGCCCTTGCCGGAAGGGGTGGCCGGAACGGTGGCCGGGGCGATCGAGGCGCTCGGGAAGGTCCCGCCGGTCAGCCCAGGACGCCGCGCAGGGCCATGGTGACGGCCGCGTCGGCGATGGCGTCCGGCTCCTCGGCGGCGCCGAGCTCGATCCGGCGGACCGCGGAGTCGACGATGCCCTGGAGCAGCATCGCGGTGAGCCTCGGCTCATGGTGGCCGAGCCCGGCGAGCGCCTCGACGACCATGGCGACCAGACCACCGTGGGCGGCGCGGATCTTCTCACGGGCGCCCGAGTCGAGTTCGCCCGCGGAGATCGCGACCACGGCCCGGTGCCGGCGGTCACCGACGAGCGTGAGCTGGCTGCGGACGTACGCCTCGATCTTGGCTTCGGCGGTGGGGGCGGCCTCCATGGCCGCCTCGACCTCGGCCGCCCAGACGGGGAAGTCGACGGCGCACAGCTCCTCGACGACTGCGGCCCGGGAGCGGAAGTACTCGTAGACGGAGGACCGGGCGAGCCCGGTGCGCTCCGCGAGGGCGGGGAAGGTCAGGGCCTCCGTCCCGCCTTCGGAGAGCAGACTGCGCGCGGCGTCCAGCAGGGCGTCACGCTGCATCGACCGGTGCTCGGCCACCGAGGCCGCTCGAATCTTGGGCACCTCACCACTGTACGGAAGCGGCGCTGTCATCGGGCGCACCCGTGGGCAAAGCGGCGTCAACGGCCGACGTCGGCCAGTTTCGCGCGCAATTGCAGAACGGATTTCGTGTGGATCTGGCTGACCCTGCTCTCGGTGACCCCGAGCACCTGGCCGATCTCCGCGAGGGTGAGCCCCTCGTAGTAGTAGAGGGTGACCACGGTCTTCTCGCGCTCGGGCAGCGTGTTGACGGCGCGGGCCAGCAGGCGGCGCAGCTCGCGGTCCTCGGCGACCTCGACGGGGTTGTCGGCGCCGGTGTCCTCCAGGGTGTCGACCAGGGTGAGCCGGTCGCCGCCGTCGGTGCCCGCGTGGAGCAGTTCCTCCAGGGCGACGACGTTGGCCAGGGAGAGCTGGCTGAAGACGCCGTGCAGCTCCTCCAGGGCGATGCCCATCTCGGCGGCGACCTCGGACTCGGTCGGGGTGCGCCGCAGGGAGGCCTCGAGGGTGGCGTAGGCGCGCTCCACCGCGCGGGCCTTCTGGCGCACCGAGCGCGGGATCCAGTCCAGGGCGCGCAGCTCGTCGATCATGGCCCCGCGGATCCTGGTGATCGCGTAGGTCTCGAACTTGATCGCGCGCTCTGGGTCGAACTTCTCGATGGCGTCGATGAGCCCGAAGACCCCGGAGGAGACGAAGTCCGCCTGTTCCACGTTGGCCGGCAGGCCGACGCTCACGCGTCCCGCGACGTACTTCACCAGGGGTGAGTAGTGCAGGATCAGCTGCTCGCGCAGGCGTGCGTCCCCCGTGGACTTGTAGGTCCGCCACAGCGCGTCGAGCGAGGTGGGGGCGGGCGGCCGGGGGTTTCCGGTGACGGCGGTCGCCGCCGTGCTGCCTTCGTGCCCGGGAGTGTGCCGGTGCATGCGTCGATCTGAGCCGTTCTGCGTGACCTGAGGGACGGGCGGGACTCGAACCTCCTTGAGCGTAGCGTGACCATACCGTCGCTCAGGGCGACGTTCGGGCGTCCCCATAACCTCGCCATCCAGGGGGTCCCAGGTCAAGAACCGTCCTGTCACCTGATGGTGTGTTCACCGGGAGAGCGTGTCGGCTTGGCCACCTCCCTCTGCCGTGGGAGCCGTGGGAGCCGCCTCACGGCCTTGCGACAACTTCCAGCGCGGGCCGTCCCGTTCGACGAAACCGAGGGCGTGCAGCTCATGGAGCCTGGTCAGGGTGTCGTCGGGGGTGCTCGCGGCGGCGACCGCGAGCTCCGCTACGCCGGCCCCGCCCCGGGCGGGCAGGGCCTCCAGGACCCGGGCGGCCGCGGACGGGAGCAGATCCCGCGGCAGGACCGGCCCGCGGCGCTCGGGCGCGAGGTCCTCGCCGATGCGGCCGACGAGTTCGATGACGTCGGCGGCGCCGGTGACCAGGACCCCCTCGGCGCGCAGCAGCTCGTGGACCCCTTGGGACAGCGCCGAGGTGCAGGGTCCCGGCACGCCCATGACGAAACGGCCCAGCTTGCGGGCCCGGCGGGCGGTGATCAGGGAGCCGCTGCGGTACTGGGCCTCGATGACGACGGTGCCCCGGGTGAGGGCGGCGATCACGCGGTTGCGGAGCACGAAGCGGCTGCGGGTGGGATGCGATCCGGGTGGCAATTCACCGATGAGCAGCCCCTGTTCGGCGATGCGTCCGATCAACTCGGCATGACCCGGCGGATACGGCACGTCCACTCCGGAGGCGACGACCCCCACGGTCGCCCCCGTCACGGACAGCGCTCCGCGGTGCGCGGCGCCGTCGACGCCGTAGGCGGCCCCGGAGACGGTGACCCAGCCGGCCTCCGCCAGGTCGGCGCCGAGGGACGCCGCCATGTGGGAGCCGTAGTCGGTGCAGGCGCGGGCGCCTACGACGGCGACCGACCGCAGCGCCCACATCCGCAGCGAGGCCCCGCCGCGCACCCACAGTCCGTACGGGCGCTCGCCGCCCAGGTCGTCGAGCTGCCGCGGCCAGTCCGGGTCACCGGGGCACACGAAACGGGCCCCCATGGCCCGGGCCGCCGTCAGATCCCGCTCCGGCCGGGTCCGGCGGGCCCGCAGGGCGTATCCGGCCGCCCGCTGCTCGCCCGCACCGGGCAGCTCTTCACCGGCGGTGAGGGCCCGTACGGTCTCGACGGGGCCGAGCTCCCGCAGCCAGGCGTCGACGAGTCCGTCGCCGGGATCGGCGATCCGCGTCACGGCGGCGCGGGCCAGACGCTCCTCGGGCGTCGGTGGCGGCTCCTCCTCCAAGCCCGGCCCGGCGTCCCCGTCCGTGTCCGTGCCGGGCGGCATCTGCGTCATCGCGCGGCCCCCGTCGCCGCCGCCATACCGCGGCGCACACCGGTGCGCAGCTCCAGGGCGCGCTCCATGTCGACGCCGTCGGGCCGGTCACGGCCCGCGAGGTCGGCGACCGTCCAGGCCACGCGCAGGACCCGGTCGAGTCCCCGCGCGGTGAGGAGCCCGCGCTCCATGTCCCGCTCCGCGGAGCGCAGGGCTCCGGGCGCCATGGCCCAGCGGGTGCGCAACTCATGGCCGGGGACCTCGCTGTTGAGCCGCCACGGGGTGTCCGCGTACCGGGCGGCGGCGCGCTCGCGGGCCTCCCGCACCCGCGTGGCGACCACCGCGGTGGACTCCGCGGAGCCGGCGCCCCCGATCAGCTCGGAGCGGCTGACGGCTTCCACCTCGACCCGCACATCAACCCTGTCCAGGAGGGGCCCCGAGAGCCGCCCCTGGTAGCGGCGGATCATGCTCGGCGTGCAGTCGCACGTCCCGCCGGGTGAGCCGTACCGCCCGCAGGGACAGGGGTTGGCGGCGAGGACGAGCAGGAATCGCGCGGGAAGGCGGACGACTCCGGCCGCCCTGGCGATCACCACGTGGCCGGACTCCAGGGGCTGACGCAGCGCGTCGAGGGCCTGACCATTGAATTCGGGTGCTTCGTCCAGAAAAAGCACACCTTTGTGGGAGAGCGAGACGGCACCCGGCCGCGGCAGCCCGTTTCCGCCGCCGACCAGGGACTGCATGGTCGCCGAGTGGTGCGGCGCGCAGTACGGCGGCTGGTCCACCATGTGCCGGCCCGGCGGCAGCATCCCGGCGACCGAGTGGACGGCGGTGACCTCCACCGCCTCCTGCCGGGTGAGCGGCGGCAGCAGCCCGGGCAGCCGCTCGGCCAGCATCGTCTTGCCAGCGCCCGGCGGCCCCTTCAGATAGATGTGGTGACCGCCGGCGGCCGCGACCTCCAGGGCGGTCCTGGCGGTGCCCTGCCCTGCGACCTCGGCCAGATCCGGGGTGCCGGTGTCGGCGAGCCCCGTGCCGTGGCCGGCGCCCGGCAGGGTCAGGCCGGCCAGCATCGGGTCCGGCCTCCCGTCGGCGGGCTCCTCGTCCTCCTCCGGGGCGAGCTCGTCGTTGAGCAGTGCGATCAGCTGCCGCAGGCTGCGGACCCCGAGCACGGAGACCCCCGGTACGAGCGAGGCCTCGGCGACCGTGCGCTCGGGGACCACGACGTGGCGGTACCCGGCGTCGGCGGCGGCGAGGACCGCGGGCAGCACCCCGCGGACCGGGCGGACCCGGCCGTCGAGGCCGAGCTCGCCGATCATCATCAGGTCGGCGATGTCGCGCGGGGCGACGCGGTCGTTCGCGGCGAGGACGGCGCACGCGACCGCCAGGTCGAAGCCGCTGCCACCCTTGGGGACGGAGGCCGGGCTGAGGCCGACGGTGAGCTTCTTCTGCGGCCAGGTCTCGCCACTGTTCACGATGGCGGCGCGGACCCGGTCGCGGCTCTCGCTCAGGCTCTTGTCCGGCAGCCCCACCAGCGTGAACGCCGCCACCCCCGCCTCCAGGTCCGCCTGGACCTCGACGACGACGCCCTCCACACCCAGCAGCGCCACCGAACACGTCCGGGCGAAGCCCATCACTCCACCCCCCGCACGTGCTCGACGCGGGCGGCGCCCCGGGGCGGCAGCACCACACCGACCACGTCGATCCGCACCCCGCCCGGCGGCGGTCCGCCGTGGTCGGCGAGCCAGCATTCGGCGAGCAGCCGCAGCCGCTCCGCCTTGCGCGGGGTGACGGCGGCCATCGGGTGCTCACCGCAGGACTCCGCGCGCGACTTCACCTCGCACACCACGAGCGCGTCGCCGTCCGCCGCCACGATGTCGATCTCGCCGTGCCGTTCGCGGTGCCTGCACCGCCAGTTCCGCTCCAGCACGGTCATCCCGGCCTCGGTCAGAGACCGTGCCGCCAGTTCCTCGCCGTAGCGTCCGAAAGCTCCTCGGGCGTTCATCGGTACCACCTCCGTCACTCACTGTGAGGGAGGTGGCGCCCGAGAGATGATCTTGATCGGGGCCTGTGGACAACCCGTCGGCCCCGGCCGGCTCAGCCGTTGAAGCCGGAGTCGTCCGAGGGCAGGTCGAGGTCGGCCTTGTTCAGCTCCTCGATGTTCACGTCCTTGAACGTCAGCACGCGCACCTGCTTCACGAAGCGCGCCGGCCGGTACATGTCCCACACCCACGCGTCGGCCATGGAGACCTCGAAGAACACCTCGCCCTGGACCGAGTGCACCTGCATCTCGTAGTCGTTGGTGAGGTAGAAACGACGCTCCGTCTCGATCACGTACTTGAACAGGCCGACGACATCCCGGTACTCCCTGTAGAGCTTCAGCTCCATCTCGGTCTCGTACTTCTCGAGGTCCTCGGCGCTCATGGCATGTTCCCCTTCAGCCGTACGTCCCCCCATTGTGCGTCAGTCACGCTCCGTCCCCAGGTGAATCGGGGACAATGGGGGACCTTCGTCGAGCAATGCGCGCAGCAGCTCGGCGAGCCTGGTCGGGTACACCGTCTCATGCGAGGCGAGCAGTTCCTCACAGGTCCACCATCGCAGGCCGTCGACGCTGCGCTGCTCCAGCTCGGTGAGACCGGCCGTGTGCACCCGGACGTCGTCGGTGCGGGCCAGGTAGTACCACTCGTCCTGCTCCCAGCGCCGGCCGTCGAAGTCGAAGGCGCACGAGCGCTCCCACAGCACCGGCCCGAGCAGGGCCGTGGTGATCCCGGTCTCCTCCGCGAGCTCGCGGCGCGCCGCGACGTCCAGGCTCTCGCCCTCCTCGACACCGCCGCCCGGGGTGAACCACCAGGTGACGGACGGGTCGTCCGGCTCGTACCCGTGGAGCAGCAGGATCCGGTCGGAGGGGTCCAGGAGGACGACCCGGGCCGCGCGCCGTCGCATCGTTATCGCGCCGCCCTCCGCCGCCGGGCCCGGTCCGCAACCGGGCCGTAGGCCGCACCAGCGAAGATCAGGACCACGCCGGCCGCGAGCGCCACGCCCACCGTGCGCAGCGGCCCGGGGCCGGAGGGCCCGTCGCCCGGCAGTGCGGCGAACGCGCCGGTCCTGGCGACCACGCCCGCGCGGCCGAGCGGCCAGGCCACACCGTCGACCCGCGCGGACACCGTGCTGCGCGGCACGGAGCCGTTGTCGGCGTCGCCGAGGCGGAAGCGGGAGTCCTCGGACGTCGCCCGGTTGTCGCCCATCATGAACAGGTTGTCTCGGGGAACGGTGGCCGAGAAGGAGGTCGGCGACGCCGGGCCCTCGGGGTCGAGCCGGAACGGCTCGTCGACCGGCTTGCCGTCGACCGTGAGCCGTCCCTGCTTGTCGCAGCAGGCCACCTTGTCACCGCCGACCGCCACGACCCGCTTCACCATGGGGACGTCGCCCCACAGCGGGTCGGTGAAGACCACGATGTCCCCGCGCCGCACATCGGAGCCGTCGATCCGCTGGGCGAGGATCTTGTCGCCCGCGTCGACGGTCGGGGTCATGGATCCGGTGGGGACGGTGTACGGCTGGTAGACCAGCGCACCCCAGACGAAACCGCCGAGGAACAGCACGCAGCCGAGGGCGACGGCCAGACCGGAGACTATCCGTCCGGTCCGCCCGCCGCCCTGTTCGCCTGCTCGCCCCGTCGCCGTCCGCGTGCCCGTGCGTGTGCTCGTGCTCATGCGTCCGCACCCTACCCGGCGGTACGGACCGAGGGCAGCCCTCTCACCCGGCCCGGTTGATCAGACGGCGCCGCCGCCACAGCACCAGCGGGACCGCACCGGCCAGTCCGCCCGCGGCCGGCAGACCCGCGGCCGGCAGACCTGCGGCCGCCGCGTTGATGCCGGGCTGGTCGAAGGTGCTGGGCACGGGGAGGGTGGACCAGTTGCTGATCGGCCAGGCCACGACGACCGCGCGGCCGACGACCTCGTCCACGGAGACCGTGCCGTTGCCCGGCAGGTTCTGGTGGTAACGGGAGTCCAGGGAGTCCTGCCGGTGGTCGCCCATCACCCAGATGCGGCCGTCCGGGACCTTGATCGGGCCGAAGGGACGGTCACCGCAGGGGGTGTTCCCCGGGTAGATGTACGGCTCGTCCAGCGCCTTGCCGTTCACCTTGACCGGGCCGGTGCCCTTGCACTCCACCGTGTCCCCGCCGACCGCGATGACCCGCTTGATCAGGTCCTTCTCCTCCGCGGACGGCATGAGGCCGACGAAGCTCAGACCCTTCTGGATCGCGTTCGTCACCGGGTTGGTGTCCACCGGGACGGTCTCGCCGAGCCAGCCGCCCGGGTCGTGGAAGACGACGACCTCGCCGCGCTCGGGCTCGGAGCCGAACCAGGGCGTGAGCTTGTCGACCAGGACCCGGTCGCCGATCCTCAGGGTGTTCTCCATCGACGCCGAGGGGATGGAGAACGCCTGCAGCAGGAAGGTCTTGATCAGCCAGGCCAGCGCGAGCGCGATGACGATCAGCAGCGGCAGTTCCTTCCAGAACGAACGTTGCTGCTGCTTCTTGCCCGCGTCGCCGTCACGGCCCTTCGTGTCACTCGCCTCTTCGGAGGTTTCCGCGCCCGCGTCCGGGCCTTTCTTTCCGAGCGGCGCCTCGCCGTCGCCCGCCGAGCCGCCCGACGTGGGGTCCCGATCCTCCGGCTCTCCGCGTCCGGACCTTGCGCCGACCACCAGGTCCCCCACATCCACTCCTTACTCCGCTTGCTGCGCGCTGCCGCCCGCGCCATATGCGGCGCAAGCCCACCACCCCCATAACGAGCGGGAGTTCCGCAGGAGTCGGGAGCGGGGTCATTCCTTGCCGATTGTTGGATGTTGCCACTCCCGGGCCCGCCCTCGCGGCAGACGCGCCCGAACCCCCCGGCGCGGCGACGCCGGAGTACGTCGCCGGTTCCTTCAGCCCCGCCCAGTGCCCCATCGGCCAGGCCACGGCGAAGGCCCTGCCCACCACCAGGTTCTCCGGCACGGTGCCGTCGCCGGCGTCCTTGAGGTGGAAGCGGGAGTCCGCGGAGTTGGACCGGTGGTCACCCATCACGAAGAGCCGGTTCGGCGGGACCTTGACCGTGAACTTGATCTCCGACGGCGGATTGCCCGGATGGATGTAGGGCTCGTCCAGCGGGGTCCCGTTGACGGTGATCTTCCCCTGGGCGTCGCAGCACTTCACCGTGTCGCCGCCGACCGCGACCACCCGCTTGATCAGGTCCTGCTCGTCCGCGGACGGCAGCAGCCCGATGAAGGTGAAGAACTCCTTGACCTGCTTCACGACCACCGGGTCCTCGCCGGACTGGGCCTGCTCGCCCTCCAGCCAGTTGCCGGGGTCCTTGAACACCACCACGTCGCCGCGCTGCGGCCGGGAGCCGAACCACGGCGTGAGCTTGTCGACGACGACGCGGTCCCCGATCCTGATCGTCTGCTCCATCGAGCCCGACGGGATGACGAAGGCCTGCAGCAGGAAGGTCTTGAGCACCAGCGCGATCAGCAGCGCGACCCCGATGAGCAGGGGTATCTCCCTGGCCGCGGAACGACGCCGCCTGCGCTTGACCTTCCGCGCCAGCTTGCGCCGCTCGGCCCGGCCGCCGCCCCTGCGCGGGCCCGCCGGCTCCTCTCCCAGGTACTCGGCACGGCTCGGCTGGCCGGCGTTCGCCCGCCCGCGGCTACCCATGGGCGCCGTCCAGGGAGCGGCGGCGGCCCAGCGGCCAGAAGGTCGCCTCGGCCCGGCCGATCACCTTGTCCACCGGAACGGTGCCCCCTCCGGGGTCGCCCAGATGGTCACGGGAATCGCGGCTGTCGGCACGGTGGTCACCCATCACCCACAGCCTCCCCTTCGGAACCTCGATGTCGAACGCTACCCGGGACGGCGTGTCCCCGGGGTAAAGATAGGTCTCGTCCAGCGGGCGCCCGTTGACGGTGATCCTGCCCCGCTCGTCGCAGCAGGTCACCCGGTCCCCACCGACACCGATGACCCGCTTGACGTAGTCGCTCCCGCCGGAGTCCTGGACGAACGATCCCTCGCCGTCGAACACCACGACATCGCCTCTGGCGGGCGCCTCGCCGAAACGGTACGCCAGTTTGTTGACCAGCACGCGGTCCCCTGCCCGCAGGGTGTTCTCCATCGACCCGCTGGGGATCTCGAAGGGCTGGGCCACGAAGACGTTGACCAGCGCGACCACGGCGGCGGCCGCCACGGCGAGCAGCGCATACCGCTGTGTACGTACGCCGAAGCGCGACCGCTCATCCCGCTGTTCGGCGGGATCGGCGCGGTCGCGCTCCGGGAGGTGTACCTCTGTGTCCATCAGGCGCAGAGCCTATAGGGCCCCGCATGTGCCGGGCGGACTCAGTTGTCGCGCTTCTCCTTGATCTTCGCGGCCTTGCCGCGCAGCTCACGGAGGTAGTACAGCTTGGCGCGACGCACGTCACCGCGGGTCACGAGCTCGATCTTCTCGAAGATCGGGCTGTGCACCGGGAAGGTACGCTCGACGCCGACGCTGAAGGAGACCTTGCGGACCGTGAAGGTCTCACGGACGCCGGCGCCCTGGCGACGGATGACAACGCCCTTGAACTGCTGGATACGGGAGCGGTTGCCCTCGATCACGCGGACGTGGACGTTGACGGTGTCACCGGGGCGGAAGGCCGGGACGTCGCTGCGCAGCGACGCGGCGTCGACGGAGTCGAGCAGGTGGGACATGTTCGTCTGCTTTCTTCGCCCATGCCACAGGTCATCGGCGGGAGTAGTGGTGGTGATCCGACCGCCTCCGCGTCGGACGGGCGTCATGTCCCCCTGTGGCAGGGGCGCACGCCGGACGCAAGGCAGCAGCCGCCTATTCTTCCACGGACTCCGGGAGTCGCCCAAATCGGCCGTCCTCGCCCTGCACCCAGCCGAGGGCCGCGAGCATCGCGCGGTCCTTCTTGTCCAGGGCCGCCGGGTCGCAACGCTCGATCAGGTCGGGGCGGTTCTGCGTCGTACGGCGGAAGGCCTCGTCGCGGCGCCAGCGGGCGACCTTGCCGTGGTGGCCGCTGAGCAGCACCTCCGGCACTCCGCGGTCGCGCCAGACCGGGGGCTTGGTGAAGACCGGGCCCTCCAGCAGGTCGGCCATGGCACCGGGGGCGAAGGAGTCGTCGCGGTGCGACTCGGCGTTGCCCAGCACGCCCGGCAGGAGCCGGGCCACGGCCTCCACCATCACCAGCACCGGGGCCTCGCCGCCGGCCAGGACGTAGTCGCCGATGGAGACCTCGCGGACGTCCAGCCGCTCGCCGTACTCCTCGATGACCCGCCGGTCGATGCCCTCGTACCGGGCCGGGGTGAAGACCAGCCAGGGCTTCGCGGACAGCTCGACCGCGAGCTCCTGGGTGAAGGGGCGGCCGCTCGGGGTGGGGACCACCAGCACGGGATCGCCCTCCCCCGACTCCAGGACCGTGTCCAGGGCCTCGCCCCACGGCTCGGGCTTCATGACCATGCCCGGGCCACCGCCGTACGGGGTGTCGTCGACCGTGTTGTGCCGGTCGTGGGTCCACCGGCGCAGGTCGTGGACGCGCACGTCCAGCTGACCGCGCGCCCGGGCCTTGCCGACCAGGGAGACGTTCAGCGGCTCCAGGTACTCGGGGAAGATCGTGACGACGTCGATGCGCATGGGCCTACTGCTCCGCCTCGGCCTCGTCCAGCAGGCCGGGCGGGGGCGTGATGACCGCGCGCTGCTGCTCCAGGTCGATCTCGGGGACGATCTCGGCGACGAAGGGCACCATGACCTCGCTGCCGTCCGGCCGTTCGACGACCAGCAGGTCGTGGTACGGCAGGTGGGAGATCTCCTTGATCCGGCCGACCTCGGTCCCGTCGGCGGTGACCACGTCGAGGTCGACCAGCTGGTGGTCGTAGAACTCCTCGGGGTCCTCCGGCGTCTCGTCCGGGTCGACGTCGGCGATCAGCAGGACGTTGCGCAGCGCCTCGGCACCGGTGCGGTCCTTCACGCCGGCGAAGCGCAGCATCAGCCGGCCGCTGTGCACCCGGCCCGTCTCGACGGTGAGCGGGCCGGCCGACGCCGGGTCCGTGACGAGCACGGCGCCCGGGGCGAGCCGCAGTTCCGGCTCGTCGGTGCGCACCTCCACCGAGACCTCGCCCTTGATGCCATGGGCGCGACCGATGCGTCCCACTACCAGCTGCACTTGATCGCGCTCCTGTGCTCACGTGTCGGATACGGCCACGGGCCGGGGGCGGCCCAAGTGCCACCCCCGGCCCGTGCCGGTGCTGCGTACCTCAGCGGACGTGGTCCACGTCGACGAGGTCGACGCGGACACCGCGTCCGCCGATCGCGCCCACGACCGTGCGCAGGGCGCGGGCGGTGCGGCCGTTGCGGCCGATCACCTTGCCGAGGTCGTCGGGGTGCACCCGGACCTCCAGGACCTTCCCCCGACGCAGGGTGCGCTCGGCGACCTGCACGTCGTCGGGGTTGTCGACGATCCCCTTGACCAGGTGTTCGAGGGCCTCCTCGAGCACGATCAGGCCTCGGTCGACTCGGCCGCCTCGGCGGCCTCGTCCTTCTTGTCGGACTTCTTCGCCTTCTGGGTGATGGCCTCGCCCTTGGACCCGTCACCGGCGTCCTTGGCGGCGGCCTCGAAGAGGGCGCGCTTGTCGGCCTTGGGCTCGGCGACCAGGAGCGGGGCCGGGGCCGGCTCGCCCTTGTACTTCTGCCAGTCGCCGGTCTTCTTCAGGATGGCGAGCACGGGCTCGGTCGGCTGCGCGCCGACACCCAGCCAGTACGCGACGCGCTCGGCGTTGACCTCGATGCGCGACGGGTTCTGCACGGGGTGGTACAGACCGATCTCCTCGATGGCCCGGCCGTCACGGCGGGTACGGGAGTCGGCGACGACGATGCGGTAGTGAGGCGAACGGATCTTGCCCAGACGCTTCAGCTTGATCTTGACTGCCACGGGAGTGGGTTCTCCTGGAGTTGACGTGGTTGGGCAGGCCGGACCACCACGTGGGGTTGTGGAGCCGGTTGCCCGACGGACGCGTCAGCCGAAGGAGAGAGGGGTCCTGCACGGCTGCCGAGTGCTCAGCTGACCATTCTGCCATACGGCGGGCATGCCGCCGCACGCCGGTGACCCCACCGGCGCCGTCCCCCGTACGGTGCCGCCCCCATGCGCGGCGGGCGCTCACGCGACCGCCGCGGCCTCCGGAATCCGGAACGGCGTACCGCACGCCCCGCAGACGATCGGCGCCTGCGCGAGGACGGACGGCACGACCCGGACGTTGCGCCCGCAGTCGCAGACCGCCTTCACCCGTACGCCTCCGCCCGAGGACCCGTGCCGGGCGGCGGGCCCGCGGAAACTGCGGGCGGTGTCGGCGGCGGTCGCCACGGTGTGCGCTCTGAGCGCGCGCTGCAGGCGGTCGATCGTCGCCCGGTAGCGCTTCTTGGTGTCCGGGCGCAGCTGGACCAGGGAGAAGCCGCTGCTGGGGTGCGGCTCCTCGGAGTGGTCCAGGCCGAGCTCGTCGGCGATGGCCAGGAATCGACGGTTGTGGTAGCGACCTGCCCGCGAGGTGTCCCGGACGCCGCGCGCGGCGGCGACTCCGTGGACGGCCTCGTGCAGCAGGCGCTCGAAGGAGAGCTCCGTGCCGCACGCGGACGAGGACTCTCCGATCAGGGACTCGGGGGCGGCCAGGTCGGGCAGTTCGGGATGGTGCCGTTGAATGTCGGCCCATGCGACTGCCAGCTCGGCGGCGAGGACTGGTGGTGTCGTGCTCACGTCGTGACAACGAGCCGGGGGCGCCCTGTGTTCCGATACCGGGCCATCCCAAATATTTTGCACGTACTAGTCAGTTCCGGATGATGCGTACGGCTGAGGGCGGGTGCGGAGGACAGTGGAGAAGTCACGCACCCGCCTCAAGCGTGGACGTACTGCCGATTACGTACGTCGCTTTTCAGTCAGTTGACGGTCAGTATGCCCGCGCGACGATCGCCGCGGTACCCGGCGCGTCGTCCGTTTCCGGAACCTGCCCGTCCTCGGTCAGCAGGCAGCGCACGGACACGCCCTGCTCGGCCAGCCTGGCCTCGCCCTCCGGGCCGAGGTCGGCCCAGGGGATGCGGGCCCAGCCGGTGGCCGCGGCCTCGGCGGCCTCGGCGATCGTCTTGACGTCCACGGTGCGGGACTCGCGGCGCTCGCGGGACTGGCGCAGCAGCGTGGCCTGGTCCTCCTCCAGCACCTTGGGCACCAGCGCGGTCAGCTCGTCGATCGCCACCGGCTCCTTGCCCCCGGGGATGCGGCGGGCGAGCATCGCGGTGCCGTTCTCCAGGTCGCGCGGGCCGACCTCCACGCGGACGGGGACGCCCTTGAGCTCCCAGTCCACGGCGCGTCGGCCGAACGGGGTGTCGGTGCGCACGTCGACCTGGACGCGCACGCCGGCGGCCTTGAGCCGGTCGCCGATCTCGCGGACCTTGGCGACGACCGCGTCGTCGCCCTTGATCGCCAGGATGACGGCCTGCACCGGCGCCAGCCGCGGCGGCACGCGCAGTCCGTTGTCGTCGCCGTGGGACATGATCAGGCCGCCGACCATGCGGGTCGACACGCCCCAGGAGGTCTGCCAGACCAGCTCCTGCTGCCCCTCCTTCGACAGGTAGGAGGTGTTGAAGGCCTTGGCGAAGTTGGTGCCCAGCTCGTGGCTGGTGCCCAGCTGCAGCGCCTTGCCGTCGCCCATCATGCCCTCGAGGGTGAGGGTGTTGATGGCGCCGGCGAAGCGCTCGCGGGCGGTCTTGCGGCCGAGGACCACGTCGATGCCGAGGACGTCGGTCATGAAGTCCCCGTACACGTCGCGGTGGATCATCGCGGCGTAGTCGCGGGCGTCCTCGTAGGTGGCGTGCGCGGTGTGGCCCTCCTGCCACAGGAACTCACTCGTACGGAGGAAGAGCCGCGAGCGCATCTCCCAACGGACCACGTTGGCCCACTGGTTGATGAGCAGGGGCAGGTCGCGGTAGCTCTGCACCCACTTGGAGAAGTACTCGTTGATGATCGTCTCGGAGGTGGGCCGGACGACGACCGGCTCCTCCAGCTCCTTGCCGCCGCCGTGGGTGACCACGGCCAGCTCCGGCGCGAAGCCCTCGACGTGCTCGGCCTCCCGGGTCAGGTAGGACTGCGGGATGAAGAGCGGGAAGTACGCGTTCTGGGCGCCCGCCTCCTTGATCCGCGCGTCCATCTCCTGCTGCATCCGCTCCCACAGCGAGTACCCGTACGGCCGGATGACCATGGTGCCGCGCACCGGGCCGTTGTCGGCCAGCTCGGCCTTGTTGATCAGGTCCTGGTACCAGCGCGGGAAGTCGTCCGCCTGGGGTGTGAGTACGGGAGCCTTTGCCATGCCGCAGATGGTACGGGGACAGCGGCACCGGACGTGAATCGGCGGGGTCGGGAATCGGCCCAATCCTCACCTTCAAACCTCTGGACTACGGCCCGGAAGGGGAGTTGGCTGGCTCCGGGGGCATGCGCGGCGTGACGATGACGGTGCGCGGCGTAACCGGGGGGCGTACGAGGAAGGCTTTCGGCGAGACGGCGACGCGGCTGATTGGGGCGCTCGATGACACCTACGCTCGCACGGCACCCACGAACACACCGGACCGACGGCAGGGCGCGTGACTGGGCGGAGATCCAGGAGCGGATGCTCGTACCGCTCTACGAGGCGGTGCACGAGCGGTTGGAGGTCGGCCCCCGCACCCGGCTGCTCGGCCTCGGGTGCGGATCGGGACTCGCGCTGCTCATGGCCTCGGCCCGGGGCGCGGCGGTCACGGGGTGCGATCCGGACGAACGGCGCCTCGAACTGGCCCGGCAGCGGCTGCTGCCCGAGCAGCAGTGGGGCGCACCGGCACGGTCGCGCGGCGGGCGCACCCGGCTCGTGGCGGGCGGGCCGGAGGAGGTCCCCGTACCGGAGGGGGCACCGTTCACGATGATCACCGCCCTCGACCCGGGGACGGCGCCGGCGGCGCTGGTCCCGGCGCTCGGCGCCGCGGCGGGCCTGGCCGAGCGGGGCGCCCCGGTCGTGCTGGCCGGCTGGGGGCCGCCCGAGCGCTGCGCCACCGGGCGGGTGCTGCGGGTCGCGGCCCGGCTGGCCGAGCCGCGCGGCACCACCCCCGCGGTCCGGCTCAGCGGCCGTGACGACCTGGAGGAGCTGGCGCGGGAGGCGGGGCTGCGTCCGGACGGCTCGGGGCGGGTGTCCTGCCCGTTCGGCTACCCCGACATGGACAGCGCGGTGCGCGGCCTGGTGTCGACCGGGCTCTTCGACGCCGCCGTGGCGGCCACCGACGAGGACCAGGTGCGCAAGGAGCTGCGCGAGGCGCTGCACGCGTACCGGCGCGGCGACGGCACGGTCCGGATGGAGAACGTGTTCCGTTACCTGGTGGCCCGGGTGTAACCGGCAACGTTCCCGCGCGACCGCAGGGCGGCTACTCCACGGCCTTCGCGAGCCGTGGGATGCCCGCCGCCTCGTAGGCCTCGTCCTCCTCCAGCGTCTCGGCCTCCAGCAGCCGCTCCGCGAGGGCGTCCAGTTGCTCGCGGTGCCGGCCCAGCAGCCGGCAGGCCGTCCCGTAGCACTCGTCCACGATCCTGCGCATCTCGGCGTCGATCACGTCGAGGGTGGCGGGGGCGGCGGACAGTCCGTAGGGCTGCTGGGAGTCGGCCGGGATCGCCGAGAGCGGGCCGACCTTCTCGCTCATGCCCCAGCGGCCGACCATGCCCCGGACGACGTTGGTGACCTGCTCCAGGTCGTTCTCGGCACCGGTGGTGATCACCCCGAAGACGACGTGCTCGGCGGCCATGCCGCCGAGCGCGCCGATGATCCGGCCGCGCAGGTACTCCTCGGTGTACGCGTAGCGGTCGGAGTCGGGGGTGGAGAGGGTGACGCCGAGGGCGCGGCCGCGCGGGACGATGGTGATCTTGCGTACGGGGTCGGCGCCCGGGTGCAGCATGCCGAGCAGGGCGTGCCCGGACTCGTGATAGGCGGTACGGCGGCGCTCCTCGATGGGGATCACGAGCGGGCGGGCCGCGCCCAGCTGCACCTTCTCCAGGGCGTCGGAGAGCTCGCCCTGCCCGACGGCGCCCTTGCCGCGCTTGACGGCGAGCAGCGCGGCCTCGTTGGCGAGGTTGGCCAGTTCGGCGCCCGTCATCCCCGGCGTCGCACGGGCCACGGCGGTCAGGTCGATGCCGCCCTCCAGGGGTACCTGGCGCAGGTGGATGCGGAGGATCGCCTCGCGGCCCGTACGGTCGGGCGGGCTGACGTGGACGACGCGGTCGAAGCGGCCCGGCCGGGTCAGGGCGGGGTCGAGGACGTCGGGCCGGTTGGTGGCGGCTGTGACGACGACGCCCTCGGAGCCGGAGAAGCCGTCCATCTCGGTGAGGATCTGGTTGAGGGTCTGCTCCCGCTCGTCGTGGCCGCCGATGCCGCCCGCGGCGCCGCGGGCACGGCCGATGGTGTCGATCTCGTCGATGAAGATGATCGCCGGGGCGACCTTGCGGGCCTCGGCGAACAGCTCGCGCACCCGGCCGGCGCCGACGCCGACGATCATCTCGATGAACTCGGAGGCGGAGGCGGAGAAGAACGGCACGTCGGCCTCGCCGGCCACGGCCCGGGCGAGCAGGGTCTTGCCGGTGCCGGGCGGCCCGGCGAGCAGCACGCCGCGCGGCATCCGCGCCCCGAGCGCCCGGTAGGCCTGCGGGCGCTTGAGGAAGTCGACGACCTCGTTGAGCTCGGCCTCCACCTCGTCGATGCCCGCCACGTCGGCGAAGGTGGTGCGGCGGCCCGCCTCCGGGACGACCGGCGTCGGCGGGGCCCTGCGGCCGAGGCCGCCCAGGCCGCCGAGCCCGCCCGCGAGCTTGCTCATCCGGCGGGAGACGTAGAGCCAGAGCAGGACCAGCAGCAGCACCGGGGCGAGCGAGAGCAGCAGGTTGTAGAGCAGGCCGCGCTGCTGGACCACGGGTTCGGCGGTGACGGTGACCTTGTTCTTCGTCAGGGTCGCCCACAGGTCGTCGTCGGCGAAGACCGGCCGCTGGGTCTTGAACTGCATGTACGTGCCCTCGTCCGCCCCCGGCACGTCCTGCTTCTTCTTGAGCTGCCCCTCGATGGAGTCGCCCTTGGAGTAGATCTTCGAGATGTTGTCCGTGGCCAGCTGCCGGTTGAACTCGGTGTACGAGATCGTGGTCGGCCGGGACCCGGTGAAGAACGAGAGCACCAGGTCGGTGATGAGGAAGACGACGAGCGCCGTCAGGATCATGCCGCCCCAGCCGCCCATGCGGCGCCGTCGCCGGGTGGGCGGCGAGGCTGGCGCGCCCTCCGTCCGCCATGGGTCGTCCGGATTCTGCCGGGGCGGTACGGGATTGCCCATATCCCGACAATAAGGACAGTGCCGCTCCGGCGCCCCTCAGACCCCCGGCCACTCCTCGGCGGTGAGCGCGAAGCGCTCGTGGTCGCGCCAGGCGTCGTTCAGGTAGAGCATCCGGGGCGTGAAGCCCTCGTGGCGGAAACCGAGGCGCCTGGCCATGGCGACGGACCGTTCGTTCTCCGGCTGCACGTTGATCTCCAGCCGGTGCAGGCCCAGGCCCCGCGGTTCGGGGGCGAAGCAGCGGTCGACGACCAGCCGCAGGCCCTCGCTCATCCGCCCGGTCCCGGCGAAGGGCACGTAGCTGTCGTAGCCCAGGCTGCCGTTGCGGAAGCGCCCCATCACGATGTTGGCCACGTTGCACTTGCCGACGATCCCGCCGCTCTCCTCGTCGAGGATCAGGAACGTCCGCAGCACCGGCCCCTGGCGCCGCAGCAGTTCGGGCAGCCCGTCCGGTTCGACCGGGTTCCACCGGCCGACGTGCTCGGCGGAGCGCAGCACCGCCTCCCGGTAGGCGGGGGCGTCGGCCGGCTCCGGGGGACGGATGTGTACGCGCATGGGTCCATGATGCACGCGCGGCGGCGGCGTCCCCTGCGCAGGGGGCGCCGCCGCCGTACGGACACGGACCTGGGTCAGCCCATGAACTTCTTGAACTCGTCGGGCAGTTCGAAGTTCTGGCCCTCCTGGCCGGCCGGCAGGCCGAAGGCGCCACCGGCCTGCTGCTGCTCGCGACGGGCGGCGTCGGCCCTCTCCTGCTCGGCGCGCTTGAGCGGGTTGCCGCTCTGCCGCTTGCCCTTGGCCTTCTTCTGCTGCTTCTTCTGACGTGCGCCGCCGCCCATGCCCGGCATGCCGGGCATCCCCGGGATACCGCCCTGGGCCATCCGCGACATCATCTTGCGGGCCTCGAAGAACCGCTCCACCAGGCTCTTCACGGCGCTGACGTCCACACCGGAACCGCGGGCGATGCGGGCGCGACGGGAGCCGTTGATGATCGTGGGGTCCTGGCGCTCACCCGGGGTCATCGACTTGATGATCGCGGCCGTGCGGTCCACGTCACGCTCGTCGAGGTTGTTGATCTGGTCCTTGATCTGGCCCATGCCCGGGAGCATGCCGAGCAGCTTGGAGATCGAGCCCATCTTGCGGACCTGCTCCATCTGCTGGAGGAAGTCGTCGAGGGTGAACTCCTTGGGACCCTTGGCCAGCTTCTCGGCCATCTTCTGGGCCTCGGCCTGGCTGAAGGTCTGTTCGGCCTTCTCGATCAGGCTGAGGACGTCACCCATGCCCAGGATGCGCGAGGCCATCCGGTCGGGGTGGAAGGCGTCGAAGTCGTCCAGCTTCTCGCCGTTGGAGGCGAACATGATCTGGCGGCCGGTGACGTGTGCGATGGAGAGCGCCGCACCACCGCGGGCGTCGCCGTCGAGCTTGGAGAGCACCACGCCGTCGAAGCCGACGCCGTCGCGGAAGGCCTCGGCGGTGTTGACCGCGTCCTGGCCGATCATGGCGTCGACGACGAAGAGGATCTCGTCGGGCTGCACGGCGTCGCGGATGTCCGCGGCCTGCTGCATCATCTCGGCGTCGATGCCGAGGCGGCCGGCGGTGTCGACGATGACGACGTCGTACTGCTTGGTGCGGGCGTGGTCGAGGGAGTCCTTGGCCACCTGGACCGGATCGCCCACGCCGTTGCCGGGCTCCGGCGCGAAGACCGCGACGCCGGCCCGCTCCGCGACGACCTGGAGCTGGTTGACGGCGTTGGGACGCTGGAGGTCCGCGGCGACCAGCAGCGGGGCGTGGCCCTGGCCCTGCAGCCAGCGGCCGAGCTTGCCGGCCAGCGTCGTCTTGCCCGCACCCTGCAGACCGGCGAGCATGATCACGGTCGGCGGCTGCTTGGCGAACCGCAGCCGGCGGGTCTCACCGCCGAGGATGCCGACGAGCTCGTCGTTGACGATCTTGATGACCTGCTGGGCGGGGTTCAGCGCCTGGGAGACCTCGGCCCCGGTCGCCCGCTCCTTGACCTGCTTGATGAAGGCGCGCACCACCGGCAGCGCGACGTCCGCCTCCAGCAGCGCGATGCGGATCTCGCGCGCGGTGGCGTCGATGTCCGCCTCGGAAAGGCGGCCCTTGCCCCGGAGGTTCTTGAACGTCGCTGCGAGGCGGTCGGAAAGGGTGTCGAACACGTCGGTCGCGGATCCTCAGGTCGGGGGCGGGTGATAGGTCGTCCTCAAGGGTATCCGCCCGGGCCGCGAATGGTCTCCACCGCGTCAGCGCAGGGCCCGCTCCACCTCGTCGGCGACCTCGGCCGCCCGTACGTCGGGAAGCGGATCGCCCCCGGTGTCCGTGACGTAGAACGCGTCGACCGCGTTGGCGCCGAGCGTACTGATCCGGGCGGACCTGACGTTCACGCCGGTGGACTCCAGGGCCCGGCCGATGCGGTGCAGCAGCCCCGGGGCGTCGTGGGCGCGGACCTCGATGACGGTCGCGGCGCTGGAGCTGCCGGGGGCGACGGTGACGCGGGGCGGAGGGGGCGTGACCCCGCGACGGCGGGGGTACGCCGACTCCCGCTCCGCCAGCCGTGCCTCGATGTCGAGGGAGCCCGCGAAGGCCCGGGCGAAGTCGTTGCGCAGCCGTGCCGCCTCGGGCAGCGAGCCGTACTCGGCGGCCACCCGCCAGCGCAGGAGGGTCACCGGGCCCTGGTGGATGGGGTCGACCGCGCGCAGGTCGGCGGCCCGGACGGTGAGCCGGTGCAGGGCGAGCACGCCCGCCGCCGCCGCCAGCAGCCCGGGCCGGTCGGGGACGGCGAGCAGCAGCTCCACGCCGACGGGCTCGGGTTCGCCGTCCGCGGTCCGCGGGACCCCGTCGGGGTCGGGCTCGGCATGGGCGTGCAGCGCGATGACCGGGCCCCCGGTGCGCGCCGCCTCGACCGCCAGACGCTCCTCCTCCGCGGTGGGCTCGGGGTCGGCGGGCGCGGGCACCGCCCCGCTCACCAGCACGGCGGCGACCCGCTTGACCAGGTCGCCGACGAGTGAGGACCGCCATGCGCTCCAGGCGGCCGGACCGGTGGCGAGGGCGTCCGCCTCGGTCAGCGCGTGGAGCAGCTCCAGCGTCTCGGAGTCGCGGACGGCCTCGGCGACGCTCTGCACGGTGGCGGGGTCGTCCAGGTCGCGCCGGGTCGCGGTCTCGATCAGCAGCAGGTGGTGGCGGACCAGCACGGCCAGCGTCTCCACGTCGGCGCGGCCGAAGCCGAAGCGGGCCGCGACGTCCCGGGCGATGACCTCGCCGGCCTCGGAGTGGTCGCCGGGCCAGCCCTTGCCGATGTCGTGCAGCAGGGCGGCGATGAGCAGCAGGTCGGGGCGGCCCACCCGGCGGGTCAGGCGCGAGGCGCGCACCGCGCACTCGATGAGGTGCCGGTCGACGGTCCAGATGTGCACGGCGTTGCGCTGCGGGCGGCAGCGGACCCGTTCCCAGTCGGGGAGCAGCCGCGTGATCATGCCCGCGGCCTCCAGTGCCTCCCACACCTGGACGGTGGACTCCCCCGCGCCGAGCAGCGTCACGAGCTGTTCGCGGGCCTCGGCGGGCCACGGCACCGGCAGCGGCCGGGTGGCCTGGGCCACGCTCAGCCGGCGGACCGCGTGCAGCGACAGCGGTACACCGTGCTCGGCGGCGGCCGCGGCGGCGCGCAGCGGCAGCACCGGGTCGCGCTCGGGCCTGGCCGTGAGCGCGAGGACGGCCTCGCCCTCGTGCTCCACGACGCCGTCGGCCAGCGGGGTGCGCTCGGGCGCGTTCGTGCTCTGCTCCGGGCGGGAGCGCCCGAGCAGCCCGCGGCGGCGGGGCCGCATCTGGCGGGAGCGCAGGACCCGGCCGACCTCGCGCCAGGTGACGTCGAAGGCGTAGCCGACGGTCCGGGCGGCCTCGTACACCTGGCGCAGCAGTGCGTCGGCGTCGAGCAGGCCGAGTGCGCCGGCCACCTGGTCCTGCTCCTGCAGGGCCAGCCGGTCGGTGGCGCGGCCGGTCACCAGGTGGAGGGCGTCCCGGGCGTCGAGCAGCCGGGTCCGGGCGTCCTCCAGGCCCTCGCGGGGGGCGTCGGCGAGCCAGGAGGCGGCGACGGCGCGCAGGGCTGTGGCGTCGCGCAGCCCACCGCGGGCCTCCTTGAGGTCGGGCTCCAGCAGGTACGAGAGCTCCCCGTGGCGTTCGGCGCGCTCCAGGCACAGCTCGTGGAGCGCGGGGAGCCGCTTGGGCGCCTGGTTGCGCCAGTCGGCGAGGACCGCGGTGCGCAGGGAGGCCGTGAGGGCGGCGTCGCCCGCGATGTGGCGGGCGTCGAGGAGGCCGAGCTGGACCTTGAGGTCCTCGGCGGCGGTCTTGCGGGCCTCGGCGGGGGTGCGGACGGAGTGGTCGAGGGCGACGCCCAGGTCCCAGACCGGGTACCAGATCCCGTCGGCGAGGCCGGCGACGTCCGCGGGCCCTGCGGAGCCGTCGTGGAGCAGCAGCAGGTCGAGGTCGCTGCGCGGGGAGAGCTCCCCCCTGCCGTAGCCGCCGACGGCGACCAGCGACCAGCCCCGCGCCCCGGTACGGTCGGCCGCGCCGCGGGCGAGGTCGGCGAGCCAGGCGTCGGTCAGGGAGGCGAGCGCCTTGCGCCGCGGCGGCCCGGACGGGCCCTCGCCGTTCAGGAGGGCCAGCCGGGCCGCCGCATAGCCTGCAGGGGCGTGTCCGTCGTGGGCTTTCGCGTCGACGTTCTCCGTCACACTGTCTCCAGTCGCAGGCCGTGCGGTGGAACTGCTCGGGTTCGGTGGTGCGAAAGGGCGCGGCCGGAGTCCCGGCCGCGCCCCCGCGTCCTCAGAGCGCGTCCGGGCCGCGCTCCCCGGTCCGGACCCGTACGGCGGTCTCGACCGGGATGCTCCAGACCTTGCCGTCACCGATCTTGCCGGTACGGGCGGCCTTGACGATGACCTCGATCAGCTGGTCGGCGTCGCCGTCCTCGACGAGCACCTCGATGCGGATCTTGGGCACCAGGTCCACGGTGTACTCGGCACCACGGTAGACCTCGGTGTGGCCCCGCTGGCGGCCGTAGCCACTGGCCTCGGTGACCGTCAGGCCCTGGACGCCGAAGGCCTGCAGCGCCTCCTTGATCTCGTCCAGCCGGTGCGGCTTCACGACCGCGGTGATGAGCTTCACGCGTCCACCTTCTTCGACGGGGCGTCGGTCACCTGGGTGCCGCTGCCACTGCTGCTGTCCAGGGAGGAGAGGGCGGAGCGGACCGCGCCGGCCACGCCCGCGAAGTCGTAGCCGGTCTCCGCGTGCTCGGCCTGGTCGATGCCCGCGACCTCGGTGTCCTCGCTGACGGTGAATCCGATCACCAGGTCGATGAGCTTGGCAAGGATCGCCGAGGCGATGAGCGAGTAGAACAGGACCACGCCGACGCCCAGGAACTGCTTCCACAGCTGGTCGAAGCCGCCGCCGTAGAAGACGCCCTTGGCGGTCTGGCCGACCCCGCCGGTGGCGAAGAAGCCGATGAGCAGGGAGCCGACGATGCCGCCGACCATGTGGACGCCGACCACGTCGAGGGAGTCGTCGTAGCCGAACTTGTACTTCAGGCCGACCGCGGCGGCGCAGGCCACACCGGCGATGACTCCGACCGCGATCGCGCCGAGCGGGCTGACCGAGCCGCAGGCCGGGGTGATGGCGACCAGTCCGGCGACCGCGCCGGAGGCGGCGCCCAGCGTGGTGAAGGAGCCGTGCTTGATCTTCTCGTAGGCGAGCCAGCCGAGCATCGCGGAGGCGGTGGCGACCTGGGTGTTGGTGAAGGCCACGGCCGCGACGCCGTCGGAGGCGAGCCAGGAGCCGGCGTTGAACCCGAACCAGCCGAACCACAGCAGGCCGGCGCCGAGCATGACCAGCGGCAGGTTGTGCGGGCGGAACGGGTCCTTCTTGAAGCCCACGCGCTTGCGGATGACGAGGATCACGCCGAGCGCCGCGGCACCGGCGTTGATGTGCACCGCCGTACCGCCGGCGAAGTCGATCACGCCGCGGGTGAAGAGGAAGCCGTCCGACGCCCAGACCATGTGGGCGACCGGGAAGTACACGACCGTCGCCCACAGGGCCACGAAGAGCGACCAGGCGGTGAACTTCACCCGGTCCGCCAGGGCGCCGCTGATCAGGGCGGGCGTGATGATCGCGAACATCAGCTGGAAGACGGCGAAGACGTAGACCGGGATGGTGTAGCCGTCCCACAGCTGGGAGATCCCGATGTTGCGCATGCCGGCCCAGTCGAAGCCGCCGAAGAAGGCGTTGCCGGAGTCGAATGCGACGGTGAACCCGTAGAGCGTCCACAGCACGGTGACGATGCCGATGGCGATGAAGCTCATCATCAGCATGTTCAGCACGCTCTTGACCCGCACCATGCCGCCGTAGAAGAAGGCGAGACCGGGGGTCATCACGAGCACCAGCGCTGCGCTCAGCAGCATGAACGCCGTGCTACCGCTGTCGAGCGTGGGCGTATCTGCGGCAAGCGTCAAGAAGCCTGCTGCCATCGGCGTCTCCTCGTCATCCGAACGGCCCGTGCGGGAAGCGGGCTCGATGGGCCGGTTTTCGCCATGAGGTTGTCCCAGCCGGGTTTCCGTCGACGCCATCGGGTGTTTCGGAACCGTGACGAAGAAGTCGTCCGTGTTACGTCGGGATGAACCGCCACCCCAGCGGGCGCCGCCATGACGACGCCGTCACGACTCCGTGACCCCTCGGGCGGGCCGACGAGCTGTATACGTGCCGCGCGGGCCGGGGTGTACAAACCTCGCCACGCCGTCGAACGGACGGGTCGGTGGACGAGGACCGGCCGCGGCGGGCCACCCGGTTGACCTGGCATGGGGGAGCCGAGTCGGGCTGTCGGGATGGCCGGCCGCGGCCGGGGTTCGGGGTGGACCGCCGGGTCAGGCGGTCCCGGCGACCTCGGGGAGGTCGGACGCCAGGCGCTCGCTGAGCTGGGCGACCTCGGCGATCCTGCCGTAGTCACGCAGCGCGGTGTCGGCGGTCTTGCGGATGCGGGTGTTCACCCGCTCGGAGCGCACGTGCTTGGCGACGTCGATGGCCTGGACGGTGAGGCCGGCGGCCTCCTCCGGGCTCCGCTGGAGCAGGTGCACGGTGGCCATGCCGATCAGGTTGAGGGCGTAGGCGCGCTGGTGGACGGTGTCCTGGGAGAAGAGCTCGACGGCCCGCTGCATCACCGGGTGGGCCAGCGAGGCGTACGTGGGGCTGCGGCCGGCCACGTACGCCAGGTCACGGTAGGAGTGGGCGTTCTCGGCGTTGAGCTCGGCCTCGTTGAAGAAGCTGATCCAGTCCGGGTCCTCGGTGGGGCGGGAGTCGGTGTAGGAGTCCTCGGCCATCCGCACGGCGCGGTGGCACTTGCTGACCTGGCCCATGTTGGCGTAGGCGCGGGCCTCCATCGCGTACAGCATCGCCTGGGTGGTGGCGGTCGCGCTGTCCCTGCTGCCGTACTGCGCCAGGTGGATGAGTTCCAGTGCGTCGTCGGGCCGGTCCAGGTGGATCATCTGGCGGCTCATGCTGGACAGGACGAAGGCACCCAGCGGGCGGTCGTCCGCCTCCTTGGCCGCGTGCAGGGCCAGGACCAGGTACTTCTGCGCCGTGGGATGCAGGCCGACGTCGTACGACATCCAGCCGGCGAGCGCGGCGAGCTCGGCGGTGACGCGGTAGAGCCGCTTGGCGACGGACTGCGGATGGGACTCCTGGAGCAGGTCGGTGACCTCGTGCAACTGGCCCACCACGGCCTTGCGGCGCAGGCCGCCGCCGCACTGGTTGTCCCACTGGCGGAACATCACCGTGGTGGCCTCCAGCAGCTCCAGCTCGGGCTCGGAGAGCCGGACCCTGCCCCCGGGCTCGCGCGGCGGCGGGACGTCGGCGCCGGACGCGGGGGTGGGCACCAGCCAGCGCTGCATCGGCTCGACGAGGGCGGGGCCGGCGGCCAGCGCCAGGGAGGTCCCGAGGAAGCCGCGGCGGCCGAGCATCAGGTCGCTGCGGGAGAACTCGTTGATCAGCTGGACCGTCTGCGGCCCGGCCCACGGCAGGTCCACGCCGGTCGCGGCGGGCGGCTGGTGGGCGGGGCGCAGACCGAGGTCCTCCACCGGGACGACGGTGCCGAAGCGTTCGGAGAACAGCTCGGACAGGATGCGCGGGATGGGTTCGCGCGGCTGTTCGCCGTCCAGCCAGCGGCGCACCCGTGAGGTGTCCGTGCTGACGTGCAGCGCGCCCATCTGGCGTGCCCTGCGGTTCACCTGACGGGCGAGTTCGCCCTTGGACCAGCCGCTGCGCACAAACCAAGAGGTCAACTGCGCGTTGGGCTGCTTGTCCTGTGTGCCGCCCACCGTGACGCCCCCATTCCGTCGCCCAACACCTCCGGGGATGAGGGCCGTTGCCTGCCTGGCCCCCATGTGCCTCAGTGTCCTACGAGTCTTGCCTCCGGCATACCCGCCGGCCCGCACACTTCCGGGGCTTGCAAACCGAAAGTAATCCTACGATCACCCATCCGGCGATGCCTCCAGCGAAAACGCCACCATTCGCCACCCCTTCGAATGAACTACATGTGCACACGGCGCGATTCACTTGACACATGCCGATCAGGCACGGGCGTAACCATCGGCAACTACGACCCGTTGGGGGTGTCATGGGCTTCACGATCGGCAGCATGCGGGAGATGCGACACATCCGCTCCGGCGCGCGCCGCCGGACGCACGCCTCGGCGTGCACCACCGTGGCGGAGTACACCGGGTTGTGCGGATGGGCGGTGGCGCCGGGTGCGCGCGCCACGCGCGGGGGCGGGCAGTGCTCCTGCGGTGACCCGGGGTGCAAGGCACCGGGCGCCCACGCGCTGGAGTTCGCCGGCGAGGTGCCGGCCGGGGCCACCCTCGAGGAGGCCGTGGCCGCCTGGGAGCGCGTGCCGGGCGCGGCGCTGATGCTCCCCGTGGGACGCGCCTTCGACGTGATCGACGTGGCGGAACGATCCGGCGTACGCGCCCTGGTGCGCCTGGAACGCATGGGGCTGCGTCTCGGCCCGGTCATCGCCACCCCGGACGGCCGGGCGCAGTTCTTCGTCGCGCCGGGGGCCGCCGCCGAGCTCCCGCACCTGCTGTACCGCATGGGCTGGGACGACGCCGACCTCGACCTGCGCTGCCTCGGGCCGGGCGACCACGTGACCGCCCCGCCCTCCGACCTCGGCGGCCTCGGCCCGGTCCGCTGGCTGCGGCCGCCGGCACTGGACGCCGCCCGCCAGCCGCCGGAGGCCCGGCTGCTGCTCGGCACGCTGGCGTACGTCTGCCACCGGGACCGCGCGTACGCGTGAACGACGAGCAAGGGGCGCACTCGGAGGAGTGCGCCCCTTGTCCACGTGTCCGCTCGTCCCCGGACGCCGCCGGCTACGAGCCGATCAGCGCGTCCACGAAGGCCTCGGGCTCGAACGGGGCGAGGTCGTCCGCCCCCTCGCCCAGGCCGATCAGCTTGACCGGAACGCCCAGCTCGCGCTGGACGGCGACGACGATGCCGCCCTTGGCCGTGCCGTCGAGCTTGGTGAGCACGATGCCGGTGATGTCGACGACCTCGGCGAAGACCCGGGCCTGCACCAGTCCGTTCTGACCCGTCGTGGCGTCCAGGACCAGCAGGACCTCGTCCACCGGGCCGTGCTTCTCCACGACGCGCTTGACCTTGCCGAGCTCGTCCATCAGGCCGGTCTTGGTGTGCAGCCGGCCCGCGGTGTCGATGAGCACGACGTCCGCACCCTCGGCGATGCCCTCCTTCACCGCGTCGAAGGCGACCGACGCCGGGTCGCCGCCCTCGGGACCGCGCACGGTCCGGGCGCCGACCCGCTCGCCCCATGTCTGCAGCTGGTCCGCGGCGGCGGCGCGGAAGGTGTCGGCGGCGCCCAGCACGACGCTGCGGCCGTCGGCCACCAGGACCCGGGCGAGCTTGCCGGTGGTGGTGGTCTTGCCGGTGCCGTTGACGCCGACGACCATCAGCACGGCCGGCTGGTCGGCCCCGTCCCCGTTCGGCAGCCCGTCCGTGTGGAGCGTGCGGTCCAGATCCGTGCCGATCAGGGTCAGCAGTTCCTCGCGCAGCAGCTGCCGCAGGTCGGCGGGGGTGCGGGTGCCGAGCACCTTCACCCGGGTGCGCAGCCGCTCCACGAGTTCCTGGGTGGGTGCGACCCCGACGTCCGCGGTGAGCAGGGTGTCCTCGACCTCCTCCCACGTGTCCTCGTCGAGGTGCTCGCGCGCGAGCAGCGTGAGCAGCCCCTTGCCGAGCGCGTTCTGCGAGCGCGAGAGCCGGGAGCGCAGCCGCACCAGACGGCCGGCGGTGGGCTCGGGCCGCTCGATCTCGGGGGCGGCCGGGCGCTCCTCGACGAGGACGCCGCCGGCGGAGGCGTCTTCCGACTCGGGGAGCTCGACCTCTTCGATGGTCCGGCGGGGTTCGTCCCGCGGGGCCTCCGCCTCGTCGCCGATCTGCGGTTCGGCGGGGGGCGCGGTGATCGTCGGCTGCTCGGTGGGCGGTGCGGGGGGCAGCTGCTTCCTGCGGCGGCTGCCCACCACCAGCCCGCCGGCCGCCAGGATCACGACCAGGGCGATGACTACGGCAAGAATGACGGTTTCCATAACCCGTCCAGTATCGGTCACGCGGCGGGCCCTCCCGGGAGCCACCCGGCGGGGGTCCACGAGTCTGTTCATCTGACGGTTCGTCAGCTAACGTCGGCGCATGCCCGCCACTGTCGTACGTTTCAACCTCGTCGACCCCGCGGCCGCGCCCGGGGCGCTGAGCCACCGCTACCGGGCGGCCCTGGAGATGGCCGCGTACGCCGACGAGCACGGCGTCGCCACCCTCCAGACCGAGGAGCACCACGGCTCCCCCGACGGCTGGCTGCCCTCACCCCTGACCTTCGCGGGGGCGGTCCTCGGCGCGACCCGCCGGATCGCGGTCACCGTCTCCGCGCTGATCGGACCGCTGTACGACCCGCTGCGGCTGGCGGAGGACCTCGCGGTGCTCGACCACGTCGGCGGCGGCCGGCTGGTCACCGTCGCCGGCATCGGCTACCGCCCGGAGGAGTACGCGGCCCTCGGGGTGGACTGGCACCGGCGCGGCGCCCTCCAGGACGAGCTGCTGGAGACGCTGCTCACGGCGTGGACCGGTGAGCCCTTCGTCTTCCGCGGCCGGACCGTCCGGGTCACGCCCCGCCCCCACAGCTCCCCGCACCCGCTGCTGATCGTCGGCGGCAGCTCGCGCGCTGCGGCGCGCCGGGCGGCGCGGTTCGGCCTGCCGTTCTTCCCCAGCGCCCACCTCCCGGAGCTGGAGACGTACTACCGGGAGCAGCTCGCCGAGCACGGCACCGAGGGCTGGTGCCTGATGCCCCCGCCGCAGGTGCCGCTGCTCCACCTGTCCGAGGACCCCGACCGCACCTGGGCCGAGTACGGGCGGCACCTGTTCCACGAGGCCGCCACCTACGCCTCCTGGCAGTCCGCCGGCATCCGCTCGGCGGTGCGCTCCAGCGCGGCCTCCCCGGAGGAACTGCGCCGCGAAGGCGTCTACCGCGTGGTCACCCCCGACGAGTGCGTCGCCTTCGCGGAGGCGAGCACCGACCCGGCCGCCGCCCTCGTGCTGCACCCGTTGTGCGGGGGCATGCCGGTCGAGGAGGGCTGGCGGAGCCTGCACCTGTTCGCCGAGCAGGTGCTGCCCCGGCTGAAGGACTGACCGGGCCCGGCCGCGAGCGGCCCGGCGCACGGCGCCGCCCCCGGGCCCGGAGGGGCACCACGGGGGCGGCGCGGCGGGAGCGGGTGGGGCCGGTCAGCCCATCTCCTCCAGGGTCTTGCCCTTCGTCTCCGGGACGAACCTGACGACGAAGGGGACGGAGAGCGCGGCGAAGGCCGTGTAGATCACGTAGGTCAGCGACAGGTTCCAGTCCGACAGGCTGGGGAAGCTGGCGGTGATCACCCAGTTGGCGACCCACTGCGCGCAGGCGGCGACGCCGAGCGCGGCGGCGCGGATCCGGTTCGGGAACATCTCGCCGAGGAAGACCCACACCACGACGCCCCACGACAGGGCGAAGAAGAGCACGAAGGCGTGCGCTCCGACGAGTGCCACGGCGCCCTCGGTGCCGGGGAGGCTGATGTGGCCGCCGGTGCCGGTCTTGTGAGAGAAGGCCCAGGCGACCAGGCCCAGCGAGACCGCCATGCCGACGGAACCGATGAGGGCGAGCGGCTTGCGGCCGATCCGGTCGACGAACAGCATCGCGATCACGGTGCCGATGATGTTGATGATCGACGTGGTGAAGGAGTAGAAGAACGAGCTGCTCGGGTCGACGCCCACGGACTGCCAGAGGGTGGCCGAGTAGTAGAAGATCACGTTGATGCCGACGAGCTGCTGGAACACCGACAGCCCGATGCCGACCCACACGATCGGGGCGAAGCCGAAGCGCCCGCCGAGCAGGTCCTTGAAGCGGGAGCGGTGCTCGCTGCGCATGTGCTCGCGGATCTCGGCGACCCGTGCGGCCGTGTCGGTGTGCTCGCCCTCGACGTCGCGCAGCACCTTCTCGGCGTCGGCGGTCCGGCCGGCGGAGATCAGGAAGCGGGGCGACTCGGGGATCGCGAAGGACAGCAGGCCGTACAGGACGGCGGGCACGACCATCACGCCGAGCATGACCTGCCACGCCTCGACGCCCAGCAGGTCGCCGCGCTGGTCGCCGTCGGCGGCCTGGAGCAGGCCCCAGTTGACGAGCTGGGAGACGGCGATGCCGATCACGATCGCGGCCTGCTGGAAGGAGCCGAGCCGGCCGCGGTACGCGGCGGGCGCGACCTCGGCGATGTAGGCGGGGCCGATCACCGACGCCATGCCGATGGCGAAGCCGCCGACCACGCGCCACAGCGCCAGGTCCCAGAGGCTGAAGGGAAGGGCGGAGCCCACGGCGCTGACCGTGAAGAGCGCGGCGGCGATCCGCATGACGCGGATGCGCCCGATGCGGTCGGCGACGCGGCCCGCGGTGGCGGCGCCGATCGCACAGCCGATCAGCGCGATGGCGACGACCTGGGCGAGCGCGGCCGAGCCGATGTCGTACTTCCCGCGGATGCCCTCGACGGCGCCGTTGATGACGGAGCTGTCGTAGCCGAAGAGGAAGCCGCCCATGGCGGCGGCCGCGGTGATGAAGATGACGTGCCCGAGGTGGTCGGCATGGCCGCCGGAGCGGCCGGCCGCCTGGGACTTCGGTGCGGTGGTGGTCACTGGTGAATCTCCCGGACTCTGCATTGAGCCCTCAGGTGGGGGGCAGGAGCAACGAGTGCCGGGACTCCCCAAGTCACCATCACTCGAACGCTAAAACAACATTGCAGACCTTATTCCTACAATCTTCAAAGTCAAACCCGCCTATTTTGACGCAACAGAGCAGAGGATCCCCCAGGGATCCCCTGCGTTCGTTCACAACGTGAAGTCAGTCCTTGAGGCGCTGACTGATGACCTTCGACACGCCGTCGCCCTGCATGGACACGCCGTACAGTGCGTCGGCGACCTCCATGGTCCGCTTCTGGTGGGTGATGACGATCAGCTGCGAGCTCTCCTGCAGCTCACGCATGATGCGGATGAGGCGCTGCAGGTTGGTGTCGTCCAGCGCGGCCTCGACCTCGTCCATCACGTAGAACGGGCTCGGCCGGGCCTTGAAGATCGACACCAGCAGCGCCACGGCGGTCAGCGAGCGCTCGCCGCCCGACAGCAGCGACAGCCGCTTGACCTTCTTGCCCGGCGGCCGGGCCTCCACCTCCACACCGGTGGTGAGCATGTTCTCGGGGTCGGTGAGGATCAGCCGGCCCTCGCCGCCGGGGAAGAGCCGGGAGAACACGCCCTCGAACTCGCGCGCCGTGTCGTGGTACGCGGAGGTGAAGACCTGCTCGACCCGCTCGTCCACCTCCTTCACCACCTGGAGCAGGTCGGCCCGGGTCTTCCTCAGGTCCTCCAGCTGTTCCGAGAGGAACTTGTGCCGCTCCTCCAGCGCCGCGAACTCCTCCAGCGCCAGCGGGTTGACCTTGCCCAGCTGCTGGTACGCCCTCTCCGCCGCCTTCAGCCGCTTCTCCTGCTCGCCCCGGTGGTACGGGCGCGGCGCGTTGCGCGGGTGCTCCGGGTCCTCCGGCAGCACCTCGCCCTCGGCGGGCGGGGACGGCGGCACGAGCTGGTCCGGCCCGTACTCCGCGACCAGGCCCTCGGGCTCGACGCCGTACTCCTCCAGGGCCTTGCCCTCCAGCTGCTCGACCCGCATCCGCTTCTCGGCGCCCAGCACCTCGCCCTTGTGGACGGAGTCGGTCAGCCGGTCCCGTTCGGACTTCAGCTCCCGGCCCTGGCGGCGCGCGGTGTCCAGCTCCGCCTCGCGCTCGGCCTTGGCGCGCTCGGCCGCGCCGCGTTCCTCGTCCGCGCGCCCCAGCGAGACCTGGACGCAGGCCAGCAGGCCGTGCGCCCCCTTCAGCACCGCCGAGGCGACCTGCGCCTCGTACTCCAGACGTGCCTTGCGCCGGGCGGCCCGCTGCCTGGCCTCGCGCTCGGCGCGGGCGGCGCGGTCCAGGCCGTCGGCGCGGCCGGCCAGGCCCTTGACCCGCTCCTCGTGGGTACGTACCTGGAGCCGCGCCTCCATCTCGGTCTGCCGGGCGTTGGCGCCGTCGGCGGCCAGCCGGTCCCGCACGGAGGTGTCCGGCTCCTCCTCGGCAGGGGCGGCCTCCGCCTCGCTCAGCCGGAAGGAGAGCTCCTCGAACTCCTCTATGGCGGCCGCCAGGGACTCCTCGGCGCGGCCCACGGCGGCGGCAGAACGTTCCGCCTCCCCCGCCGCGGCGCGTGCCTGGCCGCCCAGCCGGCCCAGCTGCTGCGCCACAGCCGACTTCTCCTTCTCCGCGGCCCGCCGACGCTGCGTCAGCTCGTCGACCACCCGGGCGGCAGCCGACCGGCGTTCCTTGGCCGCGGCCTGCTCGTGCGCGAGCGCCTCGCAGCGCCCGGCCAGTGCCTCCAGCTCCGCGGCGGCCTCGTCGACGGCGGCCTGCACCTCCAGCAGGCTGGGGGCACCGGCAGAGCCGCCGTGGGCGAAGTGGGCGCCGAGGACATCACCTTCGGCGGTCACCGCGGTCAACCGCGGGTGTGCGGCGACCAGTGACTCGGCGTCGGCGAGGCTCTCCACGACGACGTAGTCCCGCAGCAGACGGCGCACGGCCGGGAGCAGTTCGTCGGGGCCGCCAACGAGCGAGGCCGCCGCACGCGCGCCCGGGGGCACCGCGGCGGTCTCCTGCGGGGCGGCGTCACCGGCGAGGAGCAGCGTCGCGCGTCCCGCGTCGTCCTTGCGCAGCAGCCGCAGCGCCTCGGCGGCGGCGGACGGGCCCGAGACGGCGACGGCGTCGGCGGCGGCGCCCAGCGCGGCCGCGACCGGCACCTCGTGGCCCGGGGCGACGGTGAGGAGTTCGGCGGCGGGGCCGAGCAGCCCGGCCAGGCGGTCGCCCGCGGCGAGCAGGGCACCGGTGCCGTCCTTGCGGCGCAGGCCGAGGGCGAGTGCGTCGTGGCGCGCGGCGAGGGCGGCCCGCCGGCGTTCGGCGGTGGTGGCGGCCTCGCGGGCGGCGGAGTGGGCCTCGTCGGCGCCGGCCTGCTCGTCGTTGGCCGCTTCGAGGCGCTCGTCGAGCTCGGAGTCGTCGGCGTCCAGGTCCTCGACCCGGGCGCGGAGTTCCTCGTACTCCTCCTGCGCGGACTCGGCACGCTCGCGCGCCTCGTCGCGGGCGGCGGTCAGCCGGCCGATCTCGGCTTCGGCGGATCCGGCCTTGGAGCGGGCGGCGTTGACCTGACCCTGCAGGCGGGCCAGACCCTCGCGACGGTCGGCGATGGCGCGGGCGGCGGCCTTGAGCGCCTTGTCCTCGTCCGCGAGGCGGCGTTCCAGCTCGGCCCGGTGGTCGACCGTGTCGTCCAGGGCGCGCTGGGCGGCCTCCAGGGCGTCGGTGAGTTCCGCCTCCTGTTCGCGGATGCGGGCGGCCTCGCGCTCCATGTCCTCCGGATCGCGGCCGCGCCGCTCCTCGGCGGGCTGCGCGGTGGCATGACGTACGCGCTGCTCGGCCAGGCCGATGGTGCCGCGCACCCGCTCGGCCAGTTGCGACAGCCCGTACCAAGTGGCCCGGGCGTCGGCGAGCCGCGGCGCGAGGGCCCTGACCTGCTCCTCCAGCCGCGCCTCGCGTTGTACGGCGGCCGCCAGCTCCGCCTCGACGGCGTCGCGGCGCTCCTTGAGCGCGGCCTCGTCGGCGACCTCGGCGTGCAACGCCTTCCGCAGGGTGACCAGGTCATCGGCGAGCAGTCGCAGCCGGGCGTCGCGCAGGTCGGCCTGGATGACCACCGCCCGGCGGGCGACTTGTGCCTGCCGGCCCAGCGGTTTGAGCTGACGGCGCAGCTCACCGGTCAGGTCCTGGACGCGGGCCAGGTTCGCCTGCATGGCGTCCAGCTTGCGCAGCGCCTTTTCCTTGCGCTTGCGGTGCTTGAGGACCCCGGCCGCCTCCTCGATGAAGGCGCGGCGGCCCATCGGATCGGCGTGCAGCACCGAATCCAGTTGCCCCTGGCCGACGATGACGTGCATTTCGCGGCCGATACCGGAGTCGGAGAGCAGTTCCTGGATGTCCAGCAACCGGCAGGTGTCACCGTTGATCTGGTATTCGCTGCCGCCGTTGCGGAACATGATCCGCGTGATGGTGACCTCGGCGTAATCGATCGGGAGGGCACCGTCGCTGTTGTCGATCGTGAGCGACACCTCGGCCCGGCCGAGCGGCGGCCGTCCCGTCGTGCCGGCGAAGATGACGTCCTCCATCTTGCCGCCGCGCAGCGACTTGGCGCCCTGTTCGCCCATGACCCAGGACAGCGCGTCCACGACGTTGGACTTGCCGGAACCGTTCGGGCCGACGACACAGGTGATTCCGGGTTCGAATCGCAGGGTCGTCGCCGAGGCGAATGACTTGAACCCGCGCAGGGTCAGGCTCTTGAGGTGCACGCCGCTGGACTCTACCTCCCGCTCCCGGTTTCACCGAGGAATGCGGGGGGCACATGCAATGCAAGGGCGGAGATCATGGGAGGGCTAACGGGGCGGCAAACGACGAAGGGACGCCGGGGCGTCCCTTGCACATTCCCAAACGGAGTCGTTTCCCCTGACCGGCCGAAAGGCCGGGTCAGGCGAGAACCGGCTCCGCGTGAGGTACGTCGACGAGCTCGTGCGAGGCAGCGGCCAGCGCATCGTTCTCGGCCTGGATCCGTACGAGCTCGGTTTCCAGGTCCTGGACACGCTGCTGCAGCCTTCGCATCTCGGCGAGGAGTCGAGGGTCGGGGCCGCCGACGTAACCGAGAAGCGCCTTTGCCATGATGGATGGTCCTCCACGCTGAGTGACCGACCGGGGAGCGGTGTGGGTCGTGAGTGAGGGGTTATAGGCACCCGCGCCGTGTGCGCCGAAGCTGCCCTTTGCCATGCCTACAGCTGCGGTGCGCGGGGCTTCCAGCGTCTCACCAAATAGTTAGACGGTCAACACGATCACAGCCCGGGCGTCGGGTGCGCCTAAGAAAACACGGCGCGAGAGGGCGCCGCGGGCGTCCCGCGTGGCGTGGAGGACAGGGCCGTCGACCGCTCCCCGAAGATCACCGCGTCCTCGATGTCGGCAGCCTCGCACGCGGTGCGCGAAATGGCAACCTCCTTGTCGCTCTTGCCACGTGAGATTGCCGTTGATCTGTCACCTCACCCCTCACCTGCGAGGACGGGGCGGTGTGCGGGTCGGTGGGTCAGCGGATCGCGAAGCCGTCGTAACCGCCGCGCGGCTCGCCCCAGATTTCGGTGACGCCGTCGACGCGTCCGGGCGTGTCGCCGGTCCGCAGCCAGTCGAGCAGACCGTCGCAGCGCGACCGCTCACCTTCGGCCACGATCTGCACGCGGCCGTCCGAGAGATTGCTCACATACCCGTCGAGTCCGCCGATCTCCAGTGCGTTCACGCGCGTCCACCAGCGGAAACCCACTTGGTGCACTCGGCCCCGCACCCAGGCGGTGAGTCGGACAGCGTCGTTCATGAAAGCACGCTAACCCCTCAGTTGCCCAGGGTTCACACCTGCCCCGCCTGTCTTTCGGTACAGTCGCGCCGCAACAGGACTCACCCGTTCGGGTGAACACCGTCGACATAAAGGACTGCACCGGATGGGCCGCCACAGCCGTAAAGCCTTTGAGCCGGCGCCGTTCTCGGAGGAGGCGCCGCGCCACCGCGGGCAGAGCAGCAGGGCCCGGCGGCGCAAGCAGAACCCGGTGCGCACCGGGCTGCTGGCCTCGTCCGCCGCGCTGGCCGTGGGTGCGATCGGCGTCTCCAGCGGACTGCTGCCCTCGCCGGACGGCTCCGGCGGGTTCTCGTACCACGACGACGCTCCCGGCCAGGTCCAGGCCGCCGGGCTGCCGAACACCGCGAGCCCCCAGGACGTCGGCGCCATCCCCGCCGACCGGGACACCTCCGCACCCGCCAGCCGCGGCAACGCCCGTACGACCGCGCCCCCCGCCGCCCCGTCGGCACCGGCGACCACCGCGACGCCGACCCCCTCCGCCTCCACCTCCGCCCCTGACGACGGCGCTGCGACCCCCACCGCTCCGCAGCCCTCCGCGTCCTCCGCGCCGGCCACCGTCCCCTCCCCGCCCGCGGCCACCCTCGTGCCGGGCGGCGACGAGGCGCAGGACGGCGACCAGAGCGTCGCCGAGGTCTCCGTCCTCGCCCTGGTGAACACCGTCCGGGCCACCGCCGGCTGCCGGCCGCTGCGCGACGACAAGAAGCTCTCCGAGCTCGCCTCCGACTTCAGCGCCGACATGGCCGCCCGGGCCTTCTTCGACCACACCGACCCCGACGGCGACGACCCCTGGGACCGGGCCGCGCAGGCCGGCGTAAAGGACCTCGGCGGCGAGAACATCGCCCGCGGCCAGGCCACGGCCCAGGAGGTCATGGACGCGTGGATGAACAGCGAGGGGCACCGCGCCAACATCCTCAACTGCGACTACAAGACGATCGGTGTCGGCGCCGTCTTCGGCGACGGCGGCCCCTGGTGGACGCAGGACTTCGGCTACTGAGAAAGCCGCAGGTCAGATAGCTGTCAGACGGCTCGGGCCGTCTCCGGGCCGTCGTCGGTCGCAGGCTTGTAGCCGAATACGCGATCGACGGCGGCCCTCGTGCGTGTGTCGCTCGCGGGCATCAGGTGCGTGTACGTCCGGAGCGTGAAGCCGGGGTCGTGATGGCCGAGGTACTCGCTCAGTGCCTTGATGTTCTCCCCCGCGTCCAGGAGCACGGAGGCGTAGAAGTGGCGCAGCGCGTGCATGCCGTTCTCCCTCCCCGAGGGCACGCCGGCCGCGCGTAGGGCGGGGCGCCAGACCCAATGGTTGAAGCGGTTCCGATCGAGGGCCTGTCCTCTTGGACTGGTGAAGATCAGAGTGGCCGTCACGGGAGATCCTTCAGGGGTCTTCCACGGCAGAGTGATCTCGACCGGCGGATGGCGCCTCATGTGGTCGGCCAGCGCGAAGGCGACCGACCCCGGCAGGGGCACATCGCGGATCTTGCCGCCCTTGGGCGGGGCGAAGACACGCTGCCCGCGTAAGAGCTTCACCTGTCGGATCACATGGACGACACCGCTACGGAAGTCGACCTCTTCCACAGCCAGGCCGAAGACCTCACCTTGCCGCAGACCGCATCCAGCAGCCGGTTCGATCAACGCGTGGTAACGGTCGGGCAGCTCGCCCCGGACTGCCTCCACCCGGTCCGTGTCCCAAGGCTTGACCTTCTGTGGATCAAGCCGGGGAGCTTTGACAGAACGAGACCGGCACGGATTCTCGCGGATGATCCGATCCTCCACGGCGGCCGTGAAGACGGTTGATACGTGAGCGAAGATCCCACGCCGGTATGCCGCCGACAGGCCCGTGTCCTCCAGAGCGCGCACCCACAGCCTGATGTGCGAGGGCTGGAACGAGGCCAGCGGACGCGAGCCCAGATATGGCACTGCGTGGAGGCGAAGTCTCATCTCGACTGAGGCGCGCGTCGCAGGGTCGGTGGGTTGCGTCCTTGGACGTGGTGTAGCGGGTTGGACCTGATGCGGGGGTTTGCTCCGGCGTCTGGGTTGGTGCCCGCATAGTCAAACGGCCACCGG
>NZ_JBEXSX010000032.1:2747-99914 GCF_040613835.1 Streptomyces sp. NPDC006207 | reverse complement strand
CACCTGTTGGAGGATCCTGACGTGGCGATTCAGGGGAACCGGGTGCTCCACCTGCGCTACCGGGTGCGCCGTTGACGAAGAAGTCCGCCGCGAACCGTGACAGCCGACGCCGATCCGCCCCAGCCCCTCCGGACGGCCATAGGGCGGCGCCTCCATCGAGGCGCCGCCCTATCGTTTTGCCTGGTCGGAAAAGTAGAGGCCGTGGCGGGAATCGAACCCACGTAACTCGATTTGCAGTCGAGCCCCTGAACCACTCGGGCACACGGCCTTGCGTCATCGACGTGACTCGACCATAGGCGCGGCCCCCGGGAGGGGGTCAACGCTTCCCGGGGACCTGCAACAGGACTGCCACACGCCGTTCACGAACCGCCGGGCGACGCGAGGAACTCCTCCACCACCGGGCGGAACAGCCCGGGTTCGTCCACCCACGGGAAGTGCCCGACGGCGTGCAGCGGACGCAGGCGGGCGTGCGGGAAGCAGGCCGCGACGACCTCGCCCGCGCGCATCCCGGTGATGGCGTCACGGTCGCCGGTGAGGACCAGCACCGGGCAGGTCACCTCGCGCAGCCGGGCCAGGACGGCGAGCCGGGCCGGTTCGTCGACGCCCTGCCAGAATCCGGCGCGGGGGACCGGGTGCAACTGGCCGCCCTCGGCGGCGGCGTGGACGCGCTGGGGCTCGTCCCAGTGGCCGTACGCCATCGGCGCGACCTGCAGCAGCAGCGTACGGACCCGGTCGAGGTCGTCGGCGGTCTCCAGCTCGGCGAGGGCGGCGACCGCCTCCGGCCACCAGGACTCGCGCACGCGGCTCTCGAAGATCTCGCGGGCGTCGTCGGGCAGCTCGCCCTGCAGCCGGGAGCCCGGGGTGACCAGCACGAGGTGCGTCAGCCGCTCCGGGTAGGCGGCGGCGTACACCTGCGCGGTCGCGGCGGCCGCGTCGTGCGCGAGCAGCGCGAAGCGCTCCAGGCCCAGGTGCGCGCGGAGCGCCTCCAGGTCCTGGGCGAGCCGAGGGAAGGAGTAGGCGAGCGGGTCGCCGGCCGGCGGGCTGGCGCCGGTGCCCCGGCTGTCCGGGACCACCAGGCGCCGGCCCCGGTCCAGGCCGCCGAGGTCGCCCAGGTAGGCGGCGTCCCGCCCCGGCCCGCCGGCGAGCGCGAGCAGTACGGGCCCCTCGCCCCGGTCCTGGTAGGCGAGCTCGGTTCCGTCGTACGAGGTGTAGTGCGGCATGGCCTACGCCTTCCCGGCCCGGGCCCGCTTCTCCCGGCCCTAGGCCGAAAGGCCGACCCGGGTGCCAGGGGCAACGAGCCGGTTGACCCCTTACCCTGTCGTGGTGACCACCGCAGACACCGAGCCGGTATCCGGCCATGCAGGCATGCCCCTCGCGGGGCCGGACACCGAAGCCGACACCGTCCTGGGCAGCCGCTACCGCGCGCTGACCCTCGCGATGGTCTCCGTCGTTCTGCTCATCGCTTTCGAGGCCACCGCCGTCGGCACCGCCATGCCCATCGCCGCCCGCGAGCTGGACGGGCTGCCGCTGTACGCCTTCGCCTTCTCCGGCTACTTCACCACCTCGCTCTTCGCGATGGTCGTCAGCGGCCAGTGGTGCGACCGCACCGGGCCGCTGGCGCCGCTCGTCACCGGCATCGGCGCCTTCGCGGCCGGCCTGGTCGTCTCCGGCACCGCCCAGTCCATGTGGCCGTTCGTGCTGGGCCGGGCCGTGCAGGGCATCGGCGGCGGGCTCGTCATCGTCGCCCTGTACGTCGTCGTCGGCCTCGCCTACCCCGAACGCCTGCGGCCCGCGGTGATGGCGGCCTTCGCCGCGTCCTGGGTGCTGCCCTCCATCGTCGGCCCGCTCGTGGCCGGCACGGTCACCGAGCAGTTCGGCTGGCGCTGGGTCTTCCTCGCCATCCCCCTGCTCGTCGTGCTCCCGCTCCTCACCGGCCTGCCCGCGCTGCGCCGCGCCTCCCTCCAGCGGCCCCCGGACGACCGCGCGGCCCCCGACGGCCGCCGGCTGCGCCTCGCGCTCGCCGTCTCCGCCGGCGCCGGGCTGCTCCAGTACGCCGGGCAGGACCTGAGGCCGCTGTCGCTGGTTTTCGCCGTGGCGGGCGCCGCGCTCGTCGTCCCGGCCGCGCTGCGGCTGCTGCCCCGCGGCACCTTCCGCGCGGCCCGCGGACTGCCGTCCGTGGTGCTGCTGCGCGGTGTGGCGTCCGGCACGTTCCTCGGCGCCGAGAGCTTCGTCCCGCTCATGCTCGTCACGCAGCGGCACATGTCCCCGACCCTCGCCGGGCTCTCCCTGGCCGGCGGCGGCGTCACCTGGGGCATCGGCTCCTGGATCCAGGGCCGTCCCCGCCTCGAACCCCACCGCGAACGCCTCGTCGTCCTCGGCATGTTCCTCATGGCCGCGGCGATCGCCGGCGCCGCCCTGCCGCTCCTGGACGCCGCCCCCGCCTGGAGCGCCGCCGCCGCGTGGGGCGTGGGCGGCCTCGGCGCGGGCCTGGTCATCTCGTCCCTGAGCGTCATCCTCTTCAAGCTCTCGGCCCCCTCCGAGGCCGGCGCCAACTCCGCCGCCCTCCAGGTCTCCGACGCGCTCTCCAGCGTCGTCCTGGTCGCCGCCGCGGGCACCGTCTTCGCCGCCCTCGGCGGCGCGGCGGGCGCCTTCACGGCCGTCCTCCTCCCCATGTCCGTCCTCGCCCTCGCGGGCGTCGCCGTCGCGGCCCGCCTCCGCCCGAAAACCGGGTGAGACGGGCGCGCCGGGGGGTTACCGTCCCGGTGTGAAAGAGCTGACCCTCGTCTTCACCGACGCCGAGTGGGAGTCCCTGGGCGACCTCGCCGACGCGCACGGCGTGCCCGTCGCGGAGTTCGTGCGCACGGCGGTGCGGGCGTACGAGGCGGCCGAGGCCGCGCGCGTCCTCGCCGCGGGGGAGGCGTACGCCGCCGCCCACGCGGACCTGCTGCGCAGGCTGGGGGAGTGACATGACCGTGCGCCACCTCACGCTCGCCGAGGTCACCGGCCTCGCCCGCCTCGCCTGCGGCGGCCAACCGCCCGCGGTGCGCGAGCCCGGGCTGCTCGCGTCGGCCGTGCACCGGCCGCGGGCGCGGATGTTCGGCGTCGAGGCGTACGGGGACGTGTACGAGCGGGCGGGTGCGCTGCTGCATGCGATCGCGGCGAACCATCCCCTGGTCGACGGGAACAAGCGGACGGCGTGGCTGGCGGCGGCGGTGTTCCTGGGCCTGAACGGGGTCGACCTGCGGTCGGCCGACCAGGACGTGGCGTACGCCCTGGTCGTCTCGGTCGCGGCGGGGGATCTTTCCGCCCCCGCGGCGATCGGGCGCGCCCTGGCGCGGCTCGCCTCCCCTTGACGCGGTCCCTCGCGGCCCGTTGTTGTGTGCGGGTTGTTTGCGCCTGCGGCAGGCATCCCCCGCCCGGGGCACCCCGCCACACCCCCTCCGGTCGTCTAGGCGACTAATGGCCGGACGGGGTTCAGAAGAGCGGTCCGGGGTTGCCGCAGGTGCCTTACTGACCCTCCACCGGGCGTCATGCGCCCACACAGCGGGAGGGGGTGTGGCGGGTGCGCCCATGGGGGTCCCCCCGGCCGAAGGCTGGGGGAGACGAGCGGGGAACCCGGCGCCGAATGACGTGGACCAGCGCCGCGAGCGCTGAGGTGGGGGTCCCCCCGGCCGAAGGCTGGGGGAGTGCGCCGGCGCGGCCCCGACCCAGGCACACGGTGCGCAGGCCCGCACTGACCGCGCCGGGCAATCGGGAGGGAGGGCGGGGGAGAAACCGCAACCGCAACCACCGCGGCGCCGCACACGACAACGGGCCGCAACCACGACCCCCCGCCGCGCGCCAGTAGGCTGTGACGGTTGTCGTACCCGACCCGTCACCGGAGACCGTGACTACCACCGCCCCGCACAGCGCAAGCAGCTCGCACTCGCACCACCTGTCGCCCGCCTTCCCCGGCCGCGCCCCCTGGGGCACGGCCGGCAAGCTGCGCGCCTGGCAGCAAGGTGCCCTGGACCGTTACGTGGCGACGCAGCCGCGTGACTTCCTGGCCGTCGCGACGCCCGGCGCAGGCAAGACGACGTTCGCGCTCACCCTGGCCTCGTACCTGCTCCACAACCACCTCGTGCAGCAGATCACCGTCGTCGCCCCCACCGAGCACCTGAAGAAGCAGTGGGCGGAGGCGGCGGCCCGGATAGGCATCAAGCTCGACCCGGAGTACAGCGCGGGGCCGGTCGGCAAGGAGTACCACGGGGTCGCGGTGACCTACGCGGGCGTCGGCGTGCGCCCGATGCTGCACCGCAACCGCTGTGAGCAGCGCAAGACGCTGGTGATCCTCGACGAGATCCACCACGCGGGCGACAGCCGGTCCTGGGGCGAGGCGTGCCTGGAGGCGTTCGAGCCGGCGGCCAGGCGGCTGGCGCTGACCGGGACGCCGTTCCGGTCGGACACGAACCCGATCCCGTTCGTGACGTACGAGGAGGGCAACGACGGCATCCGCCGGTCCTCCGCCGACTACACCTACGGCTATGGCAACGCGCTCGCCGACCACGTCGTGCGTCCTGTGATCTTCCTCTCCTACAGCGGCAACATGCGCTGGCGCACGAAGGCCGGAGACGAGATCTCCGCACGGCTCGGCGAGCCGATGACCAGGGACGCGATCGGCCAGGCCTGGCGGACCGCGCTGGCGCCGACCGGTGAGTGGATCCCGAACGTGCTGCGCGCCGCCGACCAGCGGCTGACGGAGGTCCGCAAGTCCATCCCGGACGCCGGCGCGCTGGTGATCGCCACCGACCAGGACTCGGCCCGCGCGTACGCCAAGCTGATCCGGGAGATCACCGGGCACAAGGCGACCCTGGTGCTCTCCGACGACGCCGGGGCGTCCTCGCGGATCGAGGAGTTCAGCGCGAGCCAGGACCGCTGGATGGTCGCGGTCCGCATGGTGTCGGAGGGCGTGGACGTCCCGCGGCTGGCCGTCGGGGTCTACGCGACGACCATCTCCACGCCGCTGTTCTTCGCACAGGCGGTGGGCCGTTTCGTGCGGTCCCGCCGCCGCGGTGAGACGGCCTCGGTCTTCCTGCCGACCATCCCCATGCTGCTGGGCTTCGCGGGCGAGATGGAGGTGGAGCGCGACCACGCCCTCGACAAGCCGAAGAAGGAGGGCGAGGAGGACCCGTACGCGGAGTCCGAGAAGGAGCTGGCGGAGGCGGAGAAGCAGCAGGACGAGGACACCGGCGAGCAGGACATGCTGCCCTTCGAGGCGCTGGAGTCCGACGCCGTCTTCGACCGGGTGCTGTACGACGGCGCCGAGTTCGGCATGCAGGCGCACCCGGGCAGCGAGGAGGAGCAGGACTACCTGGGCATTCCGGGCCTCCTCGAGCCGGACCAGGTGGAGTTGCTGCTGCAGAAGCGGCAGGCCCGGCAGATCGCGCACAGCCGGAAGAAGCCGGACAGTGAGGCGGACCTGCTGGAACTGCCCGCCGAGCGGCGGCCGATCGTCACGCACAAGGAGCTGCTGGAGCTGCGGAAGCGGCTGAACACGATGGTCGCCGCGTACAACCACCAGAGCGGCAAGCCGCACGGTGTCATCCACAACGAGCTGCGCCGGGTGTGCGGCGGACCGCCGAGCGCGGAGGCGACGGCGGGGCAGCTCAACGAACGCATCAAGAAGGTCCAGGAGTGGGCGACGCGGATGCGCTGAGCGGCGGCCGTCCGCTCATCCGCGGTGCCCGCGCCGGGTGCTGATGGTACGTCAGTGATGCTGTGAATCTTGCGGTGCGAGAGGTGATTCCGCGGAAGATTTACGTCGTGCGCCCCCGCTACCCCGGTCACGTGACCGGATTGTGGACGAAGTCTTCCGCTGAGCGGTACGCATCGCTACCGTTCCGGTCACGCAACGCGCCGTGGCAGAGCAGCCTCGGGGCGCCAGCCGGTACCGCCAGACCGGTGGCCTCTCCGCGCTCTGCCGCGGGACCGGCAGTGCTCCCGCCGTGAGAGATGAGCCGCCACTCACACGAGAAGGGGGCGTCGTGACCGCGGAGACCTCTCAGACGCTCGATCGGGGCCTGCGGGTCCTGAAGCTGTTGGCTGACACCGATCACGGACTGACCGTCACGGAGCTGGCGGTGAAGCTGGGCGTCAACCGTACGGTGGTCTACCGCCTCCTGGCCACGCTGGAGCAGCACTCCCTGGTCCGCCGCGACCTCGGCGGCCGCGCCCGGGTCGGGCTCGGCGTGCTGCGGCTGGCGCACCAGGTGCACCCGCTGCTGCGCGAGGCCGCGCTCCCCGCCCTGCGCTCCCTCGCCGAGGACATCGGCGCCACCGCCCACCTCACCCTGGTCGACGGTACCGAGGCGCTGGCCGTGGCGGTCGTCGAGCCGAGCTGGACCGACTACCACGTCGCCTACCGCACCGGTTTCCGGCACTCCCTCGACCGCGGCGCCGCGGGCCGGGCGATCCTCGCCGGGCGCAGCGTGCAGCCGTACGAGCCTGATTCACGGTGTTCCGAGGGCCCCGGGTACGTGCTGACGCACGGCGAGCTGGAGGCCGGGGCGAGCGGTGCGGCGGCCCCGCTGGTGGGCGTGCCGGGCATCGAGGGCAGCGTGGGCGTGGTGATGCTCGCCGACGCGATACCCGAACGGGTGGGTCCCCGGGTCGTCGAGGCGGCGCTGGAGGTCGCCGACGCCTTGCGCTAGCGGCCCCGGCGCCCCGGGCCCCGGCACGCCGGGCCGCCGCCGTGAACTACATTCACCCCATGCCTTTCGTCTCCGCCCGGAACCGGATCCTCGCCGTCTGCGCCGCGCTCGTGGCCGCGCTGCTGGCGGTGGCCCTGTTCGCGCCGCTGCCGATCTCGATCGTCGTGCCGGGGCTGACGGCCGACGTCCTCGGCGACGACCAGGGCAAGCCGGTGATCACGATCTCCGGGACCGGGACCCGCGACACCTCGGGGCAGCTGCGGATGACGACCATCGCGGCGACGAACCCGGACGCGGCCGTCCGCTTCGGTGACGTCCTCAAGGCCTGGTTCGCCACGGACCAGGCCGTGATGCCGCGCGACGCGGTCTACCCGACCGGCGGCACCGTCAAGGAGATCGAGCGGCACAACCAGGCGGAGATGACCGAGTCCCAGCAGGACGCCACCGCCGCGGCCCTGCGGCAGCTGCGGCTGTCCCCCTCGGACGTCAAGGTCACCCTCCACCTCGCGGACGTCGGCGGGCCCAGTGCGGGCCTGATGTTCAGCCTGGGCATCATCGACAAGATCGAGGGCAACGGCCGCGGCGGCGACCTCACCGGCGGCCGCAGGATCGCCGGTACGGGGACGATCACCGCCGGCGGCAAGGTGGGTCCGGTCGGCGGCGTCCCGCTCAAGGAGCAGGCCGCCCGGCGTGACGGCGCGACCGTTTTCCTCGTCCCGAAGGCCGAGTGCGCCGACGCCAGGGCCGAACTGCCCAAGGGGCTGCGTCTGGTGCCCGTCACCACCCTGGACGGCGCTATCGACGCCCTGGACGCCCTCGACAGCGGCGGCAAGGTGCCCAGCTGCTAGTGCGAGGTCAGGTGCCCCGCCGGGCGTCCATGTGGCGCCAGGAGGGGAAGACCAGCGGGCACAGCGTCGCGAGGAAGTACGCCCCGCCGGTCAGCAGCAGCGCGCCGGCCAGGCCGATGCCGTCCACCAGGTAGCCCGCGGCGAGGCCGCCCACGGGGGTGGTGAGCAGCACCCCGGCGCCCAGGGTGCCCAGGGCGCGGGTGCGCAGCTCGTCCGGGATGTTCTCGAAGGTCACCGTCGCCAGGATCGGGTTGAGCGCCCCCGCCGCGATGCCGCCGGCCACCATGGTCACCGCCAGGGCACCCCATCCGGGCACCCACGCGGCGACCAGGAACCGGGGCGCGCCGCACAGCAGGAAGCACACCGTGTAGACCGGCCATCGCGGCAGGCGGTGGCCCACCGCGCCGTACAGCAGCGCCCCGGCGAGCGCGCCGGCCCCGAAGAGCCCCGACAGCAGGCCGAGTTGGACGGAGCCGCCGAGCTCCCGGTCGGCGTGCACGGGCAGCAGCACCGAACTCCAGCCCGCGTCGAGGCCGTTGGTGACCATGACCATCAAGGTGATGGCCAGCAGCAGGCGGGTGCGGATCAGGAAGGCGTAGCCCTCGCGCAGTTCGGCCCGGTACGTGCGCAGGGAGACCGGTGCCGTGTCCTTGGCGGGTTCGGCGCCCGGCAGCCCGCGGACGCCGAAGGCGATCAGCAGCGCGGAGACGGCGAAGGTCGCCGCGTCCAGCAGCAGCACCGCCTCCGCGCCCAGGACGGCGATGAGCACACCGCCGGCCGAGGCGCCGAGCATCCGGGCGCCGCGTGAGGCGCCGTCGAAGTAGCCCGCGGCGCGCCCCAGTGGCGTCCCGGCCCGCTCGGCCAGCACGGGCAGCAGGACCTCGCGCGCGGTCTCGCCGGGGCCGTGGAAGAGCCCGCTGACGGCCATCAGCGCGCACAGCTGCCAGAAGCGCAGCACGCCCGCGAAGTGGAGCAGCGGTATCGCCACGACGGCCACCGCGCACACCGCGTCCGACAGGACCGAGGACCTGCGCCGTCCGAAGCGGTCGATGACCGGCCCGCCGACGAGCGCGGAGACCACGACCGGCAGGGTCGCGCAGAAGGCCGCCAGGCCCGCGCGGGCGGCGCTGCCGGTGGTCTGCAGCACGAACCAGGGGACGGCGAGCACGGTGAGCGAATTGCCGCTGATCGACACGACGTTGGCGGCCAGGACCAGCCGCAGCGGCCGAGGATCGGGTGCGGGCACGGGCCCGGTGGCCCGCTCGGTGCCGTCGGATATGCCGGTTCCGGTCTCCATGTGTGTCCCCCGTGGTCGGTGCGGTCAGTCCGCGGTGCGCGGAAAGGTATGCAGGTGGACGCGGACGGGCACGGCGTCCTCGGTGTCCCCTGCGTCCTCGTGGTCCGAGCGGTGCCCGCCTTCCGAGGTGCGGTAGCGCTCCAGCACGGCGTGGAGTTCGTCGCGCAGGGCGCGGGCCCCGGCCGGGGTGAGCCGCAGGGCGAAGTCGCTGAGGTCGAAGCTGCGGCGCCACTCCGCGGGCCAGTCGCCGACGGTGGCGAGCCAGGTCTCCAGCTCCGCGGCGTGGTGCGCGGCGACCTCGCGCCCGAACAGCCCGATGGCGGCGCGCACTTCGGGGTCGGCGTGGCCGAGGAAGCCCCCGGCGTCGAAGTGCGTGCCGCGGTGCGCGGCCCTCCACCAGCGCTCGCGTGCGGTGCCGCGGTCCGGTTCCTCCTCGACGAAGCCGTACGCCGCCAGTTGCCGCAGGTGGTAGCTGGTGGCGCCGCTGGACTCGCCGAGCCGGGCCGCCAGGCCGGAGGCGGTGGCGGGGCCGTGCTCGCGCAGCGCGGCGAGCAGCCGGATGCGCAGCGGGTGCGCGAGGCCGCGCAGGGTGCGCGGGTCGAGGCTGATGACGCCGGGGTCGGTCGCGTCGGCGGTGGGGTCGTCTGGCACGGTCCCACCGTAGAGGTTGCAAAGGCTCCTTTGCAACGCTTTCTTTGCACGCCTCGCCCGACGCGCTCACCCCGCCCGCTCACCCCGCCCTGATGAAGCCCTCCTTCATAAGCCACTCCTTGGCGACCTCGTGCGGGTCCTCGCCCTCCACGTCCACCTTCGCGTTGAGCTCCCGGCCGACGTCGGTGGTCAGCTTCTCCGACAGCGGGTCGAGCAGGGAGCGGATGGCCGGCCAGCGCTCAAGGGCCTCGCTGTTGACGACGGGTGCGGCGTCGTAGTTCGGGAAGAAGCGTTTGTCGTCCTCCATGACCTGCAGGTCCAGGGAGGCGATCCGGCCGTCGGTCGTGTAGACCTCGCCGAGCAGGCAGGAACCGGGCTTGGCGATCTGGGTGTAGATGATCCCGGTGTCCATCTTGCGGATGTTGGCGGAGGGCAGGTCCATGCCGTACGCCTTCTCCATGCCGGGCAGGCCGTCGTCCCGCGAGGCGAACTCGTTCTCCACGCAGAGGGTGACGGCCTTGGGGTCCCTCCGCGACAGGGCTGCCACGTCGGACAGGGTCCGCAGCCCGTACGGGCGGTTCTTGTCCCGGCTGATGGCGAGGGCGTAGGTGTTGTCCAGGGTGGACGGCCGCAGCCAGGTGATGCCGTTGCGCAGGTCGGCGTCGCGGACGGCCCGCCACTGCTCCATGGGGTCGGCGATGGGCTCGTCGTGGCCGAGGTAGGTGATCCAGGCGGTGCCCGTGTACTCGTACATGGCGTCCGCGGCACCGGACTTGACCGCTTCCCGCGCCCCGATGGAGCCCTGGATGTTGGTGCGGTCCAGCACCTCGGCGCCGGCCGCCTTGAAGACCAGGCCGATCATCGAGCCCAGGATGATCTGCTCGCTGAAGCTCTTGGACGTCACCGTCAGCGAGGCGCCCTTGAGCGGGAGCCCCTGTCCCAGGGAGCCGGGGCGCACGTCGTCGACGAGCGGGCTGCCGCTCTTGAGCCCGCAGCCCGGGGCGCAGGTGAGCAGCACCAGGAGGCCCGCGGCCAGGGCCCGGCGGCGCATCAGCCCGTGTCCAGACCGTGCGGCCGCAGCACCTGCTCGGCCAGCGACGCCAGCCAGTCCACCAGCAGGGCCAGCACCACGGTGAGCACCGAACCCAGCACCAGCACCGGCATGCGCTGGGTGACGATCCCGGTCGTGATGATGTCGCCGAGCCCGCCTCCGCCGACGAAGGTGGCGAGCGTGGCGGTGCCCACGTTGAGCACGAGCGCGGTGCGCACGCCGGCCAGGATCAGCGGTACCGCCAGCGGCAGTTCGATCCGGGACAGGGTTCCGGCCGCCGACATCCCGATGCCGCGCGAGGCCTCGATCAGGGTGGGGTCGATGGCCCGCAGCCCCGCCATGGTGTTGGACAGCACCGGCAGCACCGCGTAGACCACCATGCCGATCAGCGCCGTGCGCGGCCCGATGCCCAGCCAGATGACCAGCAGCGCCAGCATCCCGATGGCGGGCGTCGCCTGCCCGATGTTGGCGATCGCCGTGACCACCGGCGCGGCGGGGCGCAGCCGCCGCCGGGTCAGTGCGATGCCGAGCGGGACGGCGATGACCAGCACCCAGAAGGTGGAGATCGCGGTCAGTTTGACGTGCTGCCACAGCCGCACCCTGACGGTGTCGCCGACGAGGGCGTTCTCGGCGATGGAGTCGAGGGTGATGCCGGTGATCCACAGGTAGGTGGCGAGCAGGACGAGGGCGAGCACGACCGGGGTGACCAGCAGTCTCCGCCAGGTCAGCCGCCGGGCCGGCGGTCCGGCCGCGGGCCCGCGGGGCCGGTCGCCGGGGCCCTCGCCGCCCGCGGGTTCCTCCGGACCGGCCGGGCCCTGCCCGGCCCCGGGAGCCGTCGCGGGCCCGCCCGGCCCGCCGGGTCCTCCTGTCCCGTCCGTCCCGCCCGGCGGTGCGCCGGTGGCGGGGCTCATGCCCGCGCCCCCGGTTCGTGGTCGGCGCCCTCCTGCTCGGCCCGGGTCTGCGGGGCGCGCAGCTCCTCCAGTTCGTGACGGTGCTCCAGGGCCGCCAGCCGGTCCTCCTCCAGCAGCTGGTGCACGGAGTTGAGCAGCGTCTCCATGTCCACCACCCCGGTGAACTCGCCGCGCCGGCCGGTCACCGCGACCCGTCCGCTGCTGTCGGTGAGCACCGCCTCCAGGGCGTCGCGCAGGGTCGCGTCCCGGGTCACCGTGTCGCCCACCAGCGTCCCGGCGCGGGCGAGCGAGCCCTTGGCGCGCATCAGGTCGCCGCGCCGCAGCCACTTGTAGGGGCGGCCCCTGCGGTCCAGCAGCAGCAGTTCGTTGGTCGTGGTCACCTCCCGCAGCCGGTCGAAGATCGACTGGAGGGGGTCGTCCAGGCGCACCGTCGGGAAGTCGGCGACGCCCACGTCCCGCACCCGGGTCAGGTTGAGCCGCTTCAGGGCGGCCCCGGCGCCCACGAACCCGGAGACGAAGTCGTCGGCCGGATTGGTCAGGATCGCCTCGGGGGTGTCGAACTGGGCGATGTGCGAGCGTTCCCGCAGCACCGCGATGCGGTCCCCGAGCTTGATCGCCTCGTCGAAGTCATGGGTGACGAAGACGATCGTCTTGTGCAGTTCGTGCTGCAGCCTGATCAGTTCGTCCTGGAGGTGGTCACGGGTGATCGGGTCGACGGCGCCGAAGGGCTCGTCCATCAGCAGCACCGGGGGATCGGCCGCCAGCGCCCGCGCCACCCCGACGCGCTGCTGCTGACCGCCCGACAACTGGCGCGGGTAGCGGCCCCGGAACTCCCTCGGGTCCAGCCCGACCAGGTCCAGCATCTCCTCGACGCGGTCCCGGACCCGCGCCCTGGACCAGCCCACCATCCGGGGGACGAGCCCGATGTTCTCGGCCACCGTCATGTGCGGGAACAGCCCGGAGGACTGGATCGCGTAGCCGATCTTGCGGCGCAGCTTCACCGGGTCCATGTCGGTGACGTCCTCGCCGCCGATGCGGATGCGGCCCGAAGTCGGCTCGATCAGCCGGTTGATCATCTTCAGGGTGGTGGACTTCCCGCACCCGGAGGGACCGACGAAGATCACCGTCTCGCCGGCCCCGATCTCCATGCTCACGCCGTCCACGGCCGGTTCCGCGCTGCCCGGGTACCGCTTGGTCAGCTGCTCCAGCTCGATGATCGCGCCCGACGCCTCAGCCACGGATCCCCCGGGGGACGGTGAGCCGCCCGAGCAGCACGTAGCAGGCGTCGAAGAGCAGCGCCAGGACGACGATGCCGACCGTCCCGGCCAGCACCTGGTTGAGGGCGTTGGCGCCGCCCAGGGAGGCGATCCCGCGGAAGATCTCGTTGCCGAGCCCCGGCCCGGAGGCGTACGCCGCGATCGCCGCGATGCCCATCAGCATCTGCGTCGCCACCCTGATGCCGGTCAGGATCGGCGGCCACGCCAGCGGCAGCTCGACCCGCGCCAGGGCGGCCGTCCGCGACATCCCGATGCCGCGGGCCGCGTCGACCAGCGCAGGGTCGACCCCGCGCAGCCCCACGATCGCGTTGCGGACCACCGGCAGCAGCCCGTACAGCGTCAGGGCCGTCACCGTCGGGGGGACGCCGAGCCCCAGCCAGGGGATCAGCAGGCCGATCAGGGCCAGGGAGGGGATGGTGAGGATCGTCGCGGTGGAGGTGACGGCCAGGGCCGCGGCCCAGTCGCGCCGGTAGGACAGGACCCCGATCGCCACCCCGATCGCGGTCGCCAGCACCATGCACTGGAAGACCAGGCTGGCCTGCTGGTACGCGTCGATCAGCAGCTGCTCGTGACGGCTGGCGAGGTACTCCCAGAAGCTCACCGGGCATCACCCCTGCCGTCCCTCGGCTACGTGTCCGCGTCCTGTGCCGCCTGCTCGACCAGCGGGATGATCCGCAACGGGACCGGGTTCTCCATGACGATCGCCGTGGAGGCCCGCACGATGCCATCAAAGCCCACAACCCGGTCGATCACACGTTGGAGATCGGCGTTCGAGCGGGCCACCAGCCGGCACAGCATGTCCCCCTGCCCGGTCGTGGTGTGCAGCTCCAGGACCTCCGGGACGCCGGCCAAATGCGCCCGCACGTCCGGGCCTTGCCCCTGCTTGATCTCCAGCGTGGCGAAGGCCGTCACCGGGTAGCCCAGCGCGGCCGGGTCGACCTGCGGTCCGAAGCCGCGGATCACCCCATTGGCCTGAAGGCGGTCCAGCCGTGCCTGCACGGTCCCGCGCGCCACTCCCAGGCGCCGCGAGGCCTCCAGCACGCCGATCCGCGGTTCCTCGGCGAGCAGCTTGATCAGCCGTCCGTCCAGCCGGTCGATCCCCATGACACCCCAGTCCCTCCTGTGACGGTGGTCACCGTGCACAGAATGCCGCCTGATTTCCGCCGACCGCTGTACAGGTTGCCCAGTCGTTCTGCAAACTATTGCGCACCTTGAGGTGCCGGGCGAGGCTGCTGCCATGACTGAGACCCTGGATCACACTTCCCCCACCCCCGGCGACGCGGACCCGTTCCCGGTCAAGGGAATGGACGCGGTCGTCTTCGCGGTGGGCAACGCCAAGCAGGCCGCCCACTACTACTCGACCGCGTTCGGCATGAAGCGCGTGGCCTACTCCGGACCGGAGAACGGCAGCCGCGAGACCGCGTCCTACGTCCTGGAGTCCGGCAGCGCCCGCTTCGTCTTCACCTCCGTCGTCAGGGCCGCCACCGACCACGGCCGCTTCCTGGAGGAGCACGTCGCAGCCCACGGCGACGGCGTCGTGGACCTGGCCCTGGAGGTGCCGGACGTCCGCGCCGCCTACGACTACGCCCTCGCCCACGGCGCCACCGGCCTGGAGGAGCCCCACGAGGTCGGCGACGAGTACGGCACCGTGGTGCTGGCCGCCATCGCCACCTACGGCCAGACCCGCCACACCCTGGTCGAGCGCGGCGCCTACAAGGGCCCGTACCTGCCCGGCTACGTCGCCGCCGAGCCGATCGTGGAGCCGCCGGCCAAGCGGTTCTTCCAGGCGATCGACCACTGCGTCGGCAACGTCGAGCTCGGCAAGATGAACGACTGGGTGACCTTCTACAACCGCGTCATGGGCTTCACCAACATGAAGGAGTTCGTCGGTGACGACATCGCCACCGAGTACTCGGCCCTGATGTCCAAGGTCGTCGCGGACGGCACGCTGAAGGTCAAGTTCCCCATCAACGAGCCCGCGATCGCCAAGAAGAAGTCCCAGATCGACGAGTACCTGGAGTTCTACGGCGGCCCGGGCGTCCAGCACATCGCCCTCGCCACGAACGACATCGTCGCCTCGGTCCGCGCCATGCGCGCCGCGGGTGTCGAGTTCCTCGACACGCCCGACTCCTACTACGACACCCTCGGCGAGTGGGTCGGCGACACCCGTGTCCCGATCGACACCCTGCGGGAGTTGAAGATCCTGGCAGACCGGGACGAAGACGGCTACCTGCTGCAGATCTTCACCAAGCCTGTCCAGGATCGCCCGACCGTCTTCTTCGAAATGATCGAGCGGCACGGTTCGATGGGCTTCGGCAAGGGCAACTTCAAGGCGCTCTTCGAAGCGATCGAGCGCGAGCAGGAGCGCCGCGGCAACCTCTGATCGCCACCGCCGCCGACTCCGGCGCCGGACCGTGCCCCCGCGGGGGAGGGCGCGGCCGGCGCCGGTCTCCGTCAGAAGACGATCGTGAGGTGGCGCAAGGCCGTCAGAAACGCGTACGCGCCGAACGCCCACAACGCCAGCGCCCCCAGCACCGCCCCCGTCGCCGCCCACAGCCCCGTGCGCGGCGGCCGCCGCAGCGCCCCGGCGAGGGCACCGATCACCACCCCGGCGGCCGGCAGGCCCGCGGTGAGCAGGGCGGCGTTCTCCAGCGCGACCTTGGCGCGGTGGTTGCCCACCCAGTCCGTGGGGCTCTTGTGCTGCGCCGCGTCCGCCGCGCCCATGACCCACAGCACCACCGGCGGGGCGAGCAGCACGACCGCCCACACGCAGCGCACCACGATCCTCCGCTCGTGGCGTCGCCGCGCCTGCGCCGTGCTCCCCGGGGTCCGTCGTATCCGTCACGGCGGCCATCCTCGCCGCGCCCCCGCCCGCGCCACCATCCGTACGGATACTCAGGAAGCCGTGAACCGCGCGGTGACGTGATCTTCCCCGGGCGGCGGCGCGGTGCGAAGCTGGACGCATGGGCGATCTCATCGACCGGCTGCGCGCCGGACTCCCCGACGAGGCCATCCTCGCCGATCCCGACGTCACCGCCTCGTACGCCAACGACATGGCCAGCTTCTGCCCGGCCGGGGCGCCCGCGGTGGTCGTCCTGCCGCGCACCGTGGAGCAGGTCCAGCACGTCATGCGGACCGCCACGGCGCTGCGGGTGCCCGTCGTGCCGCAGGGGGCCCGCACCGGCCTGTCGGGCGCCGCCAACGCCTCCGACGGCTGCATCGTGCTCTCCCTGACCAGGATGGACCGCATCCTGGAGATCGACCCCGTCGACCGGGTCGCCGTCGTCGAGCCGGGCGTCGTCAACGCCGCCCTCTCCCGCGCCGTCGCCGAGCGGGGCCTGTACTACCCGCCGGACCCCTCCAGCTGGGAGCAGTGCACCATCGGCGGCAACATCGGCACCGGCTCCGGCGGCCTGTGCTGCGTGAAGTACGGGGTCACCGCCGAGTACGTGCTCGGCCTGGAGGTCGTCCTGGCCGACGGACGGCTGCTGCGCACCGGCCGGCGCACCGCCAAGGGCGTCGCCGGCTACGACCTGACCCGGCTGTTCGTCGGCTCCGAGGGCAGCCTCGGCGTCGTCGTGCGGGCCGTGCTGGCACTCAAGCCCGCGCCGCCCGCCCAGTTGGCGCTGGTGGCGGAGTTCGGCTCGGCCGAGGCGGCCTGCGCGGCGGTCTGCGACATCATGACCGGCGGCCACGTGCCCTCGCTGCTGGAGCTGATGGACGGCACGACCGTGCGCGCGGTCAACGACATGACCAGCATGGGGCTGCCCGAGTCGACCGAGGCACTGCTGCTCGCCGCCTTCGACACCCCCGACCCGGCCGCCGACCTGGCCGCGGTGGGGGCGCTGTGCACGGCCGCCGGGGCGACGCAGGTGGTGCCCGCCGAGGACGCGGCGGAGTCCGAAATGCTGCTGCAGGCACGGCGGATGGCACTGCCCGCACTGGAGCGGGTCTCCACGGCCACGATGATCGACGACGTGTGTGTGCCGCGCGGCAGGCTCGCCGCGATGCTCGACGGGGTCGCGGCGATCGCCCGCAAGCACGACCTGACGATCGGCGTGTGCGCGCACGCCGGGGACGGCAACACCCACCCCGTGGTGTGCTTCGACGCCGCCGATCCCGAGGAGTCCGGCCGGGCCCGCGAGTCCTTCGACGAGATCATGGCGCTTGGCCTGGAGCTCGGCGGCACGATCACCGGGGAGCACGGCGTCGGCGTCCTGAAGAAGGAGTGGCTGGCCCGCGAACTCGGCCCGGTCGGCGTGGAGATGCAGCGCGGCGTCAAGGCCGTGTTCGACCCGCTCGGCATCCTCAACCCCGGCAAGGTGTTCTGAGCCCACGGCTCCGGCCCGCGGGCCGCCGCCCTACGCGTCCGGCGGCTCGTCGGCGCCGTGCCAGGGGTCGGGCGTGCGGCGCTCGTCGCGCGCGCCCTCCCCGGCGGCCGGGGCCAGCAGCTCGTCCAGCCGCTCGTCCATGGCCAGGTGGTCCAGCTCCGTCCCCGGCGGCACCGCCCGCAGCGTGCGCTCCAGCCACGCCGCCACCGGGTGCGAGGACGCCTCCAGCAGGGCGGTGCCGTCCGGCGAGCTGAGGGCCATGCAGATCACGCTCCGCCCGTCCGTCTTGGTCGGCCAGATCCGTACGTCACCGTGCCCGCTCGGCCGGAACACCCCCTCGACCAGCAGCTCCCGGGCGAAGGTCCAGTTGACGGGGCAGTCGGAGCCGATGTGGAAGGTGATGTGCACGGCGAAGGGATCCTCCGCCCGGTAGGACAGCTTGGCCGGGACGGCGATGCTGCGCTCGGGCGACAGCACCAGGTGCATCTCCAGTTCCCGTTCGACCACGGTGTGCATCTCGTCGTCCTTTCCTCGGCGCGAAGGCCCCTGGCGGTGCTGCGCGGCGGGTGCTGCGCGGGGCCCGCACCGGGAGAGAGCGCATACGGCATTCACCATTACGCGGGTCCGGGCGATCGGGAAGACTTTTCCCGAACGCCCGGCACGCGTGAGATGGATGCGGTACACACGGAACGTCGCCGTCCGCCCCGCCCTGGGTGCGTCCGGCCGTACGACGGCCCTCCCGTTCCCGCCCCCGCCGCGCCCACGGCTCCGCGGCGCGCACGTCCCCGTCCGTCCGAGGCGGTGTCAGTTCGGAAGCGTATCGGTTCGGTCGACGGGATTTGCCCCGGAATACCGATCCTCGCCCAAGGATCGTTTCTTTCGTCCGCCCGCCGCGTTCTTCGTTAGTGTCGTCCCTTGCACGCCGGGGACGGCGGGCTGGTCCGAGCGTGTCGGTCGTGAGGGGAGTTGTCTCGGATGACCTCCGGTAGCAGCGGCGGGAGTCTGCCCGGTCCCGGGTACTACCCGGACCCGTCCATCCCGGGCTACATCCGGTACTGGAACGGGTCCTCCTGGGTGCCCGGTACGAGCCGCCCCGCCCCGCAGCCCGGGGAGGACCTCGCGCCGCCGTCCGGTGCCGCCGTGGCAGCGGCCGGCCCCGTGCTGGCACCGCCGCCCGCGCCCCCGGTGCCGCAGACCCCGGCGGCGACGCCGTGGACCCCCGCGCTGGAGGAGTCCGGGCCGATGTTCCTGGACGAGGACCCGCTGGCGCCGAGGGCCGAACGCGGACCCGGCACCGGCACCTTCACCGGGCTGCAGGCACAGCCGCAGCCGCAGCCGCAGCCGCAGTCGCGCCCCGCGGAGCAGCCGCGGCAGGAGCCCCGTCCGGATCCCGCCCCGGAGCGGGCGTGGGTCGCCGACCCGGCCCGTCAGGCCCCCGCGCCCCGCGTGTCGTGGGGCACCCCCGAGCGTGCGGAGCAGCCCGCCGCACCCGACCGGGTCCAGGCCCCTTCGCCGGCCCCCCTGCGGACCGCCGCCCCCGCCCCGGCTGCCGCCCCCGCCCCGGCCCCGTCGCCGGCCCCGGCTCCCGCGGCCGCCGCGGGCGCGGCCGGGAGCACGGCGTCCGCGCCGACCGAGAGCGCGGTGCCCGGGCAGCAGCAGCCCGCTCCCGTCCCGTGGGCGCAGCAGGTGCACGACCTGGCCCGTCAGGTCCCGCCGCAGGGCGGGGAGGCCGCCGCCCCCGGGTCATGGCGGCCGGCGGCCGACGACCCGTCGGCCCCCGCGCGGCGGCAGGCGCGCCCCGCGTCGCCGGGGAGGCGCCTGGTGGCCCGGCTGATCGACAGCGCGGTGGTGGGCGCGGTCGTCGCGGCCGCCGCTCTGCCGCTGGGCACGGCGGCGTACGAGCACCTGCGCGACAAGGTGGACGCCGCCCGGCTGACCGGCGAGGAGGTGACGGTCTGGCTGGTCGACGGCACGACGGGGGTGCAACTGGGCATCCTCGCCGCCGTCGCGCTCGTCACCGGAGTGCTGTACGAGGTGCTGCCCACCGCCAAGTGGGGCCGCACCCTGGGCAAGAAGCTGCTCGGCCTGCGCGTGGTGGACGTCGAGAGCCGGTACGAGCCCGGCTTCGGGCAGGCGCTGCTGCGCTGGCTCACCCACACGGTGCTGGACGCGCTCGTGATCGGCCTCCTCGGGCTGGTGTGGTGCCTGTTCGACCGGCCGTGGCGGCAGTGCTGGCACGACAAGGCGGCACGCACCTTCGTGGCCCGCGACAGCTGACACCCGAACGGCCCCCGCCGGAGGCGCGGCCGAATCGTCCGGGTTTCACTCGGGGCATGAGCACCGACCAGCCCGAGGACCCGTTCGCCAAGCCGCCCCGGGAGCCGTCCGGGCCCGCGCAGCCGCCGCCCGGGCAGTCACCGCCGCCTGCGGAGCAGCAGCCGCCGCCCGGGCAGCAGCCTTACCCGCCGCCCCCGTACCAGCCCCCGCCCGGCGGCTCGCCCTACGACCAGCCGCCCCCGGGCTACGGCGGCGACCCCTACGCCAGTGGCCCGTACGGAGCGGGCGAGCCCGATCCCCTGGCCGGGATGCCCCCGCTGGCGCACCGGGGGCGCAGGCTGCTCGCGCGCATCGTCGACGGGCTGATCATCGGCATCCCGGTCTACGGCCTCACCGGGCTGATCTGGGACTACGACTACAACGCCACCGGCGCGGTGTTCTCCCAGGGCGTCATCTACGCCGTGATCTACCTGGCCTACCAGGTGTTCATGCTCACCCGTTCCGGGCAGAGCCTCGGCAAGAAGCTGCTCAAGGTGCGCGTCGGCATGCTCGCCGACGGCACCAATCCGACGGCCCCGGCGGCGCTGAAGCGGGAGTCGGTCTACTCCCTGGTGCCGATCATCCCGTGCTGTGGTGAGATCTTCTGGATCATCGAAGTGCTCTGGTGCACCTGGGACAAGCCGTACCGTCAGTGCCTGCACGACAAAGCGGGGCAAACCGTGGTGGTTTCGGTGGAGTAAGGCACGCTGTGGGGTGATCGTCGCAGGGCCGTGACCATCACCGTCTATGCGCCGTCATGCCCGGCTGATTTACTCACTCCATGAGTTCGAATCAACCGCCCGGCTACGGTTACCCGCAGGGCGGCTCGGGGGGCCAGGACCCGTACGGGCAGAACCCGTACGGACAGCAGCCGCACCCCCAGGGCCAGAACCCTTACGACCAGCAGCCGTTCCCGCAGCAGCAGTCGCCCTACGCCTATCCGCAGCAGGGGCCCGGTTACGGCCAGATGCCGACGGACCCGGCCCTGGCGGGCATGCCCCCGCTGGCCGGCAGCGGCCAGCGCTTCCTCGCCCGGCTCATCGACGGCGGCATCTTCCTCGTCGCGCTCATCATCCTGATGGTCGCCACGAGCACCTCCTTCACGGACACCGGCGCGTTCCTCGGCATCGAGCTGCTCGTCTTCGCGGGCGCGTTCGCGTACGAGGGCCTGATGCTCCAGTCGACGGGTCAGACCATCGGCAAGAAGGTCATGAAGATCCGCGTCGCCAAGCTGGCCGACGGCAGCCCGCCCGGCAGTGCCGCCTGGGGCCGCGCGGCGGTCTACTCCTTCATCGGCATCGTGCCGTGCGTGGGCTCCATCCTGTCGCTGCTCAACGTCCTGTGGCACCTGTGGGACAAGCCGTACCGCCAGTGCTGGCACGACAAGGCGGCCAAGACCGTCGTCGTCCAGGCCTGACACCCGCACTGACGAAGACGACGGCCCCGGAGCGGATGCTCCGGGGCCGTCGGCGTGATCTGCGGGGGTGCGGGTTCAGCGCCGCAGCGAGTGCTCCCCCAGCCGGGGTTCGGCGGCGCCGCGGACGCGGGGTCGTGGCACCGGCTGCTGTACGGCGGGCAGTTCGCGCCTCGTGCGGCGCGTGCCGGCCGGGATCGCCGCCGTCACGGCGACCAGGACACCGAGCGTCAGTCCTGCCGCGGCGATGACCGCCACCGCGACGCCCGATCTCGCCTCGGAGAGCAGCAGCATCGCGAGGGTGGAGAGCACCACGGTCGCGGAACCGTAGGTCAGCTGGGCGGGGGTGGGACGTGGCATGGCTGATCCGTCCTCATATACGACGATTGTGGCGGAGCGTCGGCCAGGGCCGTCTTCCCGGTGGTTCAGACGTGGCACGCCAACCACCGACTCTACGGTGCGAGATGCCCGCACGGAACGCCCGGTAAGCGTGACCTAACCCACGGTGCGGAAGCACGGGGGGCGCACGGGGTCGCATCGCGATCTTCCCCGGGACGCAACGAACCTGCGGCGAAATGGAGTTGCGCAGACCGATGTGTCCGCTATGTGCAACGGATCGGTCGCTCACCGTACTTGTCGGTCATGGCCAAGTCAAGATCTGTCTTTTCATCCGTCACTCCGGTGCAATGGCTTCACCCTAGGGAGGTCAATACATCGTGATAAGCCAACGACGGACCATCAGATCCGCCGCTCTGGCCGTGGCGATCGCCGCAATAGGCGCCACCGCCTTCCCCGTCGCGGCAGCCCAGGCCGACCCGCAGGCCGGTCGCGTCGTGCGGCACGACCCGGCGAAGGCGGAGCGCGTCGAGCACGATCTGAAGGGCCCGCTGAGCGAGCGCCAGTCCGCCCAGCGCCAGCAGGCGATCGAGCAGGTCATCTCGGGCAAGTCCAAGGTCGAGGACCGCGGTGCCTCGGACGTGGTCAAGCTCGGCAAGAACAAGTACGTCGAACTCGGGCGCGAGAAGACCGACAAGATCTTCGTGATCCTCGCCGAGTTCGGGACCAAGACCGACCCGCAGTACGGCGGTACGGCCGGTCCCGCGCACAACCAGATAGCCAAGCCCGACCGCCGCAAGGACAACAGCACGGCGTGGCAGGCGGACTACAACAAGCAGCACTTCCAGGACCTGTACTTCTCCAAGGCCTCCGGCAAGGAGTCGATGGCGAAGTACTACGAGAAGCAGTCCTCCGGCCGCTACTCGGTCGCCGGCGAGGTCGCCGACTGGGTCAAGGTCGACTGGAACGAGGCCCGGTACGGCAGCAACAAGTGCGACACCTGCACCTGGAACCTCGTCGCGGACGCGGTGAACAAGTGGGTCGACGCGCGCAAGGCCGCCGGTGACTCCGCCGCCACGATCAAGGCGAAGCTGGCCGAGTACGACCAGTGGGACCGCTACGACTACGACGGCGACGGCAATTTCAACGAGTCCGACGGCTACATCGACCACTTCCAGATCGTGCACGCCGGTGAGGACGAGTCCGCCGGCGGCGGCGCCCAGGGCGAGGACGCGATCTGGGCCCACCGCTGGTACGCGTTCGGCACGGACGCCGGCGCCACCGGCCCGGCGGGCAACCTGCTCGGTGGCACCCAGATCGGCGACACCGGCGTCTGGGTCGGCGACTACACCGTCCAGCCGGAGAACGGCGGCCTCGGGGTCTTCGCCCACGAGTTCGGTCACGACCTCGGTCTGCCGGACCACTACGACACCACCAACACCGCCGAGAACTCCACCGGCTTCTGGACGCTGATGTCGTCCGGTTCCTGGCTCGGCACCGGCAAGGACACCATCGGCGACCTGCCCGGCGACATGACCGCCTGGGACAAGCTGCAGCTGGGCTGGCTGAACTACAGCACCGCCAAGGCCGGCAAGGTCGGGATCAGCACCCTCGGCGTCGCGGAGTACAACACCGCGAGGAAGCAGGGCCTGGTCGTCACGCTGCCGAAGAAGACCGTGACCACCGAGCTGGCGACCCCGGCCGAGGGCGCGAAGCAGTGGTGGAGCGGCAGCGGTGACAACCTGAGCAACACCCTCACCCGTGACGTCGACCTCACGGGCAAGACCTCGGCGAGCCTGTCCCTCAAGGGCTGGTACGACATCGAGGAGAACTACGACTACCTCTACACCGAGGTGTCCACCGACGGCGGCGCCAACTGGACCGCGATCGACGGCACCATCGGCGGCGCCCCGCTCCCGCGCGACGCCAGCGACAAGCCGGCCCTGACCGGCACCGCGGCCTCCTACCAGGACATGGTGCTCCCGCTGGACGCCTACGCGGGCACGTCGGTCAAGCTCCGCTTCCGCTACCAGTCCGACGGTGGCGTGGCCCAGAAGGGCTTCCTCGCCGACGCGATCACCCTGACCGCCGACGGGGCGACCCTGCTCAGCGACGGCGCCGAAGCCGGTGACAACGGCTGGACCGCGAACGGCTTCACGGTCAAGGGCTCCACGTTCTCCGAGGACTACGCGCAGTACTACATCGCGGAGAACCGGCAGTACGTCTCGTACGACACGACCCTGAAGGTCGGCCCCTACAACTTCGGCTGGGGTACCACCAAGGAGAACTGGGTCGAGCACTACGCGTACCAGAACGGCCTGCTGATCTGGCTGTGGGACACCTCGATGAACGACAACAACGTCAGCGCGCACCCGGGCGCCGGTCGGATCCTGCCGATCGACGCCCACCCCAAGGCGCTGAAGTGGAGCGACGGCACGCTGCAGCGCAACCGCGTGCAGTCCTACGACTCCACGTTCACCAAGGCCCGCACCGACGCCATCACCCTGCACAAGAACGGCGTCGCCACCAAGCTCCCGAGCCTGCCCGGCAACACGGTCTTCGACGACAAGAACTCCTACTGGTCCTCGGAGAACCCCACGGGCAGCGTGAAGGTGGCCCCGAGCAACACCAGCATCACGATCCTCCACGAGGCCCGGGACGGCAGCACCATCACCGTCCGGGTGGGTCCCTCCAAGAAGTGATCACGCTCCGCACGAAGTGACCTGATCGGCCCCCGTCCCCTGGTGGACGGGGGCCGATCTGCCGATCATGTGCTTATGGCCAGCGGCGGTTTCACCAGGCTTCCGAGCGGCGACGTCGTCGTGGCCCTCCGGTTGCCCTCGCCCGGCGGGGCCCCGGACGAGTACATCAGGGTCCTCGTCGTCTCGGCCAACCGCCAGCGCGCACTGACCCGCCTGCGGAACCTGGGCTTCCGGACCGTCCGTCTCGTCGGCAACATGGAGCCCCCCACGTCCGACGAGATCAACGCCGTCCTCCACCACCCCGACGGCCTCGTCTGGCGCCGCATCCCCTCGGCCCCCGCCGCCCCCTGGCAGTCCATCGCGGCGCTGCTGGGCCCGACGGTGCGCCGCTGAACCCGGGGTGCGGCCCCGGGGGCCGTCCTCCCGCCACCGGCCGTCAGGCCTGTCCGCGGACGACCGGCTTTCCGGACAGTTCGGCGCCGGCGGCGCGCAGCTCGTCCAGCGCCGACTCGGTCGTCCTCGCCATGACGCCCGCCGTCAGGTCGAGCAGCACCCGGGTGCGGAACCCCTCCCGCACGGCGTCCAGTGCGGTCGCCCGCACGCAGTGGTCGGTGGCGATGCCGACCACGTCGACCTCCGCCACCCCGCGCTCGCGCAGCCACCGGGCCAGCCCGGTGCCGTTCTCGTCGGCACCCTCGAAGCCGCTGTAAGCACCCGCGTACGCGCCCTTGTCGAAGACCGCCTCCACCGCGCCCGAGGCGACCGCCGGAGCGAAGTTGGGGTGGAAGCCGACGCCCTCGGTGCCGGCGGCGCAGTGCACCGGCCAGGTGTGGACGTAGTCGGGGTGGTCGGAGAAGTGGTCGCCGGGGGAGACGTGGTGGTCGCGGGTGGCCACGACGTGCCGGTAGCCGGCCGTGGCGTCCCCGATGAGGTCGGTGATGGCGGCGGCGACCTCGGAGCCGCCGGCGACCGCCAGGCTGCCGCCCTCGCAGAAGTCGTTCTGCACGTCCACGACGATCAGTGCGCGGTGCATGGTGGTCGGTCCCTTCCGGTCGCTGTCGCTTCGACTGTAGTGATCGGCGGCCCTGCCGCGGCAGGGTGCCCCGGCCGATCAGTGGGTGATGTACTCGGTGTGCAGCGCCGGCTCGCCGCGCGACAGCTGGGTCGCGGACAGCGGCAGGGCGGCGCGCGCCTCGATGTGGCGGGTGCGGGCCGCGTCCAGCGGCTCCCGGTGCACGGTCTCGCCGCCCAGCACCAGCGGCACCAGCAACTGCCGGTCCGCCAGCGGTCCCGGGACCGGTCCGGTGCCGATCACCTCGGCCTCGGCGACCCCGTCGGCGTCCAGCCGCCGGGCCGCCCACTTGCGTCCGCCGATGCTGGTCTTGCCGCCCATGGACTTCTTGGCGACGGGCACCAGGGGCGCGCCCGGGTCGTCGGAGGTGGCCCGGGCGACCAGCTTGTAGACCATCGAGCAGGTCGGCTGCCCGCTGCCGGTCACCAGGGAGGTGCCGACCCCGTACGCGTCGACCGGCGCCGCGGCCAGCGAGGCGATCGCGTACTCGTCCAGGTCCGAGGTCACCACGATCCGGGTGTTCTTCGCCCCCAGGTCGTCCAGCTGCTGCCGCACCCGGTGGGCGAGCAGCAGCAGGTCCCCGGAGTCGATGCGCACCGCGCCGAGCTCGGGCCCGGCGATCTCCACGGCGGCCCGGACGGCCGTCGCCACGTCGAAGGTGTCCACCAGCAAGGTGGTGCCCCGGCCGAGCGACTCGACCTGGGCGGTGAAGGCGTCCCGCTCGTCGTCGTGGAGCAGGGTGAAGGCGTGCGCGCTGGTGCCGATGGTCGGCAGGCCGTAGCGGAACCCTGCGGCGAGGTTGCTGGAGGAGGCGAAGCCGCCGACGTAGGCGGCGCGGGAGGCCGCCACCGCCGCCAGTTCGTGGGTGCGGCGGGCACCCATCTCCATCAGCGGGCGGCCCCCGGCGGCCACGGCCATCCGGGAGGCGGCGGCCGCGATCGCGGAGTCGTGGTTGAGGATCGACAGCACCACCGTCTCCAGCAGAACCGCCTCGGCGAAGGTGCCCTCGATCCGCATGACCGGCGAGCCGGGGAAGTACACCTCGCCCTCGGGGTAGCCGAGGACGTCGCCGCGGAAGCGGTAGCCGGCCAGCCATTCCAGGGTGGGCGCGTCCACGACGCGCTCCCGTTCCAGGAAGGCCAGGATGCGGTCGTCGAAGCGGAAGTTCTCCACGGCGTCCAGTACCCGTCCGGTGCCGCACACCACCCCGTACCGGCGCCCCTCGGGCAGCCGGCGGGTGAACACCTCGAACACCGAACGACGGTGGGCGGCGCCGCTGCGCAGCGCGGCCTGCAGCATGGTCAGCTCGTACCGGTCGGTGAACAGCGCGGTGGAGGGGACGGTGACGGGCAGCCCCAGGTCTGCAGTGCTCATGTCCGAGGATGCTACCCCCAACTCTCGTCAGAGTGACGATTTCTCGGAGGGCCGGTTTCCCTGTCGGCACGGTCTGGTGACAGCATGGGTCCCGTGAGTGTCGCCCCCGCAGAGATCGAACGGACCGAGTCGAGCGAGGCCCCCTTCGAGGTGCCGTCCCCGGACGTTCCCTGGGTGACTGTCGTCCACAACGACCCGGTCAATCTGATGAGCTACGTGACCTACGTCTTCCAGGCGTACTTCGGTTATCCGAAGGACAAGGCCACCAAACTCATGCTCGACGTGCACCACAAGGGCCGCGCCGTGGTCTCCAGCGGCACCCGCGAGGAGATGGAGCGCGACGTGCAGGCCATGCACGGCTACGGGCTGTGGGCCACCCTGACGCAGGACCGCTGAGGCCGCGAGACCACCGAGAAGACCACCGAGCCCCTGAGGGACGGCTGATACCGACATGCCCGGCTACTTCCAGACCGCCGCCGCAGGCGGCGCCGCCGTCGCGCTCGACGAGGTCGAGATCTCCATCCTGCGCAGCCTGGCCGTGCAGCTCCTGGAGCTGATCGGCCCCGGCGACGCCGCCGACGGCGCCGAACCGGCCGACCCGCTGGCCGAGCTGTTCGCCGAGGGCCCCACCCGGCCCCCGCAGGACCCGGCGCTCGCCCGGCTCTTCCCCGACGCCTACGAGGAGGAGGCGGACTCCTCGGACTTCCGCCGCTACACCGAGAACGACCTGCGCACCCGCAAGCGCGGCGACGCGCTCGCCGTCGTCCGCAGCCTCGACGCGCTGACCCCCGGCGGCGACGGGGGAGCGGTGCTCAGCCTCGACGCGGAGCAGGCGCGCCGGTGGCTCGGCACCCTCAACGACCTGCGGCTGACCATGGGGACCCGGCTGGAGGTCAGCGAGGACGAGGACAGCGAGCTGTACCGGCTGCCGGACTCCGACCCGCGCAAACCGCTCGTCATGGCCTACCTCTGGCTCGGGGCGCTCCAGGAGAGCCTCGTGGAGACCCTCATGCCGTGATCCGGGGGGCGTCCGTTCGCTCAGACGACGCTCAATTCCAGATAACGATCACGTCACCGCAGCGGACCGCATTCCCATTCGGCGCACCTTTTGTCCGCTTCTTCCTGTGCCATGTGCCACATTTGCGCTGCGTGCCCGGCGCACACCCCGTGATACGAATCCTCGACCACCGGCCGTGACGCCACCCCTGTCCCGGTCGGTCGCGTGGCCGGCTGACCCCGGCGTGCACCTCCACCATCCGGGGGGATCGGAACCCGATCCGGGCCGTCGCGGCCGGACGGGCATGGAGAAAGGCACAGCACCATGACCTCGACGCAGGTCGAGCAGTACGAATCCGGCGACGGCGCCACGGGGGCCGCGCCGGAAGAGGGCTACAAGCGGGGACTCAGCGCCCGTCAGGTCCAGATGATCGCCATCGGCGGCGCCATCGGCACCGGCCTGTTCTACGGGTCCAGCAAGGGCATCGCCGCCATCGGGCCCAGCCTGATCGCCTGTTACACGGCCGCCGGCATCGTGATCTTCTTCATCATGCGGGCCCTCGGCGAGCTCCTCACCTACCGCCCCACCTCCGGCAGCTTCGCCGACTACGCCCGTGAGTTCTTCGGGCCGTTCGCCGGCTTCGCCACCGGCTGGTCGTACTGGGCCCTATGGGTCACCGCCTGCATGTCCGAGGTCACCGTCGCGGGTGCCTACATCAACTTCTGGTGGCCGTCGGTCCCCGTCTGGTCCACCGCCGCGGTCGCCCTCGTGGTGCTCTTCGTCGGCAACCTCGTCTCGGTCAAGATCTTCGGCGAGCTGGAGTTCTGGTTCTCCACGATCAAGGTCACCGCGATCGTCGCGATGATCGTCATCGGCGTCGGCATCCTGACCTTCGGCTTCTCCTCCGCCGGCGACACCGCATCCGTCACCCACCTGTGGGCCGACGGCGGCTTCGCCCCCAACGGCGCCTGGCAGGCCATGCTCGCCATGCAGGGCGTGATCTTCGCCTACCTCGGCGTCGAACTGGTCGGCATCACCGCGGGCGAGGCCGAGAACCCCAAGCAGACCCTGCGCAAGGCGATCAACACCCTGCCGGTCCGCATCGGCATCTTCTACGTCGGCACGCTGATCGTCCTGCTGTCGGTCTTCTCCTGGACCAAGTACACCGCGGGCGTCAGCCCCTTCGTCCAGGTCTTCGCCCAGGTCGGCATCCCCGGCGCCGCCGGGATCATGAACTTCGTGGTCCTCACCGCCGCCCTGTCCTCCTGCAACTCCGGCATCTACTCCACCGGCCGCATGCTGCGCGGCCTGGCCGTCAACGGCGAGGCGCCCAAGGCCGTGGCCAAGCTCAGCGACCGGCAACTCCCGCTGCCCGCGCTCGTCATGTCCACCCTCTTCATGGGCATCGGCGTCATCGTCAACGTCGTCTCCCCGGACAAGGCGTTCGTCTACATCACCTCCGTCGCCACCTGCGCCGGCCTGTGGACCTGGATCGTGATCCTCGCCGCGCACCTGCGCTACCGCGCCAAGGTCCGCGCCGGGCTGCTGCCCGCCGCCGACTTCCGGATGCCGGGCGCCCCGGTCACCAACTGGATCGCCATCGTGGCGCTGCTCTCCGTCGTCGTCCTCATGGCGACCGACGCAGACACCCGCCTCGGCCTGTACGTCTGGCTCGTCTGGTCGGCCCTGCTCGGCATCGGCTACGCGGTCCTCAAGCGGCGCACCCCCGGCGACCCCGCCCTGGCCCTCGCCCAGGAGTAGTCCCGGGCCCGGCGTCTCAGCAGGTGACCGCCGTACAGCCGTACGGCGGTCACCTTCTCTATCCTGACGACCATGCTGACCATCACCCGTGCCCTGCACGACGCCCTCGTCGCCCACGCCCGCGCCGACCACCCGGACGAGGCCTGCGGCGTGATCGCGGGTCCGGCCGGCAGCGGCCGGCCCGAGCGGCACATCCCGATGCTCAACGCGGCCCGCTCGCCCACGTTCTACGAGTTCGACTCCACCGACCTGCTCAAGCTCTACCGGGAACTCGACGACCGCGACGAGGAGCCGGTGGTCATCTACCACTCGCACACCGCCACCGAGGCCTACCCCTCGCGCACCGACATCTCCTACGCCAACGAGCCCGGCGCCCACTACGTACTGGTCTCCACCGCCGACACCGACGGCGCCGGCCCCTTCCAGTTCCGCTCGTTCCGCATCGTGGACGGCGAGGTCACCGAGGAGCCGGTGGAGGTCGTCGACCCGTCCATCTGAGACGCGACGGTCCGTATCCTGGGACGACCGTCTCTGGGGCCCGGGGGGAATCGATACGATGAGCCCATGGTTTCCCACGACGTGAGCGACAGGGCGCCGGGCACGCTGCTCGTGGCGCGGCTGCACGTCGACCTGTGCCGCCTCGCCAGCGCGGCATGTACGTGCGCCTGAGCACCGTCAGCCCGCGCAACCCCGCTTCCCGCCGTACTCACGCACCCACTGGAGCCGACGCATGGCCATCGAGGTCCGCATCCCGACCATCCTCCGCACGTACACCGACGGCGCCAAGGCCGTCGAAGGCAGCGGCAGCACTGTCGACGAACTCCTCGCCGACCTCGACACCCGCCACACCGGCATCCGCGAGCGCATCGTCGACGGCGGCGAGCTGCGGCGCTTCGTCAACGTCTACCTCAACGACGAGGACGTCCGCTTCCTGGACGGCATCGCCACCAAGCTCACCGACGGCGACAGCGTGACGATCCTCCCCGCGGTCGCCGGCGGCAGCGGCCTGCCGGCCGACCGCGTCGGCGGGCGCTGATGCGGTACGACAGCCCGCTGGCAGCCGTCGGCAACACCCCGCTGGTACGGCTGCCGCGCCTGTCACCCTCCGGCGAGGTGTCCGTCTGGGCCAAGCTGGAGGACCGCAACCCCACCGGCTCGGTCAAGGACCGCCCGGCGCTGCACATGATCGAGCAGGCCGAGCGCGCCGGCCGGCTCACCCCCGGCTGCACGATCCTCGAACCCACCTCCGGCAACACCGGCATCTCGCTCGCCATGGCGGCCCGGCTCAAGGGCTACCGCATGGTCTGCGTCATGCCCGAGAACACCTCGTCCGAGCGGCGCGAACTGCTCACGATGTGGGGCGCCGAGATCATCCCCTCCCCGGCCGCCGGCGGCTCCAACACCGCCGTCCGCGTCGCCAAGGAACTGGCCGCCGAGCACCCCGACTGGGTGATGCTCTACCAGTACGGCAACCCGGACAACGCCGGCGCCCACTACGCCACGACCGGCCCGGAGATCCTGACCGACCTCCCCTCCGTCACCCACTTCGTCGCCGGGCTCGGCACCACCGGCACCCTCATGGGCGTCGGCCGCTACCTGCGCGAGAAGGTCCCCGGCGTGCAGATCGTCGCCGCCGAGCCCCGCTACGACGACCTCGTCTACGGACTGCGCAACCTCGACGAGGGCTTCATCCCCGAGCTCTACGACGAGTCCGTCCTCACCACCCGCTTTTCCGTCGGCTCCGAGGACGCCGTCCGCCGCACCCGCGAACTGCTCCAGCAGGAGGGCATCTTCGCCGGTGTCTCCACCGGAGCCGCCCTCCACGCCGCCCTCGGCGTGGCCCGCAAGGCCGAACGCGCCGGGGAGCGCGCCGACATCGTGTTCGTCGTCGCCGACGGCGGCTGGAAGTACCTGTCGACCGGCATCTACACCGCCGCGTCCACCGAGGCGGCCGTCGCCGCCCTGCACGGCCAGCTCTGGGCCTGATCCTCCCCCCACGGCGCCCTCGCCCCGCCGGACTTCCGGCGACGAGGGCGCCGTACTGGTGATTCCGCCCACAACGGGGCTCCGCAGAGGAGCACGCGCACGCCGTGCGCCTTACGCTCAAGAGCACATGGCGGGTCGCTCCCGCCCCTCCCCCCTCCCCCTGCGGAGCGGGGGCGTCGTGGCGCGCCAACGCAAGACCCCCGGAACAATCCACGGAGGTTTCTGCACATGAAGCTCACCGTCGTCGGCTGCTCGGGGTCGTTCCCGTCCGCGGAATCGGCCTGCTCGAGCTACCTCATCGAGGCCGACGACTTCCGGCTGCTCCTCGACATGGGCAACGGCGCCCTCGGCGAGCTGCAGCGCCACTGCGGTCTGTACGACCTCGACGCCATCCTGCTGAGCCATCTGCACGCCGACCACTGCATCGACATGTGCGCCTACTTCGTCGCGCGCTACTACCGCCACGAGGGCGGCCCCGCCCACGCCATCCCCGTCTACGGGCCCGAGGGCACCGAACGGCGGCTGGCCAGCGCGTACGGGGACGTGCCCGACGAGAAGTGCATGAGCGAGGTCTTCGACTTCCGCACCCTCGAACCCGGCACCTTCCGCCTCGGCCCCTTCACCATCACCGCGGACGTCGTCAGCCACCCCGTCGAGGCGTACGGCTTCCGTGTCGAGCACGCCGGTCGCGCCATCACCTATTCGGGGGACACCGGTCCCTGCGACGCGCTGCTGACGCTCACCGAGGGCACCGACCTCTTCCTGTGCGAGGCCTCCTTCACGCACGGCAAGGAGGACATCCCCGACCTGCACCTCAACGGCCGCGAGGCCGGCCAGTACGCGGACCGCGCGGGCGCCGGGCGGCTGCTGCTCACCCACATCCCGCCGTGGACCGACCCGCGGACCAACCTCGAGCACGCCCGCGAGGTCTACGACGGCCCGGTCGAGGTGGCGAAGGCCGGCGCGGTCTACGAGGTCTGAGCGCCCCCGCCCGAAGCAGCACGAAGCCCCCGGAACCAGACCTTCGGTTCCGGGGGCTTCGTCGTGTGCCGCGCCGGCGCTACGCCTTGACGAGGTCCTCGTTCTCCTCCTCGGGCTCGCGGCCCGGGGTGGGGAGGTTGAACTTGGTGATCGCGAAGCGGAAGACCACGTAGTAGATCACCGAGAAGACGAGCCCGATCGGGATGATCAGCCACGGCTTGGTCGACAGGTTCCAGTTGAGCAGGTAGTCGATGGCGCCGGCCGAGAACGTGAAGCCCGCATGGACGCCGAAGGCCCAGGTCACGGCCATGGACAGCGCGGTGAGCACCGCGTGGATCGCGTAGAGCAGCGGCGCGATGAACATGAACGAGAACTCGATCGGCTCGGTGACACCGGTGACGAAGGAGGTCAGCGCGAGCGAGATCATCATGCCCATGACGGCCTTACGGCGCTCCGGACGGGCCGTGTGGGCGATGGCCAGGGCGGCGGCCGGGAGGCCGAACATCATGATCGGGAAGAAGCCGGTCATGAACTGCCCGGCACCCGGGTCGCCGGCGAAGAAGCGGGTCAGGTCGCCGTGGACGACGGTGCCCGCGGAGTTGGTGAAGTCACCCAGCTGGAACCAGGCCACCGAGTTCACGAACTGGTGCATGCCGATCGGGATCAGCGCACGGTTGATCAGACCGAACAGCGCGGCGCCGACAGAGCCGAGACCGGTCATCCACTCGCCGAAGTTGCTGATGACCTCGCCGATGGGCTCCCAGACCAGACCGAAGAACACGCCGACCAGGACGCCGACGAAGGCCATGATGATCGGCACGAGGCGGCGGCCGTTGAAGAAGCCGAGCCAGTCCACCAGCTTCTTGCGGTGGTAGCGCTGCCACAGGACGGCGGCGAGCAGACCCATGATGATGCCGCCGAGCACACCGGGGTTGTTGTAGGTGGCGGGGATGTCCGCGCCGGCCTGGATCTTGGCCTCGGTGACCGGGAAGGCCTTCAGGACGTTGCTGTAGACCAGGAAGCCGACCAGTGCGGCGAGGGCCGTCGAGCCGTCGGCCTTCTTGGCGAAGCCGATGGCGACGCCGATGCAGAACAGCAGCGGCAGGTTGTCGAACACGGCGCCGCCGGCGGTGGCGAACACCGAGGCGACCTTGTCCCAGCCGAGGCCGTCCGCGCCGAAGACGTCGGGCTGGCCGAGACGGAGCAGAATGCCCGCCGCCGGCAGGACGGCGATCGGCAGCTGCAGGCTGCGGCCGACCTTCTGCAGGCCTTGGAAAAGGCCGGAGCCCCGCTTCTTCGCTGCGGGGGCCGCCGATGCGGTGGCGGTTGTCATGGGGGGTCCTCCTGGTCTAAACCACCGAGTGGTGTAGACCAGTATTAAATGTAAGCGACGCGTCAAGGAAAGGCTCCTCCGGTGTGGTCTAGACCACACTCCTGAGCGTGGCGCCCCCGCTACGCCTTGACGTTGCCCCGCTCCATCTCCTCCGCGACCTCCTCCGGCTCGCGCCCCGGCGTCGCCAGGTCGAACCTGGTGATCACGAAGCGGAAGAGCACGTAGTACACCGCCGCGAAGACCAGCCCGATCGGGACGATCAACCAGGGCTTCGTCGCCAGGTGCCAGTTGATGACGTAGTCGATCAGCCCCGCCGAGAAGCTGAAGCCGTCGTGCACGCCCAGCGCCCACGTCACCGCCATCGACACCCCCGTCAGCACCGCGTGGATCGCGTACAGCGCCGGCGCGATGAAGAGGAACGAGTACTCGATCGGCTCGGTGATGCCCGTCACGAACGAGGTCAGCGCCACCGACAGCATCAGGCCCCCGACCTCCTTGCGGCGGCCCGGGCGGGCGCAGTGCGTGATCGCCAGCGCGGCGGCCGGCAGGGCGAACATCATGATCGGGAAGAAGCCCGAGGTGAACTGCCCGGCCGTCGGGTCACCCGCCAGGAAACGCGTGATGTCCCCGTGCACCACCGTCCCGTCCGGCTCGGTGAAACTGCCGAACTGGAACCACACGAAGACGTTGAGGAACTGGTGCAGCCCCACCGTCAGCAGCGCCCGGTTCGCCACGCCGAAGATCCCCGCCCCGTACGAGCCCAGGTCCGTGAGCCACTGGCTGAAGGCGGTGAGCCCGGCACCGACCGGCGGCCAGACGAACACGCACAGCACCGCGAAGACGATCGCGACGAACGCCATGACGATCGGCACCAGCCGGCGCCCGTTGAAGAAGCCCAGCCAGTCCACCAGCCTCGTGCGGTGGTAGCGCTGCCAGAAGAACGCCGTCAGCAGCCCGATCACGATCCCGCCGAACACCCCCGGGTTCTGGTACGCCGCCGGAGCCGCCGCCGACGGCGTCCCCGGGGGGATGCACGCCCCGCTGATGGTGCTCGTCGCCAGGAACTCCGTCCCCGGCGGGCAGTCCTGCGGGAACTGGTGCAGCACCCCGTAGTAGACGAGGAAACCCGCGACCGCCGCCAGCGCCGTCGAACCGTCCGACTTCTTCGCCATCCCGATCGCGACACCCACCGCGAACAGCAGCGGCAGCCCCAGCGAACCGTCCAGCAGCGCCCCGCCCGCGCCGTCGAAGACCCTCGCCACGTTGTCCCAGCCCAGGCCCTTCGGGCCGAAGACGTCGTCCTGGCCCAGCCGGTTCAGGATGCCCGCCGCCGGCAGCACCGCGATCGGCAGCTGCAGACTCCGTCCCATCTTCTGCAGGCCCTGGAACAGGACACCGCTCCACTTCCGGCTCGGACGCGGGGCGGCTGCGGCGGCGGCGTCCGGACCCATGGGACTACCTCCCGGCAGGTAATGTGGTGTAGACCAGTTGCGGCACGGCTGCGTCACCCATGCATCCCCGCAAAAGCGGTCCGCCACTGCATTACGGTGTGAAATCGGACCGAACGGCCGAGACCAACCAGGAGTACAGATGGCCAGCAAGGCAGAGAAGATCGTCGCCGGGCTCGGCGGACTCGACAACATCGAAGAAGTCGAGGGCTGCATCACCCGTCTCCGCACCGAGGTCAAGGACGCCTCGCTCGTCGACGACGCCGCGCTCAAGGCCGCCGGAGCGCACGGCGTCGTCAAGATGGGCAACGCGATCCAGGTCGTCATCGGCACCGACGCCGACCCCATCGCCGCCGACATCGAGGACATGATGTGACCCGGCGCTGACCGCCGGGGCCACCCCCACCTCACCCGCAAGGGGCCCGTTCCCGGACCGGCACGGGCCCCGGGCCGCGCTACGACTAGGCTCGACGCCATGTCTCGTATCGACGGCCGCACCCCCGAAGAGCTCCGCCCCGTCACCATCCAGCGCGGCTGGAGCAAGCACGCCGAAGGATCCGTCCTCGTCTCCTTCGGCGACACCAAGGTCCTCTGCACCGCATCCGTCACCGAGGGCGTCCCCCGCTGGCGCAAGGGCAGCGGCGAAGGCTGGGTCACCGCCGAGTACGCCATGCTGCCCCGCGCCACCAACACCCGAGGCGACCGCGAGTCCGTCCGCGGCAAGATCGGCGGCCGCACCCACGAGATCTCCCGCCTCATCGGCCGATCCCTGCGCGCCGTCATCGACTACAAGGCGCTCGGGGAGAACACCGTCGTCCTCGACTGCGACGTCCTCCAGGCCGACGGCGGCACCCGCACCGCCGCCATCACCGGCGCCTACGTCGCCCTCGCCGACGCCGTCACCTGGATGCACGGCCGCAAGCTCGTCCGCGCCAAGGCCCAGCCCCTCAGCGGCACCGTCAGCGCCGTCAGCGTCGGCATCATCGACGGCGTCCCCATGCTCGACCTCTGCTACGAGGAGGACGTCCGCGCGGAGACCGACATGAACGTCGTCTGCACCGGCGACGGCCGCTTCGTCGAGGTCCAGGGCACCGCCGAGGGCCAGCCCTTCGACCGCAAGGAACTCAACAGCCTCCTCGACCTCGCCGTCGCCGGCTGCGCCGAACTCGACGCGCTCCAGCGCGCCGCCCTCACCGACCTCGAACAGATCACCAAGAACTGACAAAGAGCACGTCTGCAAAACGCAACCCGAGGACGGCGCGGTGCGTATGTAAAGGTATGCACCCACGCACCCGCCGCCTCGCGGCGCTCGCCACCGCGGCCGCCCTCGGCACCACCGTCCTCATCGGCTGCAGCGCCGTCGACGCCGTCGACAAGGCCCTCGACTGCGCCAACGTCGCCGCCCAGGTGGCCACCGACGTCCAGAACCTGCAGAACGCCGTCAGCAACGCCGGCAACAGCCCGCAGGACGCCGCCAACGCCCTCGACCAGATCGCCGCCGACCTCGCCGACCTCGGCGACAAGACCGGCAACGCCGACGTCAACACCGCCGTCGGCGACCTCCAGCAGGCCGTCGAGAACGCACAGAAGGCCGCCGAGAACGGAGACGTCCCCGACATCACCCCCGTCGCCGACGCCGCATCCGAACTCTCCAAGGTCTGCACCCCCGGCTGACGGGATAATCGGACCATGCCGCACACCCGCCTGGTCCTCGCCACCCGCAACGCCCACAAGGTCGCCGAACTCCACGCCATCCTGGCCGACGCCGGACTCGGCGTGGAGCTCGTCGGCGCCGACGCCTACCCCGAGATCCCCGACGTCCGCGAAACCGGCGTCACCTTCGCCGAGAACGCCCTCCTCAAGGCCCACGCCCTCGCCCAGGCCACCGGCCTCCCCGCCGTCGCCGACGACTCCGGCCTCTGCGTCGACGTCCTCGGCGGCGCCCCCGGCATCTTCTCCGCCCGCTGGGCCGGCAAGCACGGCGACGACCGCGCCAACCTCGAACTCCTCCTCGCCCAGCTCTCCGACATCGACACCCCCCACCGCGCCGCCCACTTCATGTGCGCCGCCGCCCTCGCCCTCCCCGACGGCACCGAACGCGTCGTCGAGGGCCGCCTCCTCGGCACGCTGCGCTTCGAGCCCCACGGCGCGAACGGCTTCGGCTACGACCCGATCCTCCAGCCGCTCGGCGAGTCCCGGACCTGCGCCGAACTCACCGCGGAGGAGAAGAACGCCATCAGCCACCGCGGCCTGGCCTTCCGGGGCCTGGTGCCGGTGGTGCGGGACCTGGTGGGGTGACATGACGAAGGGGCGCGGCATCTTGGAGATGCCGCGCCCCCGGCGGTGGGCCCGGTGGGACTCGAACCCACGACACACCGGATCTAAACCGGCGTCCTCTTGGCCAGCTGGGATACGGGCCCGCGGCGCCACTCTACTTGGTGGGGGAGCCCACCTGCGCGGGTACGGTGCCGGAGACTGCGCGGCCCGCGAAGCCGGCGGTCTGGCTGTGGCACGAGGGGCACAGATATCGGAGGTTGCCGATCCGGTTGTCCAGTCGGTCGCCGTTGACGTGATCGATCTCGAGCGTGATCGTCAGCCCCTGCCATGCCGGGCCCGTGCCGCAGGCACCGCATTCATAGGGCACGCCCTTCTCCTGGAGCGCGCGGTGCAGCATGCGCCGACCGGTACGCGGGCTGCCGGGGGCGAGCAGCCGCAGGATCTGCTTTGCCGATTTGCGGCGCGTGGAGGGGACGCCGCGAGCGTGCGCCTGACCCGTGAAGTGCGCCGTCGACAGCCCCCGCTCCGAGATGAGGCTCTTGAGCCGCCTCCTGGTCGTCCCGTTGTCCGGCAGGTCCAGGAGGCGAACGACGCCCGCGAGGCTCGTCGACCCGGCGACGGCCGCACACAGCCGGTGCACGTCGATGGGCCGTTGTTCCTTGGCGACCGGTCGCGCGAAATGGGAGGTGTCGATCCCGAAGTGGGCGAGTCGGCGCTCGATGTGCCGGTAGGCACTGTCGTACGGAGGCACGTCAAGGTGTTCCAGGATTTCGCGGATGGACCGGCAGCGGGCCGCGGCATCCTCCAGGACCGACCTCGTGTACCTGCGGGCTGGTCTGCTGGGCAGCGCTTCGTCGACGAAGTGTTCCGTGTCGATGCCGTAGTGCCGGAGTCGCTCCTTCAGGTAACCCAGCGGGCCGCTGCCGAGGGGTTGGCCGAGGCGCGTGAGCATGTCCACGAGACTGCGGGACCGGGCAGCGCAGGCCGTGAGCGAGGTGCGGGTGTAGCCCGGACTGTCGTAGAGACGGGACATCTAGCGCACCGCCCCACGGCGCTTGCGGCCCCGGTAAGTGTCGGTGGCCGCGTGGCAGTTCGGGCAGAGCAACCGCAGGTTCTCAGGCCGGTTGTCCCACCAGTCCCCGTTGATGTGGTCGACCTCCAGGCGCAGTGGCGCACCGTTCCACACCGGTCCGGTGCCGCACATAGCGCACAGGTCCTTGAGCCCTTGGCGGAGCAGGTGTCTGCGCAGACGGTCGCTCTGGATCCGCCCGTCGTTCGGTGTGCCGAGTACCAGTCGGTCGCTCAGTGACCGCCTCGGGCGGCGGGCACCGCTGTTCGGCGTGAAATGTGAGGTGTCGATTCCCAACCGCGCGATGCGGCGCCCGATGTGCGCCTGATTGCCGCCGACCGGACTGACGCCCAGGCGTCTCACGACCTCGGCGATGCTGGTCGACTCGCCAACGATGGCGCGCAACCGGCGTTCGGTGTGGCGGATTCCCTCGGGCTCGAAGTGCGAGCAGTCGACGTCCCAGGCGCTGATGAGCTTGCGCAGGTAGGCGCGGCTGCCGTTGGTGGGCGTTCCCCCGAGCCTGGTGATCACGTCGGAGAGCGACCTGCATTGGGCGGCGGCCTCTTCGAGGAGTTCGCGTGTGTATCTCGCAGTCACATATCCCCCATGCGATCGTGTGTTGCACTTTCGCACGTTTTAACGACCCGTTCGTACGACGGTTACGCCGACCGGGATACGCCGAAGGGCGCCCGGAACGACACACCGGGCGCCCTTCGGCGGGGGAGGTTGGGCTACGCGTCCTTGAGGACCTGGCGCTGGTGGCCGAGGCCTTCGATCTCGAGCTCGACGACGTCGCCGGCCCGGAGGTAGGGCTTGGGCTCGGGGCGGCCGAGGGCGACGCCGGCAGGGGTGCCGGTGTTGATGACGTCGCCGGGGTAGAGGGTCATGAACTGGCTGACGTAGCGGACGACTTCGGCGACCGGGAAGATCTGGTCGGCGGTGCTGCCGTCCTGCTTGAGGTCGCCGTTGACCCACAGCCGCAGGCCCAGGGCCTGGGGGTCGGGGATCTCGTCGGCGGTGACGAGCCAGGGGCCGAGGGGGTTGAAGGTCTCGCAGTTCTTGCCCTTGTCCCACTGGCCGCCGCGTTCGATCTGGAAGGCGCGTTCGGAGACGTCGTGGGCGACGGCGTAGCCCGCGACGGCGGCGAGGGCCTCGGTCCCGTCGGCCGCGTAGCGCAGTTCGCGGCCGATGACGACGGCGAGTTCGACCTCCCAGTCGGTCTTGAGGCTGCCGCGGGGGACGAGGACGGTGTCGTCGGGGCCGACGACGGTGTCGGGGGCCTTCATGAACAGGATGGGCTCGTCGGGGACGGCGGCGCCGGTCTCGCGGGCGTGGTCGTGGTAGTTGAGGCCGATGCAGACGATCTTGCCGATGCGGCTGAGCGGGGGGCCGACGCGCAGGTCCTCGGGGTCGAGGGCGGGGAGGGTGCCGTCGGCGGCCGCGGTGCGGATGCGGGCGAGGGCGTCCGCGTCGGCGAGCAGGGGGCCGTCGATGTCGGGGGTGAGGGAGGACAGGTCGCGCAGGGTGCCGTCCTGGTCGAGCAGGGCCGGGCGTTCGGCTCCGGCGGGGCCGACTCGCAGCAGCTTCACAAGACTCTCCGGGTGTGGTCGGGGGTGGTGGTCGTGGCCGAGGTCATGTCCGGGGTCATGTCCGATGGGGGCGGTCATCGGAGGTCTTGGTTGATCCTCCAGCGGCGGGGGTGGCGTCCGCAACCCCTTGACCATGGTGTGGACGGTGCAGCCAGGCGCGTTCGGCGGCGGTCCAGGCGGTCGAGGTGGCGATGTAGAGCCCGGCGGCCGGGGGGACGATCGCGGCGGTGACGAGGGTGCCGAAGGAGAGCAGCGGCAGGTGCTTGGCGAGGCCCTGGGCGTCGGGGGCGGCCTTGCGGGCGCGGCGGTAGGACCAGAAGGCGACGGCGGCGACCACGACGAGGATCGCGACGTGGAGGGCTCCGGCGCGCTCGTCGCCGATCCGGGCGGCGGAGGAGGCCTGGTAGAGCACGAAGAAGGCGGGGAGTTGGAGGAGCGTGGGGAGCATGCCGGCGAAGGGGGAGGAGCCCTCGTCCGCGTAGAGGTCGGTCAGTGCGCGCTGGAGTTTCTGCGGGTCGCGCCCGTGCTTGCGGCGCAGTTCGGCGACGCGCGGGGCGAGGGCGGCGCGGGTCTTCTCGCCGCGGGCGGCGGCGCGGGCGAGCGGGTGGAGGGCGAGCCTGACGAGGACGGTGAACAGGACGATCGCGGCGGCTGGCGCGGCGGCGGGTCCGGTGAGGGGGGTGAGGGCGTGGGTGAGGGTGAGCAGGAGGTGCGTGAACACGGACATGGGGGTGGGACCCTCCGCGGGTGTCGTCGTGCCGGTGGGGGTGGGCGCGGCGTGACGGGGCGCGGTGGGGCAGCGGGTGCCGGGGTGCGGTGGCGGTGGCGTTGCCCCTAGGCGGCCGTCGGGAGGGGGCGGCCGGGGGCCCTGGGGCGTGGGCGGCCGGAGGCGTCGGGGTCGCGCTGGGGGAGGAAGGCGGTGCGGCGTTGCCGGTCGCGCAGCGCGGTGCGGACGCGTCCGCGGGGTACGGGTGGTGCCGTGGCCGTGAGGCGGAGGGCGCTGCCGAGCAGGAGGGCGACGGCGGCGGTGGTCGCGGCGGCGGCGACGGCGGTGGTGAGGCCGGTGTGGGTGAGCAGCAGTGCGGTGAGGAGGAGCAGGAGTGCGGCGCCGTGCAGGCGTGCGGCCGCGGCGGTCCTGCGGATCACGTGGGCTGCTCCTTCCGTTCGTTTCGCAGGGGATGACGAACGGGGGGTCAGCGTGGTTCCGCGGCGGCGAGTCCGCCCCAGACGACGAGGCGGTGGGTGGAGGTGAACTCGGGGGTGCAGGTGGTGAGGGTGATGTAGCGGCCGGGTCCGGTCATGTGCCGGCGGGGGTGGACGGTGCTGTGGGGGACGGGGGCGATGACGGTGCCGTCGGAGGGGGTGGTGCGGGGGACGGTCTGCTGGACGACGTAGGTGTAGCGGGTGGTGGCGGTCTCGACGAGGAGGGTGTCGCCGGGGCGGAGCCGGTCGATGCGGCGGAAGGGTTCGCCGTGGGTGTTGCGGTGGCCGGCGAGGGCGAAGTTGCCGGGCTGTCCGGGGCCGGCGGTGTGCGGGTAGTGGCCGGCGTATCCGTGGTTGAGGACCTTGGCGCGGCTGATGCCTTCGGCGATGGGGGCGGTGACGCCGATGCGGGGGATGCGGAGCACGGCGTAGGCCTGGGAGGGGCGTGGGCCGGCGGTGGCGTTCCCGGTGCGGGTGGTGGTGCCGTTGGCCTGGGAGCGGTTTGTGGGTGCGGTACCGGCGGCGACGGCGGCCGTGGATTCCTCCGATGTATCGGAGGTGTCGGCGTCGTCCCACTGTCGTTCCAGGGCGGTCACCCGGTGTGCGGCGGCGGATTGCGCCCGCAGGTTGGTCCACCACAGTTGATGGGCGACGAGCAGCAGGAGGACGGCGCCGAGGGTGAGGGCGGCTTCGCCGGCGCCCCACAGCGCGCGTCCCTGCCAGCGCAGCGGGGCGTGGGCGTGGGCGCGGGTGGGCATGCGGGCACGGTAGATGACGCAGCGTCAGATTCCCAGGGTCGCGGCTGGGCCCGCTGCCCCGCCCGCGGGCTCCCTCACCCGGCCAGGAGCCGGGACACGCTGTAGATGGCCAGGCCCGCCAGGGCGCCCACGACGGTGCCGTTGATCCGGATGAACTGCAGGTCGCGCCCGACGTTGGCCTCGATCTTGCGGGTGGTCTGCTCGGGGTCCCAGCCGGCGATGGTGTCGGTGATCAGCGCGGTGATCTCGTCGCGGTAGGTGGTGACCACGTACGTGGCGGCGTCCTCCAGCCAGCCGTCGATCTTGGCGGTCAGCCGGGGGTCCTCGGTCATCCGCGCCCCCAGCGACAGCAGTGAGGCACGGGCCCGCAGCCGCAGCTCGCTGCGCTCGTCCTCGGCGGCGGCGACGATCATGCCGCGGACCGAGCCCCACGCGGACTCGATGAGTTCCTGGACCTCGTTGCGGGCGATCAGGTCCTTCTTGAGCCGTTCGACGCGGGCCCGGGTGTCCGGGTCGGACTGCAGCTCGAGGGCGAAGTCGGCCAGGAAGCGGTCGATGGCGCCGCGGGCGGGGTGCTCGGGCATGTCCCGCATCTCGGCGGTGAAGCGCACGAGTTCCTTGTAGACGCGTTCACCGACGCGGCGGTCCACGAAGCGCGGTGTCCAGCCGGGGGCGCCCTCCTGGACGGCGTGCATCACCGAGTCGGAGTGCTCGACCAGCCAGTCGTGCGCCCGGACGCAGACCAGGTCGACCACCCGCCGGTGCCCGCCGTCGGCGACGACGCGCTCCAGCATCTTCCCTATCCCCGGGGCGATCTCCTGGGCGTCCGCGCGCCGGGTGATGGCCTCGCCGACCACCGCCTGGACGTCGGAGTCGCGCAGCACGGTCAGGGCGCCGCGCAGCGCCGCGGCTCCCTGCTCGGTGACGCGGTCGGCGTGTTCGGGGTGTTCCAGCCAGGCGCCGAGCCGCCGGGCGATGCCGACCTTGCGCAGCCGGGTGCGGACGACCTGCGGGGACAGGAAGTTCTCGCCCACGAAGTCGCCGAGGGTGCGGCCGAGCGCGTCCTTCTTGGTGGGGATGATCGCGGTGTGCGGGATGGGCAGGCCGAGCGGCCTGCGGAAGAGCGCGGTCACCGCGAACCAGTCGGCGAGGGCACCGACCATGCCGGCCTCGGCGGCGGCCGCGACGTAGCCGGACCATCCGCCGGCTCCCGCCGACTCGGCCCACTTGGCCAGCGCGTAGACCGCGGTGGCCACCAGCAGCAGGCCGGTGGCGATCACCTTCATGCGTCGTACGCCCCGCCGCCGGCCCTCGTCGGCGGGGCTGTATGAGAACGCCGGAGTCGGGTCTTGGTCCGATCCGGTCACCGGGGCCGTTTCCATCCGTCGTATCCACTCCTTCCGCGTATCGTCCACACCACACTCTTCGAGTGGAACGAACAACGAGTTCCCGGCGTCCGACAATGCAGACGGGCAGGCCCGACGTCTCCATGGGATCATGGCGGCAGCGGATCGCGCCGGTTTCCCGCCCTTTGATCCCAGGAGTGAAGCACCGCATGGCCAGATCGACGGGTTATGCACTGCTCGCCGGAATTGTCGCGCTGGTCGCGGTCATCTCCGCCGCGATCTTCGTCACCGTCAGCCGCGCCGACGGCTCCGGCCGCTCCGGGCAGGACACGGTGGGGGCCGGACTCCCGGGTGTCCCCAACCAGGCCGCGCCCGCGGCGTCGGGTGCGTGGGTGGGCACCTGGTCGACGTCTCCCGTCGGGGGCGAGCCGAACAGGCCGGACGGCTACGCCGGGTGGTCGATCCGCAACGTCGTGCACACCAGTGTCGGCGGCACCTCGGCGCGCGTCCACCTCTCCAACCTCTTCGGCCGGTCGTCCCTGCTGATCGGCCGGGCGACGGTCGCCGTCGCGGCGGACCCGGGGTCGCCGGCGGCGGCGGACGGCACGATGCGGTCGCTGACCTTCGGCGGGCGGACGTCGGTGCGGATCCCCGCGGGCGGTGAGGTCGTCAGCGATCCCGTCCAACTGGCCGTGCCGCACGCGACGGACCTGCTCGTCACGACGTACACGCCGAAGGCCTCGGGCCCGGTGACGTACCACCCGCGGGCGCAGCAGACCTCGTTCATGGCGGCCGGTGAGCGCACCGCGCGGACCGACGGTTCCGGGTACACCACCTTGACCCCCTACTGGCGCTACGTCACGGGGGTCGACGTCTTCACGCGGCAGGCGGCCGGGTCGGTGGTGCTGTTCGGCGACTCGATCACCGACGGCATCACCTCCACCTCCGGCGCGAACCACCGCTGGCCGGACCGCCTGGCGACGCGGCTGCGCGGCTCGGGGGACCGGGGGCTGCGGCTGGGCGTCCTCAACCAGGGGATCAGCGGCAACCGGGTGCTGCGCGACGGCGAGAACGGCGGCAATCCCAGCGGCCTGAGCCGCCTCGACCGTGACGCGCTCTCCCAGGCCGGCGTCCGCACGCTCGTCGTCGAGCTGGGCATCAACGACGTCATGCGACCGCCGCAGCGGACCGGCGCGCAGGAGATCCTCTCCGGGCTGCGGGAGATCGTGGCGCGCGGTCGTGAGCGCGGGCTGCGGGTGCTGGGTGCCACGCTGACCCCGTGCGGCGGCCACCCCGGCTCCAACACGCACACCGAGGCGGTGCGGCAGCAGGTGAACGCCGCGATCCGGGCGGGCACGGTCTTCGACGAGGTGATCGACTTCGACCGGGCGCTGCGCGACCCCGGCCGCCCCTCCGCGCTGCTGCCCGCCTACGACTCCGGCGACCATCTGCACCCCAGTGACGCCGGCTACCTGCGCATGGCGGAAACTGTGGAGTTGTCGCTGCTCAAGGGCGGCGCGGCGGCCAAGGTGTGACGAGTACGGACGGACGGCGACACCCATGACGGAGCACACGGGCGGTCTGCCCGGTTACGCGGAGCACTTCAGCGAGCCCGAGGGCTACCTGGACTTCGCCCGCTACGGTCCGCCCTCGCGGGACGTCCTCGACGCCACGGCGGCCGCGCTGGCGGCCTCCGCTGAGGCCGACCACGCCACCGTCAACGACCTGATGCGGGCCGAGCCGCGCGCCCGGGCCGCGGCGGCCCGTCTGGCGGGTACGGACACCGGGCACGTGGCGCTGCTGCCCAACGCCTCCACCGGGATCTTCCACGCCGCCTTCGGCGTGCCCGGCGGCACCGTCCTGGTGCCCTCGGCCGACTTCCCGGCCAACCACTACCCGTGGCGGCGCACGGCCGCCCTCGGCCGGGCGGTGCCGCGCTGGCTGGACGGCGCGCCGACCCCGGACGCGGTGCGCGAGGCGCTGACGGACGACGTGGTGGCGGTCTCGATCAGCGCCGTGGACTTCCGCACCGGCTACCGGGCCGACCTCGCGGCGCTGCGCGAGGTGATCGGCGACCGGCTGCTCGTGGTGGACGCGATGCAGGCGTTCGGCGTCGTCGAGCAGCCGTGGCAGGCGGCGGACGTGGTCGTGGCGGGCGGCCAGAAGTGGCTGCGGGCCAGCTGGGCGACCGGGTTCGCGGCGCTGTCGGACCGGGCCCTGGAGCGGCTTGAGCCCACGCTGACGGGATGGACCGGGGTCGAGGACGTCGCCGTCTTCGACGACACCGAGCACCCGGTCGCGCCGGACGCGCTGCGCTGGAGCATCACCAATCTGAGCCCGGTGACGGCCGCGGCCTTCGCGGCGGCGCTGGAGCTCGTCGAGGGTGTGGGGGTGGCCGCCGTCGAGGCGCACGTCGCGCGCCGGGTCGACGAGCTGATCGACGTGGTCCGCTCGGCCGGCGGGCAGGTGCTGTCCCCGGTGGCCCGCGCCGAGCGGGCGGGCATCGTGTCCTTCGCGCTGCCGGACGTGGACCCGGACCAGATCGCCAAGGCGCTGCACGCGCACGGGGTCACCCCTTCGGTGCGGGCGGACTCCGTCCGGCTGTCGGCCCACGCGTCGACCACGACGGGCGCCGTGGAGCGTGTACGCGCCGCGCTGGCCTCGCTGCGCTGACCGGCCGCGCCTGGCCGGTGCGGACGTACGTCAACGTCATGGACGGGGCGTAGCCCCCCTCGTGGGGCGTTCGTGCCGGAGGGCGAGCTAGGTGTATGCGGTGATGGAGCCGAAGGCGGTGTCGGTGAGGACGCCGGCCGCGGGGGCCACGCGGTAGGTGGCGTGGCGCCGGAAGCCGTCCGCCGCCACGGTCGCGCACAGGAGCGTGGTCCCTCCTCCCGGTGCGGGGAACGGCTCCACCCGTTGGCGCGCAAGCGCCCGGTCTTACGCGCGGTGACCGCCGGGTGCCGCGGAGTTTTCACCCGCCGGGGTGGTGGGCGTCACGCTTTCGGCCTGTCACAGGCTTGTCACGGATGCGCCGCGATGACCCCATTTGTCCAGATGGTGGGAGAGTGTCCGGCGGGCCGTACGGCACGATTGACCCAAGATGTTCCGCCGGCGGCACAACCCTCGGCGGCCGCGGAGGAGTCAGTACAGACATGAGCAGCAGCAACGCTTCCCCCGGCGGCTGGGAGAACCGGCCTTCCGGCAAGAAGCCGAAGCGCACCGGTGCCCGCAGACTGATCCCGAGCTGGCGCGCGGTGCTCGGCGCGTTCCTGTTGGTCGTGCTGGCGTGCGCGGGGGCGTTCATCATCGGCTACCAGCTGGTCGACATCCCCAAGGCGAACGCGGGTGCGGTCGCGCAGAGCAACGTCTACCTGTACTCCGACGGCACCCAGCTCGCCCGGGACGGTGCGGTCAACCGCGAGAACGTGGGCCTGGACCAGGTGTCCGAGGTCGCCCAGCACGCCACGCTGGCCGCCGAGGACCGCAACTTCTACCACGAGTCCGCGATCAGTCCGAAGGCGATGCTGCGCGCGGCGTGGAACACCGTCACCGGCAAGGGCAAGCAGTCGGGTTCGACCATCACCCAGCAGTACGTCAAGAACTACTACCTCAACCAGGAGCAGACGGCGGTCCGCAAGGCCAAGGAGTTCTTCATCGCGATCAAGCTGGACCGCGAGAAGACCAAGGAGGAGATCCTCGAGGGCTACCTCAACACCAGCTACTACGGCCGCAACGCCTACGGCATCCAGGCCGCCGCCCAGGCCTACTTCGGCAAGGACGCGGACGAACTCGACGCCGCCGAGGGCGCGTACCTGGCGACCCTGCTCAACGCGCCCAGCGAGTACGACATCGTGGCCCACCCGGAGAACAAGGCCAAGGCTCAGGCGCGCTGGGACTACGTGCTGGACGGCATGGTCAAGGAGGGCTGGCTGAGCGAGGGCGAGCGCGCCGGGCTGAAGTTCCCGACGCCGCAGAAGGCCAAGGCCGCCACCGGGATGTCCGGCCAGCGCGGCTACCTGGTCGAGGCCGTCAAGGACTACCTGTACGGGGCCGGGATCCTGGACGAGGAGACCTTGCGCTCCGGCGGTTACCGGATCACCACCACCATCGACCGCAAGAAGGAGAAGGCCTTCGTCAAGGCGGCCGAGGAGCAACTCCTGGACAAGCTGGACCCGAAGAAGCACCCGGTGGACAAGTTCGTGCGGGTCGGCGGCGCGTCCATCGACCCGGCCACGGGCAAGGTCGTCGCGATGTACGGCGGCGTCGACTACACCAAGCAGTTCGTCAACAACGCGACCCGCACGGACTACCAGGTGGGCTCCACCTTCAAGCCGTTCATCTTCGCCTCCGCCGTCCAGAACGACTCCACCACCCAGAGCGGCCGGCGCATCACCCCCTACACCGTCTACGACGGCCGGAACAAGCGCGAGGTCATCGGTCCCGACGGCCCCACCGGTTACGCCCCGGGCAACGAGGACGGCGTCTCGTACGGGTCGATCACGGTCACCAACGCCATGGACAAGTCCGTGAACTCGGTCTACGCCCAGATGGCGCAGGACGTCGGCCCGGGCAAGGTCAACGACACGGTGCGGGCGCTGGGCATGCCGGAGAAGGTGAAGCTGGTGACCACCCCGGCGATGGCGCTCGGCACGATGACGGCGAGCCCGCTGGACATGGCGCAGACGTACGCGACGCTCGCCAACCACGGCCGCTACGTCCCGTACACCATGGTGGTGAAGATCACCAAGAACGGGCACGACGTGCAGCTGCCCGCGCGCCGGCCCACCCAGGCCGTCCACCGCGAGGCCGCGGACACCACGACCTCCATCCTGCGTTCGGTGGTCCGGGGCGGCACCGCCACCGCGGCGCAGGCCGCGGGCCGGCCCGCCGCGGGCAAGACCGGCACGGCGGAGGAGGACAGGGCCGCCTGGTTCGCCGGCTACACCCCGGACCTGGCCACCGTCGTCGCCGTGATGGGCCAGGACTCCCAGACCGGCGCCCAGAAGAAGCTCTACAACGTCACGGGACTGCCCCGGGTCAACGGCGGCGGCTACCCCACGCAGATCTGGGCCCAGTACACGGCCGACGCGCTGGAGGGTAAGCCGGCGAAGAACTTCAAGCTGCGGCTGGAGCCCGGTGCCCAGGCCCCGCCGACCTCCGCCCCGCCGGCCACCTCCGCCCCGCCCACCACTTCGGCCCCGCCGACGACCTCGGCCCCGCCGGAGTCCTCCGAGCCGCCCGGCACGGAGGAACCGCCCACCAGCGAGGCGCCGACCGAGCCCAGCGGCCCGGCCAGCCCCGGCGAGGACGGCGGCACCGAGGGCGGCGGACTGCCCATCGGCGGCCTGGACGGCGACCCCGGCGGCGGGGACGACTTCCCGTAGACACGGGGCCGGGCGCCGCCGGGGTTCCCCCGGCGGCGCCCGGCGTGGCCCGGTGCGGCCTGGTCAGCGCAGGTCAGTGCCCCGAGGTCGCCTTCAGGCCGACCACGGACACCAGCAGCAGGCAGATGAAGAAGATCCGGGCGGCGGTCGCCGGCTCACCCAGCACGACGATGCCGAGCACCGCCGCGCCGGCTGCCCCGATCCCGACCCACACCCCGTAGGCGGTGCCGATCGGCAGCGTCCTCGCCGCGTACGACAGCAGCAGCATGCTCGCCACGATGCCGAGCCCCGTGCCGACGCTGGGCCACAGCCGGGTGAAGCCGTCGGTGTACTTCATGCCGATCGACCAGCCGACCTCGAGCAGGCCGGCGGCACACAACAGGACCCATGCCATGACGGGCACCTCCACGATCCTCAAGGGGTCAGAAGGCGTCGTCTTTGCATGGGCCCTGGTACGGCGCGTCTCGTCAGGGGACGAACACGACGATAACAAATCAGAGGTAGAGGCCGGTGGAGTCCTCCGAGCCCTGCAGCCGCTCCGCCGCCACCGCGTGCAGGTCCCGCTCACGCATCAGCACGTACGCCGTGCCGCGCACCTCGACCTCGGCCCGGTCCTCCGGGTCGAAGAGCACCCGGTCGCCGACCTCCACGGTCCGTACGTTCTGTCCCACCGCGACGACCTCGGCCCAGGCGAGCCGCTTGCCGACGGCCGCCGTGGCGGGGATCAGGATGCCGCCGCCGGAGCGCCGCTCACCCTCGGGGACGTCGGAGCGCACCAGCACGCGGTCGTGCAGCATGCGGATGGGCAGCTTGTCATGCGTATTCGAACTCACAGGTACGACGTTACCGGCGTCGCCGGCGCAGTGAGAGCCCGGCCACCACGGCGACCAGCGCCACCGCCGCCACCGCGACCGGCACGATGCGCTCCACGCGCGGCGCGCCGTCCTCCGCCACGAAGTGGCCCCGCAGCTCGGTCACACCCCGGTTGACCGCCACGTACGCACGGCCCGCGGTGCGGTCCACCGCGGAGGCGACCTTCGCCTTGGCGTCCGCCGCGATCGTGCTGGGGTGCACCCGCACCGCGATCTCGTCCAGCGTCGCGGCGAGCGCCTGCCGCTTGAGGGCGATGTCCGCCTCGATCTGAGCAGGACTCCTGCCATCCGACACTGCTCCGCCTCCATCGTCCTTGTCGACCGGTACCGTGCAGACAGTCTGTCAGCCCGTCCGTGCCGATGCCCGTCGGCACCCCGAATCGGAGAACTGCACCATGAGCGAGCGCCTCCAGCCCGGCGACACCGCCCCCGCCTTCACCCTTCCCGACGCCGACGGCAACGAGGTCTCCCTCGCCGGCCACGCGGGTCGCAAGGTCGTCGTGTACTTCTACCCGGCCGCCCTCACGCCCGGTTGCACCAAGCAGGCCTGCGACTTCACCGACAACCTCGACCTGCTCGCGGGCGCCGGCTACGACGTCATCGGGATCTCGCCCGACAAGCTGGAGAAGCTGGCCAAGTTCCGCGAGAAGGAGTCCCTGAAGGTCACCCTGCTCGCCGACCCCGACAAGTCGGTGCTGGAGGCGTACGGCGCCTTCGGCGAGAAGAAGCTGTACGGCAAGGTGGTGACCGGGGTGATCCGCTCCACCGTCGTCGTCGACGAGCAGGGCAAGGTCGAGCACGCCTGGTACAACGTCAAGGCCACCGGCCACGTCGCCAAGCTCATCCGCGATCTGGGCATCTGACGCCCCGTCGGGCCGGGGCCGGTCACGCCCGGGTGTGCGAGCCGGTCAGCGCCGCGTACACCACGACGTTCGCCGAGTAGGACTGGGTGGCGTGGTCGAAGGTGCCGCCGCAGGTGATCAGCCGCAGCTCGGGGCGGACCCCCGAGCCGTACACCCGGTCCGGGCGGAAGCCCGTCTTGTCGACGATCTCCACGCCCTCGACGGCGAACTCGGCGACCGAGCCGTCCGAGCGGGTGACCTCCACCAGGTCGCCCTGGGTGACGGTGCTCAGGGCGTAGAAGACCGCCGCCTTGGTGCGGGTGTCGACGTGTCCGACGATCAGCGCCGCCCCCGCGTCCCCGGGGGCGGGACCGCGCCCGTACCAGCCGGCCACGTTCGGCGTGGTGAACGGCGGCGGGTCCACCGCGCCGTCGGCGGTGAGCCCCCGTTCCACCAGCTTGGCGTGGATGCCGGCCGTGGGGATGTCGATCCGCAGGGGGCGCGCCGGGGACAGCGGCGTGTGCGCCGCGTAGACCTGGGCGGGCCGCCCCGCGGCTGCGGCGTCCGCGGTCGCGGCGGTCGCGGGGGCGCCCGACCCGGAGCCCGGTGGGCCCGGGTGGACGTATCCCCTCAGCCACGCCGCGCCGAGCACCACGATGGTCGCGAGGGTCGCGACAGTACGTCCCTGCACCGGGTCAGTCCCGGGTGCGGCGACGGTGCACGACCAGTCCCGCGGCCCCTGCCACGGCCAGGACCCCGGCCGCCACGATGCCGGGCACGCCCGCCGGCTGCTGCTCCTCCGCCGCGGCCGGGTGCGCCGCCATGGCGCCGCCGCCCGCGGGGACAGGAGCGGACGGGAAGCCGGAGGCGGCCTCGGTGACCTCCAGCGTGCCCTCGTGGGACTTGCCGTCGCAGGTGATGGAGACCCGGTAGGAGCCCGGGGTCAGCCCGGATCGGACCACGGCGGAGGCGTACATCCCGCCGTCGCTGGCCGGGGCGAGTGTGACCGGGGTGACGAACGCGGAGGAGCTGACGGTGCCGGTCTTGGCGCGGTCGCACTGGTCGGTGCGGACGTCGACGTCGCCGCCGGGACCGGCCGTGCCGGGGGTGATCTTCACCGGGCCGCTGCCGACGCCCCCGACACCGCCGACGCCTCCGACACCGCCGACGCCTCCGACACCGCCGACGCCTCCGACGCCTCCGACGCCTCCGACGCCCCCGGTCCCGCCGATGCCCCCGGTGCCGCCGGTGCCTCCGGTGCCGCCGTCGTTGTCGGGGCCGTTGTCCGAGCCGTTGTCCCCGCGGTCGTCGTCGTCCCGACCGGAGTCGTCGCGTCCGGAGTCGTCACGGCCGCCGTTGTCGCGGCCTGAGTCCTCGTGGTCGTTGTCGCTGTTGTTGTCGCCGTTGCCGCGCCCGCTGTCGTCGTCATCGTCATCGTCGTTGTTGTTGTTCTGCCGGCCGTTGTCCTGGCCGTCGTCGTCGCCCTTGTTGCCGAACTGCAGGAGGGGGTTGTTGCTGCCGCCGTCCTGGTCCCCGTCACCCCCGCCTCCGCCACCTCCGCCGCCTCCGCCGAACTGGAACGAGGTCCCGCTGGAGTCGTCCGGTCCGTCGTCGGCCACGGCGGCGGGACCGCACAGCGCGATCAGCGTCGCCGCCGCGGCGGCGCACAAGGGAACGCGGGCGGCTCCCATGACAGAGCCCATGATCACAACCTCCACTCAACCGGGCTCACGTCGTCGGATTGGTCGGCCCCGGTGTTTCGAAGGTCCCTTCCCGCGCGGGCCCTCGCATGCGGTGGTGGTCCGGACGGGTCGGGGGGTCGCCCGGACCGGGGACAAGGGCGGACGCCGCGCGCATGTGCACAGGTCACCCGGCCGGACTAGAGTCCGCAGCCATGACAGCGCGCAAGCCCATCGAATCCTGGCTCACCGACATGGACGGCGTCCTGATGCACGAGGGCATCCCGGTGCCCGGCGCGGACGCCTTTATCAAGCGGCTGCGGGACTCGGGCCGCCCGTTCCTCGTCCTGACGAACAACTCGATCTACACACCCCGCGACCTGGCGGCGCGGCTCAGCCGCATCGGCCTGGACGTGCCGGCCGAGAACATCTGGACCTCGGCGCTGGCCACGGCCCGCTTCCTGGACGACCAGCACCCCGGCGGGACGGCGTACGTGATCGGGGAGGCCGGCCTCACCACGGCCCTGCACGACGCGGGCTACGTGCTGACCGACCACGAGCCCGACTTCGTGATCCTGGGCGAGACGCGGACCTACTCCTTCGAGGCCCTCACCAAGGCCATCCGCCTGATCAACGCGGGGTCCCGGTTCATCGCCACCAACCCCGACAACACCGGGCCCTCGCCCGAGGGGGCGCTGCCCGCCACCGGCTCGGTCGCCGCCCTGATCACCAAGGCGACGGGGAAGGACCCGTACTTCGTCGGCAAGCCGAACCCGCTGATGATGCGCACCGGCCTCAACACCATCGGCGCGCACTCGGAGACCTCCGCCATGATCGGCGACCGCATGGACACCGACGTGCTGGCGGGCCTGGAGGCCGGGATGCAGACCTTCCTGGTGCTGACCGGCCTGACCAAGGCGGGCGACATCGACCGCTTCCCCTACCGGCCGACCACCGTCGTGGACTCCATCGCGGACCTCGTCGACCTCGTCTGACGACGGTGCGCCCCCGGCCGCGACCGGCCGGGGGCGGTGGCACCCTCCACGATCCGGTGCGGCCGCACGGTGACGCCGCGCCGCGGGACGTTCACCGGATGATCATCCGCCGGGCGGCGGGAGTTGGGGGCGGCGGAGCAGGCTCTCCCCCGCATTTCCTCAGCGATTTTGGAAGGGCGTCCACCGATGCTGTCCCGCACCCGCACGGCCACCCTCGTCCCCGGCGCGGTCGCCACCGTGCTCGCCGCCACGATGGTGCCGCTCCTCGGCACCCCGGCGGGCGCCGCCTCGTACGGCACCCCGACGATCTCCCTGTCCGCCTCCTACCTCTCCGGCGCGGTCGGTGCCACCGCCGACCCGACCGTCACGGTCACCGTCGCGCAGAGCGGCGCGGACGCCTCGGCGCTCACCGTCGCCGCCTCCGCCAGCACCAGGACCTCGGTCGCCGGCACCGGCGACGTGACCGTCACGGGCACGGGCGGCAGCCGCACCCTGGCGGTCGCCCCCCGCGCCCGCGGCTACGCCGACCTGACGGTCAAGGTGACCGGCCTCGGCGGCAAGACCGCCACCAAGACGCTGCACTTCGCCGCCTCCGCCGCCGTCACCCACGCCGCCGACACGCGGTACACCACCGGCTCCAGCGACGCCTCCGCCGCCGTGGACGTCGGCGGCGGCTACATGGTCGTCGCCGACGACGAGAGCAACGTGCTGCGGCTGTACCGGCGCGACGGCTCCGGCGCCCCCGTGCGCACCTGGGACATCGGCTCCAAGGCCGGCGCCTCCTCCGAGATCGACATCGAGGCCGGCACCCTGGCGGGGGACACCATCTACTGGACCGGCTCCATGGGCAACAACAAGGACGGCGAGGTGAAGGCCGACCGCTCCACGCTCTTCGCCACCACCGTCACCGGCAGCGGCGCCGACACCCAGCTGACCGTCTCCGGCTACTACGAGGGCCTGCGCGCCGACCTGATTGCCTGGGACAAGGCCGGCGGCAACCGCTACGGCTTCGCCGCGGGCGCCGCCTCCGGTGAGATACCCAAGGCCATCGACGGCTTCAACGCCGAGGGCATGGAGTTCGCCCCCGGCTCGACCAGCACCGCCTACATCGGCTTCCGCGCGCCGCTGGTGCCCCCGGCCTCCGGCGGGAAGGCGCTGCTGGTGCCGGTCACCAACCTCGACAAGCTGGTCGGCGGCAGGCCCAACACCTCCGTCCACGCCACCTTCGGCACCCCGGTCACCCTCGACCTCGGCGGCCTCAGCGTCCGTGACATCCGCCGCAACGCCGCCGGGCAGTACCTGATCCTGGCCGGTTCCTGGGCCGCCGACGACAACAGCGACCCGTACGCCCTCTACTCCTGGGACGGCAACGCCGGCAGCACGCCCGTCAAGCTGCTCGACCTGCCCACCTCCGACCCGGGTGCCTGGGAGGCCATCGTGGACGTCCCGGACCTGACCGCGGCCGGTGCCCGGGCGCAGCTGATGACCGACAACGGCGCCGCCGACCTCTACGGGGACGGCAAGGAGGCCAAGGACCTCAGCCACCCCGAGTGGCAGAAGTCCCGCAGCACCTGGTTCACCCTCGGCGGCTGAACCGCAGGGCCGCACCGCCCATGACCAGCAGCACCCCGGCGCCCGTGAGCATCAGCGCGGGCGCCCGGTGCTGTTCGCCCGTGGCGGCCAGACGCGGTGGGGTGCCCGGTGCGCTGCCCGGGGCGGTCTCGTCGCCCTTGCCGGGTACGGGTGCCGGCCCGGATCCCGTACCGGGACCCGTACCCGGTCCGGTGCCCGGACCGGCGCCCGGCCCGGCGCCCACGGAGGGATCCGGTGCCGGGGACCCGCCCGGGCGCGTGCCCGGCCCGTCACCCGGTCCGGTGCCTTCCCCGCCGTCCCCGCCGTCCCCGCCTTCGCCGCCGTCCGGCTGCCCTTCGTCTTCCGGCCGGCCGGGGCGCGGGGACTGCGGCCCGGCCGTGGCGTCCCGGTGGGGGACGACGTCGAAGTCGTAGCCGGCGGACTCCCCGACCCAGTCGCCGTCCGTGCCGCGACGCTCCATGATCGTGGCCGAGGCCGTGACACGCCCGGCGGGCGTGGGCGCGGTGAAGCGCAGCCGCAGGGCGATCGCCACCTTGCGGCGCGACGGCAGTGTGGTGCCCGGCCCGTCCTTGCCGCCCACCACGGCGATGTTCTCGTCGTTGTCCGTGCGCTCGACGGCCACCGGCCGCCACGAGCGGTCCCGTGCGCTCCGCGATCCCGCGACGGGGGCCGGCACCCGGTACTCCAGGCGGATCTGATCGGGCGCCAGCTTCCGTCCGCGGTCGACGAAGACGAGGACCGGGTGCACGTCGCGCAGCGGCCCGCTCGACGTGTTCTCCAGTTCCACCCGGAACTCCTCGGGCCCGGCCCCCGCCGTGTAGGTGTGGGGGCCGCCCAGCAGCCGGGCGGTGACCGGGAAGGGCTCCGCGGCCGACTGGGGGGCCGCCGCCACGACCGCTGCCGCCGCGACGGCCAGAGCGCTGCACCACCTCATGGGCAGCGAAGCTCCCACGGTCATCCGCTGATATCACCGCGCGACGCGGCGACGGCCCGCCCCCGCACCCGTACGGGCGGCTAGCCGACCGCCGTCTGGCCGAAGAGCGGCGCCAGCGCCAGCAGCGCGGCCCCCTCGGCGACCACGCGCCGCCCGGCCGCGGCGACGGTGACGGGCACCGTGCGGCCGGCCGCGCGCAGGGTGCGCGGGTCCATGGCGGCGGCCACCTCGCGCGCGAAGAGCGCGGGGTCCGCCAGCACGGTGCGGCCGCCGAGCACGACCCGGTCGATGTCCAGCAGGGAGACCAGGTTGGCGGCGCCGACGCCGAGCAGCCGCGCGGCCTGCGCCGTGTCGCCGCGGCCGACGGCGGCCAGGCACAGCGCCTCCAGGCAACCCCGGTTGCCGCAGGCGCACACCGGGCCGTCCAGGGCGACCGCCTGGTGGCCGAACTCGCCCGCGCCGGTGCGGGCGCCGCGGTGCAGGGTGCCGTCGAGCACGAGGCCCGCGCCGAGGCCGGTCCCCAGGTGCAGGTAGCCGAACGAGTCCCCGGCACCCCGGCCCGCCCCCGCGCCGTGTGCACCGTCCGCGCCGTCCCGGTCCCCGTCCACGTCCCCGCCGGGCGGTAGCACGGCGAGGGCCGCCGCGTTGGTGTCCTTGTCCAGCACGACGGGCAGCCCGAGGCGTTCGGCCAGCGCGTCGCGCAGCGGGTAGCCGTCCCATCCCGGCAGGCCCGTGACGCGGTGCAGCACCCCCGCGGTGTGGTCGAGCGGGCCCGGGCAGGCCAGCCCGGCGCCGAGCACCGCCCCGTCCGCGCCGGGCGTGGCGCCGACGGTCTCCCGGACCAGTCCCGCCACCGCCTCCAGCACCTCCCCGGCCGGGCGCCGCAGGTCCAGGGGGACGGTCCCGGCGTCCACCACGCCGCCCGCCAGGTCGGCGAGCACCACCGTCAACTCGTCGCGGTCCAGGTGCACCCCCACGGCGTACCGGGCGCGGCGCGCCAGCCGCAGCAGGGTGCGCGGCTTGCCGCCGGTCGGGGCGCCGCGCCCCGCCTCGTCGACCAGGCCGTCCGCCCGCAGCCGTGCGGTGATCTTGCTGACGGCCTGGGGGGTGAGCCCGGTGCGCTCGGCCAGTTCCAGGCGGCTGATGCCGGCGCCCCCGCCCACGGTCGCCGTCCGCAGCAGGCCCAGGACGAGAGCGGCGTTGTGGCTGCGCAGCGCGGGCAGGTTGGCCCCGGAGATTCCCCTGTTCACATCTCCCATTGTCAGCTTCGCTTGCGCTTTGGCAACAGCGTTGCTTAAGTGGTGCCATGGCTCCCGCACCTCTTCGCGTCGGGCTGGTCGGCTACGGTCTGGCCGGCTCGGTCTTCCACGCCCCGCTGATCTCCACCACCGACGGCCTCGTCCTGGACACCGTCGTCACCGGCAACCCGGAGCGCCAGGCGCAGGCACACGCCGAGCACCCGGACGTCCGCATCGCCGGTCACCCGGACGAGCTGTGGAAGCGCGCCGGCGAGCTCGACCTGATCGTCCTGGCCTCGCCGAACAAGACCCACGTCCCGTTCGCGACCGCCGCGCTGGAGGCCGGACTCGCGGTCGTCGTCGACAAGCCGGTGGCCGGCACCGCGGCCGAGGCGCACGCCCTCGCGGACCTCGCCGACGAGCGCGGCCTGCTGCTCTCGGTCTTCCAGAACCGCCGCTGGGACAACGACTTCCTCACCCTGCGCGGGCTGCTGGAGCGCGGCGAACTGGGCGAGGTGTGGCGCTTCGAGTCCCGCTTCGAGCGGTGGCGGCCGAGCCTGAAGGGCGGCTGGCGCGAGTCCGGCGACCCCGCCGAGATCGGCGGCCTGCTCTACGACCTCGGCAGCCACCTCGTCGACCAGGCGCTGACCCTCTTCGGGCCCGCCGTCCACGTGTACGGCGAGCTGGACGTGCGACGGCCCGGCGCCCAGGTGGACGACGACGCCTTCGTGGCCGTGACCCACGCCGGGGGCGTCCGCTCCCACCTGTGGATGAGTGCCACCACCGCCCAGCTCGGCCCCCGCTTCCGGGTGCTCGGCAGCGCCGCCGGATACGTCAAGCACGGCCTGGACCCGCAGGAGGCCGCGCTGCGCGACGACGCCCGCCCCGCCACCGGCGCCGTGTGGGGCACCGAACCGGAGGCCGAGTGGGGCGTGCTGGGCGCCGGTGACGAGGTGCGCCCCGTGCCGACCGTGCCGGGCGACTACCCCGCGTACTACGTCGCCGTCGCCGCCGCCCTGCGGGACGGCACCGCGCCGCCGGTCACCGCCCGCGAGGCCGCCGACGCGCTCACGGTCATCGAGGCGGCCGCCGTCTCGGCCCGCGAGGGGCGGACCGTGCGGCTCACGCCGAAGGCCTGACCCCAGGCTCTTCCCCGGGGCGTACAGCGCCCGGCCCGCGGTCCGCTCCTCCCGGAGCCGCCGGCCGGGCGCTCCTCACCCTCGGGCGCCGGGACCGCGGGAGTGGTCCGGTGCGTCAGGGGAGAGACGGTGGACCCGCCCCGGGCCGTCCGGCGGCTCCGCAGGCACGCCGACGGACACGGTGGGCGCGAGGACGTAGCCACGGGCGACCCCGACCGCCGCCCAGGCCACCCGTGTCGCCGACGCGCCGTACGCCAGGACTTCCGGCACCGCCGCGCGCCCCAGGGGCGAGGTCCAGGAGACGTCGGGTGCGGATCTTCGCGGATCGGACAGGGACAGTCGTGAGGAGGCCGCGAGCTTGGCCATGGCCGGACCACGTCCTGGAGGCGTAGGAAACACTTCCGGCGACCGGGGTCCTGGGCCGCCCTGTCAGGCTAGGACACCTGAACGCGGCCGGGCTAGGGCGTGTTGGGGGCGCGCGTTCGGGGTGCGTGTCAGTTCGTGGGCTCCGGCCAGTCCGGCAGGATCGTGAAGCACCGGGTCAGCCGGGTCGCCCGAAGCGTGCGCAGCGTGAACTCGTCCCGGCACACCAGCCGTACCCGACCGGAGTGCTCCTCGGCAAGGCGCCGGGCGCGCACCAGCGCCGACAGGCCGCTGCAGTCGATGAACTCCACCGGCCGCAGGTCCACCACGATGTCCGGGCGGTCGGCCCCGGTCAGCGCGTCGAGGGCGGCGGACACCCCGGGCGCGGTGAGCGCGTCCACCTCGCCGCCGAGCGTCACCAGGGTGCTGGACCCGTCGGTGCGCCGGTCGATCCGGGGCATGGTGTCTGTGGCGTCGTCGGACATGGGACGTCTCCGGGGACGGGAGCCTGGCGCAAGCGGCACGGGGACGGGAACGGGACAGGACGCCACCGGGGTCCGGGGTGGTGGGCCCAGCCTATGCCCGACGCGCCGTCGCCGGCCCGGCCGAGGACGAACCCGTGACGTCCCCCGCCGGCGGGTCAGTCACCGGCCCCGCGCAGCGCGTCGGAGTCCACCGTGCCCGCCACGACACCCCGGGCCAGTACCGCGAGCCGCACCCGGTGCGTCCGCGCGTACCGCCGCAGCGCCGTGAACGCCTCGTCGACGCCGACGCCCCAGCGCTCCGCCAGGACGCCCTTGGCCTGTTCCAGGACGACCCGGCTGTCGAGTGCGGCCTGCAACTGGGCGGCCAGCGCCTCCTGCCGCTGCCGGGCCCGTTCCTGGAGTATCCCGATGGCGGCGGCGTCCGCGAAGGCCCGGGCCAGCGCCACGTCACCGCCCGGGGGATCGCCGGGCACCCCGCGGAACAGGTTCAGCGCGCCGATCACCTCGGCCCGGCGCCGCAGCGGCACGGCGTACGTCGCGTGGAAGCCCCGGTCGCGGGCGAGCGGGGCGAAGCGCGGCCAGCGGTCGTCGCAGCGCGCGAGGTCCGGGGCGGTGACCACGTCCGAACCCCGGTAGCAGTCCAGACAGGGCCCCTCCTCCCGCTGCCGGCGCAGGAGTTCGCCCGCGCCGCCGCAGCCGGCCGCGGTCCGCAGCTCACCGCGCCCGTCGTCCAGCAGCAGTCCGGCCGCCGTGACGTCCAGCAGCTCCACGCAGCGGTCGGCCACCCGCTCCAGGAAGACGCCCACGTCGAAGTCGCCGTCCAGGGTGTCGGCGAGGTCCACGAGGACCTCGGCGAGCCGCAGCTCGCGCGCACGGTGCGTCGGGTGCTCTGTCACGTCCGGCTCCAGCCCTCGGCGGACACGGCTTCGCCGGGGGATTCTGCCATGGGGAGCAGACGCGGCATTCGACGGGAAAGACACCGACTGCCCTGATCTGAGGGCCCGTTGACCGTTCGGTATGTCAGGATTGGCGGCGACCGGTCTCGTCCCGCCATCCAAGGGGGAGTGGATGTTCGGCACCAACACCGGCCCGCTGCGCAGGGCGGCCTGCGCCGTGTCCGCCGCCGGACTGCTCTCCGTGGCGCTGGGCGGCTGCTTCGGCACCGGCAAGCCCGGGGGGAGCCAGGACAAGGGCGGCGGCAGCAGCCCCGGGAGCACCGCCGGTGCGCCGTTCTGGGTCAACCCGGACACGGCCGCGGCCCGTCAGGCGGCGCAGTGGCGCCGGGAAGGCCGGGAGGCCGACGCCGCGCTGCTGGAACGGATCGCAGGCCGGCCCGTCGCCGAGTGGATCGGCCAGGACCACGCACAGGACCGGGCCAGGGGCTACAGCGAGGCCGCCGCCCGCGACGGCCGGACGCCCGTGCTCGTGCTCTACAACATCCCGCACCGCGACTGCGGTCAGTACTCCCAGGGCGGCGCCGCCGACGGCGCCGCCTACCGTGCCTGGATCGACGCGGTCGCCGCCGGCATCGGTGAGCGCGAGGCGCTGGTGGTGCTCGAACCGGACGCCCTCACCCACATCGTCGACGGCTGCACGCCCCGCGAGTTCCAGGAGGAGCGCTACGCCCTGCTGACCCACGCCGTGGACACCCTGGGCGCGCTGCCCCGCGTGCGGGTCTACCTCGACGCCGGCAACGCCGGCTGGGTCAGCGACCCCGCCCGCCTGGCCGGCCCGCTGCGGGCGGCCGGCGTCGCCGCGGCGGACGGCTTCGCCCTCAACACCTCGAACTTCTACAGCACCGCCGCGAACACCGCGTACGGCAGGAAGCTGTCCGCGCGGCTCGGCGGCAAGCACTTCGTCATCGACACCAGCCGCAACGGCCGCGGCCCCCTCGACGGCGCCCACGACGAGGCCTGGTGCAACCCGCCCGGCCGCGGTCTGGGCACCCCGCCCACCACCGACACCGGTGACGAACTCGTCGACGCCTACCTGTGGATCAAGCGTCCCGGCGACTCCGACGGCACCTGCAAGGGCGGCCCGCGGGCGGGTGACTGGTGGCCGGAGTACGCCCTGGGACTGGCCCGGCGCGCGGCCTCCTGACCGCCCGCCGGGCCCCTCCCGTCAGGTCACCCGCACCCAGCGCGCCTGCGACGGCGTGCCCTCGTCGTCGGTGACGACCAGCATGTACCAACCCGGCGGCACGATCGACGGGTCCTCGGGGACGGTCACGCTCACCGACCCCTCGCCGCGCTCCACGTCCAGCGCGATCGACCGCTGCTCCACGTCGGTGGCGTGGGTGACCGCGCTCGGCCGCATCAGCCGTGCCGCCTTGATGCGCTGCGCGTGCGCGGCCCGGAAGGTGGCCGTGCCGCCGCGTCGGAGGGCTTGCGGGCCCGCGCCGAGCGAGGGCCGGGAGTCCCGGTAGCGGTACGCCGGGGTGTAGACCTCGATCCGCTGCTCGAAGAAGCCCGGCTTGGTGTCGGCAGGGTCCCCGAAGAGCGGGTTGGACCCGAAGACCGCCACCCGGCCGTCGGGCAGCAGCAGCGCCTCGGAGTGGTAGTTGCGGCCCACCGACGGGTCGGCGGCCTCCCGGAAGGTGTCGTCCGCCGGGTCGTAGATCTGCGCCCGCAGGATGTCGCTGCCGCCGCGGCCCCGGTAGTCGCGGGAGCCGCCGGTGGTGAACACGGTGTCGTCCGGCAGGATCACCGTGTTCAGGTAACGGGTGGGCTCGGGCAGGTCGGGGCCCGTCGTGTACCGCGGGTCCGCGGCGTCCAGGTCCACCACGGCGGTGCGGGTGGTCGAGGAGTGCGACTCGCCGACCCCGCCGCCGCCCAGCACCATCACCTTCTGGTCCTGCGCGGGCGGCAGCAGCACCGAGCCGGCCGTCTCCAGGTCCTCGGCGTGCTCCAGCCCGGGGACCTCGGTGAAGCGGTTGGTGCGCAGGTCCCATACGCCCGGGACACGGCCCTCGTCGGCCGGCCCGTACCCCGCGTTGGCGCCCGAGTAGAAGATCTTCCCGCCCTTCATCAGGAAGAGCGCGGGGTAGGTCGGGAAGTAGCGCTCGCCGGTGTACGCCCACGTCCGGGTCTTCGGGTCGTAGACCTCGTTCTTGCCCGGGACGACCTGCCCGATGTCGTCCAGCCCCGAGACGGAGAGCACCCGGCCGTCGGCGAGGGTGACCAGCGTCGGGTACCAGCGGGCCTCGTTCATCGGGTCGACCGGGACGTAGGCCTCGGCCACCGGGTCGAACTCGTAGGTGTTCTTGATCCCCTGGAAGTCCTTCTTGTCCAGGCCGAGCTTGGTGGCCAGCCCGTAGAGGTTCTCCCGGTCCTCGCCCTCCAGGCCCCGGATCCCGTACTGCGCGGCGGTGTTGACGATGCCCTTCTCGCCCTTGACCAGCGACTGCACGAACACCCGTGCCTCGCTCGCGGTCACGGTGACCTTGCCGGTCCTGGCGTCGACGGTCTTCCTGGCGCGGGGCACGTTGACGGGGAACTCCGACCGGAAGGCCCGGCCGTTCTCGTCGTTGACGAAGACCGTGCCCTCGGGGAAGGTCCGCGGCTTGTCCGGGTCCTCGTTCTTGATGAGCATCGCGCCGCCCGCCCGGTCCACGGCCTCCTTGAGCTTCTCGTAGCGGGCGGTGCCGCCGGCCACCAGCAGCGTGCCGTCGGCCAGCTGGGTGTGCCCGGCGCAGAACATGTCCTTGGGGGTGTCGATCTCCTTGAAGGTGCTCTCCACCGGGTCCCAGAGCACGCTCTTGAAGGACTTGGCCTTGAAGTTCCGCTCGTCGTTGCCGGAACCGGCGATCAGCAGCACCTTCCCGGTGCGCAGCAGCGCCGCGTGGATGGCGTTGACGCGGAACTTCTCGGGCACCTCGACCAGGTCCCAGTGGCCGTACGCGGCCTTGTACCCGGGCTGGTTGATCTTGTAGTCGTGGTACTTCTCCGTCGAGTAGCCGTAGATCGCGGGCGCGTTCATCCCGGCGAGCACCCCCACGGCCGTGCTCCCGACGGCGATCTTCCGCAGTCTGCGGCTGGGTCGGTAGCTCATCGGGTGGCGCTCCTGGAACGGACGAGGGACAGGGACCAGACGGCGATCGGTGCCAGGGCCAGGACGAGGGCCAGCGTCGCCCACGTGCGCATCGCCACGTGGGTGTGGCCGTTGAAGAAGCTGGCGGCGAGCGAGCCGCCGAAGACGAGCAGCCAGAACAGGTGGACGCGGAAGGTGGACAGCAGCCGGTCGGGGCTCGCGGAGTCCCCCTTGGGGGTGACCACGAACCTGCTCTTGCGCCGCAGCACCGCGTCCATCAGCGAGCGGGCGTAGATCGGCGCGGACAGCGCCGACATCACCATGCCCGCCGCGCCCGAGGAGCCCTCCGGCTCGTGGGGGCTGACGTTGTGCCGCCGGTTCCACACGTACAGGCCGATCTGCAGCGCGGCGGCGTCGCTGTAGAGCATCATCCAGACCTCGGAGTCGATCTGGATGCCCGAGGCGCCGAGCCCGAGGAACAGCGCGCAGCTGAGGCCGCCCAGGAGCCAGTTGACCGCCGTCATCGGGTAGTAGACGACCATCAGCGTGTAGTTGAGCAGGCGGCCGGGGGAGAGGGCGAACGGCACCTTCCAGAACTGCTTGATGAGCGTCTCGTAGGTGCCGCGGCTCCAGCGCAGCTGCTGGGTGAAGAAGTCGGTCCAGGATGACGGTCCCTCGCCGACGGCGAGGACGTCCGGGGTGTAGACCGAGCGCCACTTGCGGCCGGTGGCGGGGTTGCGGTGCCGGTGCAGTTCCAGCCCGGTGGCCATGTCCTCGGTGATGGAGTCGTACAGCCCGCCGATGCTTCTGATGGCGCTGATGCGCACCGCGTTGTTGGTCCCGACGAACATGGGGGAGCCGTAGGCGTTGCCGGCCCGCTGGATGAGGGCGTGGAAGAGGAACTGCTGGCTCTCGGCGGCCTTGGTCACCGCGCTGTCGTAGTTGCCGTAGACCTGCGGGCCGACGACGAAGGCGACGTCCGGGTCCCGGAAGTAACCGAGCATCCGCTCCAGGAAGTTGGGGAGCGGGACGTGGTCGGTGTCGACGGAGGCGAAGACGTCGTAGTCGTCGCCGTGGGCGTCGAGCCAGGCGTTGTAGTTGCCGTGCTTGGTGCGGGCGCGGAAGGCGCCGCTGGGCCGGTTCCACCGCTCCACGCCCTTGCGGGTGAAGTGGCGTACGTTCAGGCGCTCGCACAGGCTCTTGACGTCGGGGTCGTCGCCCTCGTCCAGGAGCCAGATGTGCAACGTGCCGCGGTGGCGCAGACGGACCGCGGCCTCCAGGGTCGCCCGCACCATCGCCAGGGGCTCCTTGCCCGGGACGAAGGTGGTCACGAAGGCGACCTTGCTGCCCTTCTCGGGTACGACGGGTACCGGATCGCGTGCGACGAGCGTCGCGTGGGCGTTGGACGTCACGTTGATCAGCCGGAAGAGCTCGATCAGGCCGATGGATATGAGCATCACGGCGTCGGCGGCGACCAGCCAGCCCGGCGCGTGCTCCCGGCGGGTCCAGTGGGCCGGCTGCATCAGCCAGGCGAGCAGCACCGCCGAGAGCACCGGGGCCGCGCCGAGCAGCAGCGCCGCGCGGATCCGGTGGGGTTCCTCCGCGAGCAGGCTGCGGTACTTCACCCGGTACGGGACGCCGGGTTCCGGCTCGGTGAGCGGGCCGGCGAGTCTGCTGTAGTGCTCGTAGTCGTACCGGGGCGCCACTGCGCCGGGTTCCGGCCGGTACGGGCCGGGACGGGACCGCCGGGGTATGACGGGCACGGGCGTGCCGGCCCGAGGGTCGGTCGTGTACTGCTGGGCGCCGGGTGTCGGCGGCATGTGGATGCTCCCCCCGAAGCATGTCGCGCCGCTGTCGCGGCGGTGTTGGCGCCCCGGGCGCTGCGGCCCCCCGCCCCCGGGGCATGCGTGGGCGTTCTGTGGCCTCCGGGTCGCGTGAGGCCGGCTATGACTCGTCAACGACCGGACGACCGTGAGGTAACGCCTGAATCCACCCCTCTCGCCCCCGGGGCCCTCCCCTGGGCCCGCACACGGAAAAGCCGCCGGAATCCGACCCGTTGGCTCACCCGTGAGGGCGCATGGGTCCGGTTGGCGCATGGATGTCCCGCGGACCCAGCGTCCCGGAATGCCCGTCTTGATGGCAAGGCGCGAAACGAGTTGTTAACAGGCCGTATGAGCGATTTGGTCCGGTTGTCGGCTTACAGCTCGGCGGAGGCCTCGTCCTCGGCCGCGGGCGTCCCCATCCGGGCCAGCAGCAGGGCGACGTCGTCGTCGGGGGACTGCAGCTGCGCGCCCAGCACGACGTCGCAGGTGTCCTCCAGCGAGCGGCGGCGGCTCTTGAGCTTGAGGACGCGCATCAGCGTGCGCAGCCCCACGTCGATCGACTGCCGCCGGTCCTCGACCAGCCCGTCGGTGAACAGCGCCAGCAAGGTGCCCTCGGCGAGCTTCCGCTCCACCGTGTGGAAGCGGATCCCCCCGACGCCCAGCGGCACCGCGTTGGGCAGGTCGATCAGCTCGGCGCGGCCGCCGGGCGGCACCAGCACCGGCGGCAGGTGCCCGGCGGTGGAGAACTGGCAGCGGCCCGTCGCGGGGTCGCAGACGGCGTAGACGCAGGTGGCGATGAAGTCGCCCTCGGCGCTGCCGGTGATGTTGTCGAGGTGCGCCAGCACCTCGTCCGGCGGCAGGTCGAGCCGGGCGAAGGCCCGGGTCGCCGTGCGCAGCTGGCCCATGATCGCCGCCGCGTGCAGGCCCTTGCCCATCACGTCCCCGACGATCAGCCCGACCTTGCCGTCCCGCAGCTGCAGGACGTCGTACCAGTCCCCGCCGACCTCCCGGACGGCGGGGATGTAGCGGGCGGAGATCTCCATCCCGTCCACGCGTGGCGGCTCGTGCGGCAGCAGGCTGCGCTGGAGGGTGAGCGCGGCGTTGCGCTCACCCGCGTAGAGCCGCGCGTTGTCGATGGATATCGCGGCGCGGGCGGCCAGCTCCACCGCCAGCGTGCGGTCCTCGTCGTCGAAGGGCTTCTGGTTGCGGGTGCGGAACATCCCGACCGCCCCCAGCACCTCGCCGCGGGCGATGAGCGGCGCGGCGAGGTACGAGTGCGCACCCGCCCGTTTCAGCTGGGCGGCGGCCCGGTCGTCGCGGGCTATGCGGCGCAGCATGCGGCTGCTCACCCGGTGCACGACCACCGGCTGGCCCTCCCGCACGGCCTTGGTGATCAGCCGGTCGTCCGCGTACCGGGCCAGCTCCCCGACCGGGTCGACGGCGCCGATCGCCTCGCTGGACTCGGCGGCCGCGACCGCCAGCGCCCGGAACTCGGCCGACTGCTGGGCGCGCACCTTGGGCACCGGGCCGCCGCGCAGCACCTCGTCCAGCACGTCGACGGTGGCGATGTCGGCGAGCGTGGGCACCACCACCGAGGCCAGTTCCCTGGCGGTCTGCTGCAGGTCCAGCGTGGTGCCGATCCGGGTCCCCGCCTCGGCGATCACCGCGAGCCGGCCACGGGCCTCGGCGATCTCCTCGGCCGCCTGGTGGCGCTCGGTGAAGTCCGCGATCGACGCGGCCAGGCCCAGCACCCGCCCGGTGGGGTCCTGGATCCGGTAGTACGAGATCGACCAGGCGTGGTCGTGCTCCTGGTCGGCGTACGTCCTGACCACGGTGTCCAGGTCCAGCAGCGGCTCCCCGGTCTCCAGCACCTGCCGCATCCGGGCCTCGATCGTCCGGAACTCCGCCCCCGGCGAGATCTCGCGCACCCGGCGCCCCAGCATGGCCGCCGCGGGCAGGCCGTGCAGCTCCTCCATGGCCCGGTTGACGCGCACGATCCGCAGGTCCGTGTCGAAGACGGCCAGCCCGATCGGGGACTGGTCGACGAGGCTGCTGGACAGCGCCATGTCCGTCTCCACGCGCCGCACGGTGGAGAGGTCCGCGCCCAGGCCCAGCGCGTAGACGCCGCCGTCCACGTCGTGCATCCGCATGTTGCGGAACTCCACGTCACGGGTCGTGCCGTCGGCGTGCACGATCGGGAACACGCCCTGCCAGATGGCACCAGCCCTGACCTGCTTGAACAGCTCGGTGACCAGCTCCAGCTTGTCGGGCGCCACCAGGAGCAGGCCGGCGTTCTGGCCCAGGGCCTCTTCCGCCGAGTAGCCGAACAGACGTTCGGCCTCCGGGCTCCACAGCACGATGTGGCCGGTGCGGTCCAGCACCATCGCCGCCACCTGCAGCAGGTCGAGCAGGCCTCCGGGCGAGGCGGCCCCTGGACTCGGCCGGGCCTCCCTGCCCGTGCCGGGCGGCGGCGGATCGTGCTCGCGCATGGCCTCCTCGTGAGCCCCCGTAGAGCTCTCACATCATCGTTAGGGGATATTTTCGCACTGAGTCACCCTGGGCGCCGTCCTTCCCCCACAAAGGGGCGAGGGCGCCCTTCCCGAAGGAAGGACGCCCTCACATTGTGCGCCGCCAGGGACTCGAACCCCGAACCCGCTGATTAAGAGTCAGCTGCTCTGCCAGTTGAGCTAGCGGCGCTCACCGACAGAGAGGATCCTACCTGACCAGTGGCGGTGCTCCCGACCACCTCGTCCAGGAGCGCGGGGTCGTCGTCCAGCCAGCCGAGGCGGACCATCTTCACCCCGGCCTGGAACCGGCTGTCGGCCCCTATCTGCTGCATCAGCTCGGCCACTATCCGCCGCACCGTCCGGTCGGACAGGCCCAGCTTGCGGCCGATGGCCTCGTCCGTCAGCCCCGAGGCGAGCAGCCGGACGACCTCGCGGTGCCGTGCGGCGGGCGCGGCGCCGACGTCGTCGGTGAACAGGTCCGAGGCGGCCGCCCAGCAGTGCTCGAACATCTGGCGCAGCACGGCCACCATGGCGGGGCTGCGCAGGACCATGGCAGAGCCCTCGACCCCCTCGCCGGCCCGGTCGTCCAGGCCCAGGGCCGGTACGACGGCGAGCGTGTGGTCCACGATGATCAGCTTCATGGGCAGCGTCGCGGCCGTCCGCACCTCGCCGCCGTCGTTGGCGTAGGTCCGCAGATGGGCGCGGACGTTCGGCACGGCCGCCGCCGTCGCGAGGTAGATCGACCGCTGCCTGACCCCGCGGTTGAAGAGTTCGCGGTTGCGGTCGTCGGCCTTGAACAGGGGGATCTCCCCCGGCACGGTCGGGTGCATCGAGAGGATCTCGGTGGTGGCGGTGCTGGCCCCCTCGTCGAGGATCGCCGCTATCTGTGCCGGCTGGGCGGCGACCTCGATCCGGGCCTCGGCCAGGTGCCGCATGTGCACTGGCTGGAACTCGCCGGCCACCTGGCTGAGCGCGGCGTGCGCGTCGGTGATCGTCCTGACCAGTTCCTCGGTGCGCCGCCGGCTGCCCTCGACCAGCTGGGCCATCGCCGTGGCGGGCGAGTGCACCGACCAGCCGCTGCGGGAGGAGGGGAACCTGGTCGTGAGGCCGAAGGACGCGAGGGTATGGAGGGCGTCGTCGAGTTCGGCACGGGACCAGCCGGTGAGCGAACACACGCTTTCCGGCGTCCAGTCGGCGTCCGCCAGCGCCAGGGCGTAGAGTTCCTGCGCCCGGGCGCGCAGAAGGTCGTCGTCGGTCACTGCCCGCACCCCCAATGCTTCACGTCACCCCCGGCTTCGATCAGGTTAAGGGGCGGGGCTCGTGTATGGACCCTTCGGGGCCCATCCGGTCCCATGTGTCCGCATAGGGCCATGTCCGAATCCGGAACGTGAAAACTACAGACCAGCGGCTTGTGATCCGACAGAATTCAGTCAGCCGTACGGTTCCTCCAGACCGGAGTAGCGCCCTCGGCCCCGCAAAACCCCAGCTCACACCTCCTGGACAGGTCTGCCATGTCATCGATTCGCCGCAACGTCATTCGTGCCGTAGTGGGTGTCGTAGCCGCCGTCTCATTGGGGCTGATCGGAGCGGCCACGGCCTCCGCCCAGCCCATGCCGGGTGACCTCACCTGGGCGGTAGCCAACGACCTCACCTGGTAAATCAGGCGGGCAGTACCCCCAAAGACAACAACACCCCCCAAATAGCCACACCCCCTCCCCCCACGCTGATGGGCCCGGCATACCTCCCCCCTCTTGCCGGGCCCCTCAGCATGCCCGCGTGCAGGAGGAGGCGGGTATCCGCCACGGCGGATTCACGCCGCACGGAAGCGGTGCGCAAGCGGTTGCGGCACCGGTAGACCTCCTGTGCATGACATTCGCCCACCCCCCAAGTGCCCGAGACGCACGACCCGTTCGGGCTGCCCGTCATGCCCTGCTGACCGCGACCGCCACCGCGTGCGCGCTGGTCGGCGGCACCCTCGTGCTGCCCGCCCCGACCGCCGCGGCGGTCCCGGTCAAGGACCCGGCCGCGTCGGTGCCGCGCGCCGCCGCCCACGACATCACCCTCGTCACCGGTGACGTCGTGCACTTCACCGACCGGCCCGGTACCGCGCAGGACACCGTCACCGTGGACCGCCCCGAGGGCGCGACCGGGGGCGTGAAGATCCAGCAGAGCGGCGGCCGCCTCTCAGTGGTCCCCGACGAGGCCGAGGCCCTGCTGACCGCGGGCAGGCTCGACCGCCGGCTGTTCGACGTGACCACGCTGGTGGCGATGGGGTACGACGACACCCGCACCGGCGGGGTCCCGCTGATCGCCACCTATCGGGGCGGCGTGACGGCACCCGCGGGCAGCACGGTCGAGCGCCGTCTGCCCAGCATCGACGGTGCCGCGCTGCGGGCCGCCAAGGCCACCGCCCGCACCTTCTGGAAGGACGTCGCCGGCACCGCGCCCCGGGCCCGGTCGCTGGACGGGGGCGTCGAGAAGCTGTGGCTGGACGGCCGGGTGGAGGCCGACCTCGCGGAGTCCGTGCCGCAGATCAACGCCCCGCAGGCGTGGGCGGAGGGCTACGACGGCACCGGGCGGAAGGTCGCCGTGCTCGACACCGGCGTGGACGACACCCACCCGGACCTCAAGGGGCGGATAGCCGCCGAGCGGAGCTTCGTACCGGACCAGGCGGTCGCCGACGGCAACGGCCACGGCACGCACGTCGCGTCCACGGTCGCGGGCGACGGCTCGACCTACCGAGGCGTCGCGCCCGGCGCCGAACTGCTGGTGGGCAAGGTGCTCTCCGACGAGGGCTACGGCGAGGACTCCTGGATCATCGCGGGCATGGAGTGGGCGAAGGCCCAGGGCGCCGACGTGGTGAGCATGAGCCTCGGCTCCCAGGTGCCGGACGACGGGACCAGCCCCATGGCCCAGGCCGTCGACACGCTGTCCGCCGACGGTGGGCCGCTCTTCGTCATCGCGGCGGGCAACTCCTACGGGGAGTTCACCATCGGGGCGCCCGGCTCGGCCGCGTCCGCCCTGACGGTCGCCTCCGTCACCAAGTCCGACGAGCGCTCGGACTTCTCCAGCATGGGCCCGCTGACCGGCAGTTACGGCCTCAAGCCGGACATCTCCGCGCCCGGTTCCGACATCACCGCCGCCAAGCCCGGCGGCGGGTACCAGACGATGTCCGGGACCTCGATGGCCACCCCGCACGTCGCCGGGGCGGCGGCCGTCCTCAAGCAGCGCCACCCCGACTGGTCCGGGCGGCAGCTGAAGGACGCGCTGATGAGCTCGTCCACGCCGCTCACCAGCTACACCCCCTACCAGCAGGGCACCGGCCGGGTGGACGTGCTGAAGGCCGTCGACGGCACGGTCCAGGCCACCGGTTCCGTCGCGACCGCCTTCTACGACTGGCCGCACGGCGCCGACGACCCGGTCGCCACCCGCACCGTCACCTACCGCAACACCGGCACGGAGGGCGTCACCCTCGACCTGGCGACCGACGCCGACGCGGCCGCCTACACGCTCTCGGCGCCGTCGGTCACGGTTCCCGCCGGGGGCACCGCCGACGTTACGCTGCGCCTCGACCCGTCCGCGGTGGAACCCGCCACGACCTTCTCCGGCCAGGTCCTGGCCACCGACCGGGCCACCGGCACCCTCGTGGCGCACACCGGTTTCGCCCTGGTCAAGGAGCAGGAACTCTACGACTACACGGTCGAGCTGAAGGACCGGGACGGCAAGCCCGCCTCCGGCACGGTGTACCTGGGCGTGGAGAACGACTTCTACCAGTACCAGTACGCCGTCGACGGCCGGCGCACCCTGCGCCTGCCCCCGGGCACGTACACCGCGTACACCTACATGGACGTCCCGGGCGACGAGCCGGACTCGCTGGGCCTGGCCTTCCTGTCCGCGCCGCGTACGGTGCTGGACGAGCCGGCCACCGTCTCGCTCGACGCGAGCAGGGCGCGGACGATCAGTGCGTCCGTGCCCAAGGACACGGCGGACACGCAGCGGCAGATGGACTTCGCGGTGGTCTCCGCCGCCGGCGGGGTCGTCCGCAGCGGCTACCAGGTGCCCCTGAAGTACGACACGCTGTGGGCCCAGCCGACCGGCAAGGTCACCGGCGCCTCCATGAGCTTCTCCACCCGCTGGCGGCTGGCCGAGAAGCAGGTCGCCGTCGACTCCGTGGACGACCTCGTCGTCCAGGCCGGCAGCACCCTGCGGGAGGGCAGGCGCGAGCTCGCCACGGTGTACGCGGGCCATGGAGCGGCCGCCGACTACGCCGGACTGGACGCGAAGGGCAAGGCCGTCGTGGTGGACCGCTCCGACACGGTCGCCCCGGCCGACCGCGCGGCCGCGGCGGTGGCCGCCGGTGCCGCCCTGCTGATCGTCGTCAACGACGGCGACGGCAGGCTCAGCGAGTACTACGGCGAGGCCGCCGGGCTGCCCGTCGTCTCCGCCATGCGCGGCGACCGCGAGCGCGTCCTGCGCAAGAGGGTCACCGTCACCCAGCGCGCCCACGGCCGCTTCCTGTACGACCTGGTCTCCCAGCACGACGGCGCCATCCCGGACCGCTCCCTGGCCTACGCCCCGGACCCGGACCGCGACCTCGCCCGGGTCGAAGCCACTTACTACGGCCGGACGAAGGCCCCGGGCGGTGGCTTCCGCTACAACATCCCCTCCTACGGCCCCGGCTTCGGCTTCGGCGAGCGCGAGAGCTACCCCTCGCTGCGCACCGAGTGGCTGACCCCGCTGCGCGGCGCGGCCTTCTGGTACGAGGACCACTCCGTCCTCGGCCCGCAGGACGAGACCCTGCAGGAGATGCGCAGCGGCAACGACCGCGTGACGGCCGGCCGTCACTACCGCACCGAGTGGTTCGCCCCCGTCCAGCGCCCGCGCCTCGGCCAGGGCTTCTGGGGCCCCAGCCGTGACGCCGCCGGTGGCCTGCAGTTCAACATCACGCCGTGGACGGACTCGGGCGCCGGCCACTCCGGATCCATGCCGGACGACGAGTACGACACCGGCACCATCGCGCTGTACCAGGGCGACACGCTGCTGCGGAAGTCCGCCGGCCGGGCGCTGTACCTCTTCGACCCGGTCCCCGCGCAGACCCTGCCGTACCGCCTCGTCCTGGACGCCTCGCGCGACGCCGGCCGCTGGCGCACCTCGGTGCGCAGCCGTACGGAGTGGGGCTTCCACTCCGGCGCGGTCCCGGACGGCGTTTGGGAGCAGGACATCGAGCTGCTCCAGCTGGACTACGACGTCACCACGGACCTCGCCGGCGACGTGCGGGCCGGCGCCAAGGTGCCGCTCGGCCTGTCCGCCGCCACCCAGGAGTGGCTCGACGACGTGACGCGGGCCACGTCCGCGACGCTGTCCGTGTCGTACGACGACGGGAGGACCTGGCGGCCCGTGCCCCTGCGGCGTGCCGCCGGCGGCACCGGCCACTGGTCGGCCGAGCTGCGAACTCCCCGTACCCCGGGCGGGTTCGTGTCCCTGCGGGCCACGGCCTCCGACGGCCGGGGCGGCACGGTGGAGCAGGAGGTCGTCCGGGCGTTCGGCCTGAGCTGATCCGGTCCGGTACGGGGTCGGAGGGAGCGGTCATGAGCACCCCCTCCGACCCCGTATGATTGTCCTGCACGCGCCGCTAGCTCAACTGGCAGAGCAGCTGACTCTTAATCAGCGGGTTCGGGGTTCGAGTCCCTGGCGGCGCACAGCGAGAGGGCGCCCCTCCTTCGGGAGGGGCGCCCTTCGTCGTGTTCCGGTGGGCGTCATGCCTCGTGCGCCGGACGGCCCCGGGCCTCAGATGGCCAGTGACAGCAGCACCGGCGCCGCGCGTTCGTTGAGGGTGTCGGCCGCGCCCTTGAGGCGGTGGGCCTGGGTGACGGGGAGGGAGAGGGCGAGGCAGCCGACCGTCCTGCCGACGGTGATCGGGATGGCGGCGCAGACCGTGCCGATCGCGTACTCCTGCAGGTCCAGGGTGGGAGCGCTGGCCGGCTGGCTCTCCAGCTTGGTCAGCAGCACCTTCTCGCTGATCGTGGTCTTGGAGGTGAGCCGTACCGTCTTGTGCCGGGACAGGTGGTCGCGGCGCCCGTTGTGGTCGAGCTGGGTGAGCAGGCACTTGCCGACCGCGCTGGCGTGGGCGGCGAAGCGGAAGTCCACCCACTCGTTGACCTTGGGTGCTTCCGGGCCGTCCGCGAAGTCGACGATCTTGACCTCGCCGTCGTCGTAACGGCTGAAGTAGACGGCGGCGCCGACCTCGTCGCGCAGCGCCGCCAGGATCTTCTTGATCTTCTCGCCGAGCGCCAGGTCGCGGCTGGCGCTGCCGAGCAGGACCAGCGACTCGCCGACGGCGTAGCCGCCGCCGGGCAGCGCGTTGAGGTAGCGCTCGCGGTTGAGCATGGCGAGGAGTTGGCCGAGATAGCCGATGGGTACTCCGATCTCACGGGCGAGCTGCTCGGCGGTGACGCCGTTCCTGTGCTTGTCCACGGTCTCCAGCACGCGCAGTGCGTGCTGGACCGCGTAGACCGGCGCGACCTGTCGGTGCTCAAGCGCCACGGTGTCCCCCTACAGGTGTGACCGTTTGCGTCCTTGCTGTAGCTAGTGGTCACGGCTGCCGGGCACGACAGCGAGCCCGGCAGCTGGGCCGGATTCCACGATAGCCTCAATGCGGTTTGCAGTAGAGCCCGTTGAAGCTTTATGTGGGCGGCCGCAGGCGTATACGCAGGAACGGGCCACTCTGGCATATGCCAACGGCACGGCCCACTTTTCCTCAGAGCACCGCACCGAGGAATTCCCGGGTCCTGTGGTGCTCCGGGGAGCCGAAAATGCGCTCCGGCGGACCCGACTCGACGACCCGTCCGCCGTCGAACATCAGTACGCGGTCCGAGACGTCCCGGGCGAACCCCATCTCGTGGGTGACGCAGAGCAAGGTGATGTCCGTGCTGCGGGCGACGTCCCTGAGCACGTCCAGCACCCCGGCCACCAGTTCGGGGTCGAGCGCCGAGGTCACCTCGTCCAGCAGCAGGATGTCGGGCCGCATCGCCAGCGCGCGGGCGATGGCCACCCGCTGCTGCTGGCCGCCGGAGAGCCGGGTGGGGTGGGCGTCCTGCTTGTCGGCCAGGCCCACCAGCTCCAGCAGCCCGCGGGCGCGCTCGGCGGCCTCGTCCCGGTCCAGGCCGAGGACGTGCACCGGGGCCTCGGTGACGTTGTCCAGCACCTTCATGTTCGGGAAGAGGTTGAAGTGCTGGAACACCATGCCGATCCGGCGGCGCGTGCCGCGCAGGTGCCTCTCGTCGGCCGGCACGAGCCGGCCGCCGCGGCCCGGCATGTGCGAGAAGGGCTCGCCGTCCACGTGGATGACGCCCTCGGTGGGCCGCTCCAGGGTCATCAGCAGCCGCAGGATGGTCGTCTTGCCCGAACCGCTCGGGCCGATCAGGGTGACGCGCTCACCGCGCCGGACCTCCAGGTCGAGGTGGTCCAGCACGGTGTTGTCCCCGTACCGCTTGACCACCTGGTCGAAGCGGACGGCGGGCGCCGCCGGGCCGGACTTGGCGGGGGTGGGGGACTCGTCAGTGAGCAAGGCGCTTCTCCAGCTTCCGCATGAGGACCGAGGTGGGGCAGCTCGCGACCAGGAAGATCACGGCGGCGATGGTGAACGCCTCCAGGTAGGCGAAGTGGTCACTGCCGAAACGATTCGCCTCGTGCACCATCTCGTCGACGGTGATGACCGACAGGAACGGTGTCTCCTTGAACATCGAGATCACGTAGTTGCCGAGGGCCGGCACGATCTTCCGCACAGCCTGCGGCAGCACCACGGCGGACCAGGTGCGCGCCCGCGGCAGCGACAGCGCGACCGCCGCCTCCCACTGCCCCCTCGGCACCGCCTCGATGCCCGCCCGGTACACCTCCGAGGTGTACGTCGCGTAGTGCACGCCCAGCACGGTGATGCCGATCACCAGCGGGTCCAGTCCCGGGACCAGCACCCACACCGCGAAGAGCTGGATCATCACCGGAGTGGAGCGCACGAACTCCACGACCGCCCGCAGCGGCAGCGTCACCCAGCGGCTGGGGGTGCGCCGCAGCACCGCGATGCCCAGACCCAGCGTGACGGCGAGCAGCGAGCCGAGCACCGTGGCCAGCAGGGTGATCCCGAAGCCGTGCAGGATCAGCGGCAGGCCCTCGCGGGCCGTCTCCCAGTCCCACATCAGACCCGACCTCCCGCCGGCTGTCCGAGCCGTGCCTTGGCCACGGCCTCCAGGCCGTTCATGGCCAGTGTCAGCGCGTACGCGAGGACGAAGTAGATCACCAGGAGCAGCAGGTACGCCGTCGCGGTGTCGCCCGTCGTCGAACGGAGCTGGTCCATCTGGAAGGTGACGTCCGAAATGGTGATCAGCGACATCAGCGGGGTGCACTTCAGCAACTGGATCAGCAGGTTGTTGAACGGCGGGATCATCTGCGGCCAGGCCTGCGGCAGGACGACCAGGCGCATCCGCTGCCACGGCGTCATGCTCAGCGCGACGGCCGCCTCCCGCTGCCCGCGGGGCACGGCGTCCAGGGCGCCCCGGACGACCTCCGAGCCGTACGCCCCGTAGTTGAGCCCGAAGGCGACCACGGCGCAGGCGAGCGGCACGAGCTTGAAGCCGAGGATCGGCAGCGCGAAGAACAGCCAGAACAGCTGGACGTACAGCGAGGTGCCGCGGAAGAACTCCACGACCACCCGGGAGGTCCCGCGCACGGGCATCCGCCGCGAGCGCGCCATGAAGCCGAGGACGAAGGCGATCAGCAGCGCGAGCGCCGCGCCGAGGACGGTGGCCTGCACGGTGACCCACAGACCCGCGCCCACACTGGGCAGCGAGTGCGTGAACTGCGTGAAGCCGGACATGGATTCACCGGCGAGGTCACCGGCGGGGAAGGGGTACGAGGACAAGGCGCCGCCTCACGCCGCGCACAGCTGCGCCGTGCGCAGCGTCGCCGGCGGGACCTCCGCCTTGGTGAAGCCGTACTTCCCGATGAGGGACGTGTAGCGGCCGGGGTCGGCGGTGATCTTCTTGAGTTCCTTGTTGAACGCGTCGCGCAGGTTCGTCGCGTCCCGCCGGAACACCGCGCCGCCCGGGCTGTACTGCTTGCGGCCGCCGACCACCGGCAGGAAGGGGTCGAGCACCTCCACCGCGGCGCCCTTGTTGGTGCGGGCCAGCCAGCGCAGCGAGATCCCGGTCAGCGCGAAGGCGTCGATCCGGCCGGAGAGCAGTGCGTCCACCCCGTCCTGCTGCTTGGCCAGGGACTTCACCGAGGTCAGCGGCACCCCGGCGGCATCCGCGTAGTCCGCCTCGACCGCCGCGCTCAGCACGCCGACGGTGACCTTCTGGCGGGCGCAGGACACCAGGTCGCTCAGCCCCTTGGGGTTGCCCGCGCGGACCATCAGGGCGGTCGGCGAGACGAACTCCGGCTCCGAGAAGATCACCTTCTGGCAGCGGTCGGGCGTGATCGCCATCCCGGCGCTGACCACGTCGAAGCGGTCGGCCGTCAGGCCCGGTATGAGCGCGCCGAAGTCGGTGAGCGTGGGCCGCAGTTCCGGCACCCCGAGCGCCGTGAAGATCTCCCGGTGGAGGGTGGGCGCCTCGCCGGACAGCTCGTCGCCGTCCTGGTACCCGTACGGCGCCTCGCCCGCGAAGCCGACCCGCACGTACCCCTGCTTCCTCAGCTTGGCCAGCAGGTCCCCGTCGCCGGTGGGCGCGCCGGTGCCGACCTGCGTACGGCTGCACGCCGCCAGCAGCCCGGGGACCGCCACGAGACCGCCGACGCCTGCGGTACGGGAGAGGAAACCCCTGCGGGACAGGGGACTGCGCTCGGACATGGACCAGACCTCCGGTAGTTCGCTTCCGTGCGGTGCGGTGACCGCACGAGGGCCGCGCCTACCCCGGCGCACAGGGGGCATTCATGCGAATCTGGTGGGGTACCCGATGTACGGAACGTCCGCGGGAGGCAGGGAGCTGCCATGAGCGACAGCACCGAAGGGAACGGCAAGCGCGAGCAACTGGTCGTGGAGCGGGTGCCGAAGGCACTGCTCGTCGGCGGCCGCTGGCGGCCTGCGAGCGACGGGCGCGAGTACGAGGTGGAGGACCCGTCCACCGCGCGACCGCTGTGCGCCGTGCCGGACGCCGGGGCCGAGGACGCCAAGGCCGCGATGGACGCCGCGGCCGCCGCGCAGGAGGGATGGGCGGCCACGGCGCCGCGTGAGCGCGGGGAGATCCTGCGCCGGGCCTTCGAGCTCATCGTGGAGCGGCAGCAGGAACTCGCCCTCCTGATGACCCTGGAGATGGGCAAGCCGGTCGCCGAGTCCCGCAGCGAGATCCTCTACGCCGCCGAGTTCTTCCGCTGGTTCTCCGAGGAGGCGGTGCGCATCGAGGGCGGCTGGCGCACCGCGCCCGACGGCAACGGCCGGATCTGGGTGATGCGCCAGCCCGTGGGCCCGGCGCTGCTGATCACCCCGTGGAATTTCCCCATGGCCATGGGCACCCGCAAGATCGGCCCCGCCGTCGCCGCCGGCTGCACCATGATCGTCAAGCCGGCCCACCAGACGCCGCTGTCCATGCTCGCCCTCGCCGAGATCCTCGGCCAGGCCGGGTTGCCGGACGGCGTGCTCAACGTCCTCACCACCTCGCACCCCGCGGAGATCAGCGGCCCCCTGACGGAGGACCCGCGGCTGCGCAAGCTCTCGTTCACCGGTTCCACGGGCGTCGGGCAGAAGCTCATCGAGCTCAGCGCGCGACAGGTGCTGCGCACCTCCATGGAGCTGGGCGGCAACGCCCCCCTCATCGTCTGCCGGGACGCGGACCTGGAGAAGGCCGTGGAGGGCGCGGCCATCGCCAAGATGCGCAACATCGGGGAGGCCTGTACGGCGGCCAACCGGATCTACGTCCACCGCGACATGGCCGAGGCCTTCACCGGGCGCCTCGCCGAGAAGCTGGGCTCCATGGTCGTCGGCCGCGGCACCGAGCCCGGCACCCAGGTCGGCCCGCTCATCGACGGCGCGGGCCTGGACAAGGTGGACCGCCTCGTGCAGGACGCCGTCTCGGCCGGGGCCCGCGCGGTCACCGGCGGCGCCCCGCTCTCGAACCGCCCCGGGTACTTCTACCCGCCCACCGTGCTGGCCGACGTGCCGCCGGACGCGGCGATGCTCCGGGAGGAGATCTTCGGGCCGGTCGCGCCGGTCGTCACCTTCGAGGACGACGACGAGGCGATCCGGCTGGCCAACGACACCGTGTACGGCCTGGTCGGCTACGTCTTCACGGAGAGCCTGCGGCGCGGCATCCGCTACGCCGAGGAACTGGAGACGGGCATGCTCGGCCTGAACAAGGGCGTCGTCTCCACCCCCGCGGCGCCCTTCGGCGGCGTCAAGCAGTCCGGGACCGGCCGCGAGGGGGGCGCCGTGGGGATCGACGAGTACCTGGAGACGAAGTACGTGGCGGTGGACGTCTAGGCCGTGTCGTCAAATGATCGCCGGCCGCCCGAAGGGCGGGCCCAGCGGCGTCTGGTGCGGTGCATCGCAAGGCGGAGAGTTGTCCTCGTAGTGGGCTACTCGGACGATTCGACAACGTAGCGTGGGGGCACCCCCGGCCGAAGGCTGGGGGAGTGCCGCGCCGGGCGTCGCTGGGCAGGCGGGCATTTGACGACACGGCCTAGGGCCCGGACCCCGCGGGGTCAGGCGCCGCCGGGCAGGCCGTACGCGTCGGCGATGAGCTCGTAGGAGCGCAGCCGCGCGGCGGGGGTGTGGGCGTTGGCCGTGATCATCAGCTCCTGCGCACCCGTGCGCCGCACCAGCGCGTCCAGGCCGTCCCGGACCGCGTCCGCCGTGCCGTGCACCACGTTGCCGAGCCAGGCGTCCACGAAGTCCCGCTCGGCCGGGCTGAACTCGTACGCCTCCGCCTCCTCCGGGGTGGGCACCAGGCCGGGGCGTCCCATGCGCAGCCGCAGCATGGCCAGGGCGCCGCTGAGCACCTGCCGGCGGGCGTCCTTCTCCTCGTCCGCCGCCAGCGCCGCGACGCCGATCAGCGCGTACGGCTCGTCCAGCACCTCCGAGGGCCGGAAGGACCTGCGGTACAGCTCCAGCGCCGGTTCGGTGTTCGCCGCGGAGAAGTGGTGCGCGAAGGCGAAGGGCAGCCCGAGGACCGCGGCCATCCGGGCGCTGAAGGTGCTGGAGCCGAGCAGCCAGATCGACGGCCGCGCGGCGGACTGCACGCCGCCCGGAACGGTGCCCTGCACGGGACCGGGGATGGCGTGGATCCGGGCGTAGGGGTGGCCGTCGGGGAAGTCGTCGTCCAGGAAGCGGATGAGTTCGGACAGCTGCTGCGGGAACTCGTCGGCGCCCTCGTTCAGCCGGTCGGTGCGGCGCAGCGCGGCGGCGGTGGCGCCGTCCGTGCCCGGGGCGCGGCCGAGGCCGAGGTCGATCCGGCCCGGCGCCAGGGCCTCCAGGGTGCCGAACTGCTCGGCGATGACCAGCGGCGCGTGGTTGGGCAGCATGACGCCGCCGGAGCCGAGGCGTATGCGCTCGGTGTGGGCGGCGAGGTGGGCGAGGATCACGGCGGGGGAGGAGGACGCGACCCCGGGCATCGAGTGGTGCTCGGCGACCCAGTAGCGGTGGTAGCCGCGGGCCTCGGCGAGCCGGGCCAGCGTGACACCGGCGGCGAGGGCGTCGCCCGCGGTCAGTCCGCTGCCGACGCCCGCCAGGTCGAGGACGGAGAGCGGGACGGGTGCGCTGCCGAGGGTGGTGCCTCGTACCGGGTCGTTCGTGTCCACGTTCCTGCGTCGCCTCCTGCGGCCGGTTCCTCGTCTACGGCAACGAGCAACCGGAGACCGGCTGCGGCTATTCCCCGGGGCCGGAACCGGGGGCCGGGCCGTAGCCGCGCAGCGCGGCGATCCCCTCGGGCGGCACGGGCCGCGAGTACAGCCAGCCCTGCCCGGTGTCGCAGCCGATCCGGCGCAGCCGCTCCGCCTGCTCGGCGTTCTCCACGCACTCGGCGGTGACCGTCAGGCCGAGCCGGTGGGCGAGCTGCACCAGCGCCTCGACGATCGTCTCGTCGGCCGGGTTGGGGTGCAGGCCGTCGCGGAAGCCGTGCACGAAGCTGCCGTCGAGCTTGAGCGCGGAGACCGGCAGCCGGCTGAGGTAGGCGAGGTTGGAGTAGCCGGTGCCGAAGTCGTCGATGGCGATGCGCACGCCCATCTCCTGCAGGGCGTGCAGCGCCTGCAGGGGCCGTCCGGCCGAGCCCATCACCGCCGACTCGGTGAGCTCCAGTTGCAGCAGCCCGGCCGGCAGCCCGGTGTCGTCCAGGATCTCCGCGACGTCGGCGACCAGGTCGGAGTCCCAGACCTGGCGCACGGCGACGTTGACGCTGACGAAGATCGGGTCGTCGGGCCAGTCCTTCTGCCACTGCCGCGCCTGGCGGCACGATTCGGCGAGCACCCAGCGGCCGAGCTGGACGATGGAGCCGTTCTCCTCCGCCAGCGGGATGAACCGGTTCGGCCCGAGCAGCCCGAAGTGCGGGTGCTGCCAGCGCACCAGGGCCTCCACCCCGCGCAGGCTGCCGCTGCCGAGCTCCACCAGGGGCTGGTACTCCAGCGTGAACTCCCCGCGCTCCACGGCCTGCCGCAGGGTGCTGGACAGCGCCTGCTTGGTCATCCGGTGGGCGTTGCGCTCGGGGTCGAAGAGCGTCCAGCGGGCCTTGCCGTCGGCCTTGGCCCAGTACAGCGTGGTGTCGGCGGCCTGCATGATGCCGGTGGCGGTGGCCCCGGCGGCCTCGCGCTCGACGACGCCGATGCTCGCCGAGACCGCCAGCCGCTGCCCGGCGAGGTCGAACGGCAGCTGCAGCGCGGTCAGTACGGATTCGGCGAGCCCGGTGGCCTGCCCGGTGCCGGTGGAGTCCTCGACGAGGACGGCGAACTCGTCGCCGCCCAGCCGGGCGACGAGCGTCCCGCTGCGCCCGAGCCGGCCCGCGCAGTCCGACAGCCGTCCGGCGACGGCCTTGAGCAGCCGGTCGCCGACCCGGTGGCCGAGGGTGTCGTTGATGGCCTTGAAGCCGTCGAGGTCGAGGTAGCACAGGCCGATCCGGCCGGTGCGGCTGTCGGCGCCCTCCAGCGCGGTGGCGAGGCGCTCGAAGAACAACTGCCGGTTGGGGAGCCGGGTGACCGGGTCGTGCATCCGCAAGTGCCTTAGCTGCTCGCGCAGTTCACGGGTCTCGCCCAGGTCCTCGACGGACATCAGGACGCCGCCGGGCACGGGCACCACGACGACCTCGGCCCAGACCGTGCTCCCGTCCGGTCCGCGGACGGGTCTGGTGCGGCGCAACTCCCCGCGCCGGCCGGTCAGCACGTCCTCGTACTCGGCGTACTCCGGGCTCTCCCCGAGCGGGGGGACCTCGCCGCCGGCGCCGGTGAGGCCGACCAGCTCCGCCGCGGTGCGGGCGGTGAGCAGCACCGGGTCCGCGCCGAGCAGCGCGCCGAGCGCCGGATTGGCCTCGCGCACCCGGCCGTCGGGACCGACCAGGGCCATCGGCAGCCGGGCGACGTTGAAGGCGGCGCGGTAGTCGCGCACCTCCGAGGCCGGACGTTCCGGGGCTGACCGTTCCGGGGCCGAAGCGTGACGTTGAGTGACCGTCGTGGCCGCCGCCTCGGGCTCGAGGTCCGGGCTTCCCGAGGGTCCGCCCACCGCTTGCTCCCGCATAGGTGTCGTCTCGCACACATGGTCGTGGAGGAATCGAATGACCGCCAAGAGGCGGCGTTCATGCTGGAAATGTGCCGATCATAGACGTTGGGGAATTGCCGCGGCCACCGCCGTCGTGGTGATTCTCGGCACGTGGGATGCGATCTTGATCATTTGTGATTGGCCGCTGAATTCCATTGATCGCTTTTCGTCACTCATTACGCACTGTAGTGATCGGACGGTAACCCGGGCGGCGCAGCACAACAGGGCAAAACATAGCAAACCGTAGCAGCGTGATGTGGGTGTCCCGACCCCGTACGGGAGGTCCACGTGCCGCTGTCAGGGCTACCCAAACGTGCGCATCGGCGCTTCCGCCGGCGCGTCCGCGGGCATGCCCCCGACGGGCTCCGGGCGGCTGTCGCCGCCGTCAGCGTCTTCGCGGCCGTCGTCGCGTGGACGCTGGTCACCGGCCCCGCGGCCGGGGGCTCCGACTCCTCGCTGTGCGCCCTGCCGCGGACCCGGGCACACCACTCCGAGGGCGTCAGCGCCTGGAACACCGCCTACCCGCGGGCCCGTGGCGACGTTGACGCGCTGATGGTGTTCCTGGCGTTCCCCGACGCCGCCCCCACCATCAGCCCCGGCGAACTGGCGGCCGATCACTTCCCGGCCACCGCCGACTTCTTCGCCCGGGCCTCGTACGGCACCTTCCGGCTGCGGCCGCGCATCCTGCCGCACTGGCTGCGCATGCCCGCGGCGTCCACGGCGTACGGCATCGGCCGGGACTGGAGCCCCGCCCTGCGCGCCCGCTACCTGCGGGACGCCGTGGTGGCGGCCGACCGGGAGGTGGACTTCTCCCGGTACGGGGTCGTCTACCTGGTGGCCGACCCCGACGCGCCCGGCGTCGACCCGGACGCCACCAAGGTGGTCAACCTGGGCAGACCGGTCCGTGTCGACGGTGCGGACCTGCACCGCTTCGTCACCGTCTTCGAGGGCCACCCGCCGGACGTCAACGTGCTCGCCCACGAGACCGGGCACGCCTTCGACCTGCCCGACCTCTACTACCGGCCGCCCCAGGGCAGCAACGCCGACTGGGACACCCACGTCGGCGACTGGGACCTGATGGGCAGTCAGTTCGGGCTGGCCCCGGACTTCTTCGCCTGGCACAAGTGGAAGCTGGGCTGGCTCGGGCGCTCGCAGGTCCGCTGCGTCACCGAGGGCGGCACCCACACCTTCCGCCTGAGCCCCGTCGAGCAGCGCGGCGGCACCAAGCTGCTGGTGCTGCCCGCGGGCCTGGACGGAGCCGTCGCCATCGAGGCCCGCGCCGCCCTCGGCAACGACCGCCTCAGCTGCGGCCAGGGCGTCCTGATGTACCGCGTCCGGGCCGACGTGTCGTCAGGCGACGGCCCCGTGGACGTCATCGACGGCCACCCGGGCAGCGGCGACTGCTGGGAGTCCTCGGTGTACCCGCCGCTCGCCGACGCGCCGCTGCGCAGCGGGGAGACGTACGCCCTCGGCCGCTCGGCGCACGTCCACGTGGCGGACCGCCACTCCGACGGGTCCTGGACCGTCCAGGTCACCCAGGGCTGAGCCGATGCGAGGACCCCGGGCGCTCGCGGTCCTGGCATCGGTGCTCCTCTTCGCGGCCGGCAGCACCGCCGCCACCGAGGGCGCACCCGCAGCGGCCCCGCCGGCCGACCGTCCCTGCGCGCTGCGCGCCGCGCCGGGCGTCACGATGTCCGAGGGCTTCGGGGGCGCGGACGGGAGCGAGTTCGCCCGCGCCACCGGCGAGGTGCGGGCGCTCACCCTGCTCGTCGACTTCCCGGACAAGCCCGCCCCGTACAGCGCCGCCGAGCGCTACCGCGAGTTCTTCCCCGCCGTGCGGCACTGGTTCTACCGCGCCTCGTACGGGAAGCTGCGCTACGTCTCCACGCCGGTGCTGCGCTACATCCGCATGCCGAAGCCCTTCACGTCGTACGGGATAGGGCGCGGCTACGGCTGGCGCACGCACACGGCCATGATGCGGGACCTGCTGCGCGTCGCCGACCGGAAGATCGACTTCTCCGGGTACGACCTGGTCAACGTCCTCGTCACGCCCAACGCCGGGCCGCCCGCCGAACAGGCCGTCCTCTCGGTGACCTGGACCGGCGCCTCGGCCGCCACCACCGACGACGGCACGAGCCTGGACCGGGTCTCCCTGGTCTACGGCCACGACCAGTCCGGCGCGCGGGTGCTCAGCCACGAGAACGGCCATGCCTTCGGGCTGCCCGACCTGTACTCCGTCGAGGACTTCGGGCACACCGACACCCTCGCGGGCCAGTGGGACGGCATGTCCCTGGACTGGGGGCTGCAGGGCGACCTCTTCGCCTGGCACAAGTGGCGCCTGGGCTGGCTCGACGACTGGCAGGTCGTCTGCGTCCGGGACCCGGGCGCCCGCTCGGTGCACCTCACGCCGGTCGAGGTGCCCGGCGGCCGCAAGGTGGCCGTCATCCCCCTCGGCCGGACCCGCGCGTACGTCATCGAGGCGCGCGCCGCCCGCGGCAACGACAGCGAGGCCTGCCGCGAAGGGGTGCTGATCTACCAGGTGCGCACCGACGTCGACTCGGGACACGGACCCGTCACCGTCGAGGACGCCCATCCGCGCACCACCGCCTGCGAGTACAGCAGCGCCACCTTCAACGCGCTCAACGACGCGCCGTTCTCCTCCGGCGCACGCTTCACCGACCGCGGCCGCGGCCTCACCGTCGACGTCCTCGGCCGGGACCCGGACGACGAGGGCTGGACGGTGCGGATCACCACCTCGCGCCCCCTGTGGGACGGCCCCTAGGGCCATGGCCCCGACATGACGAAAGGCGCCCTCCCGATGGGAGAGCGCCCAGGTCAACGGCTGTGCCGTGAGTGCGCCGCCAGGGACTCGAACCCCGAACCCGCTGATTAAGAGTCAGCTGCTCTGCCAGTTGAGCTAGCGGCGCTCGCTGACGTCGTAGAGATTAGCATCCGCTTGCGGGCGGGTGAAAATCGATAATCAACCGGCCTCCGCGCGGGCCGCCCGGACGCAGGCCCACAGCAGGACGTCGGCCCCGGGGAGCCAGGGGCGGCGCGTGTCGGGGGCGACCAGCCAGCGGGAGCGCCCGTGGCCGGTGTCGCCGTACGGCGGGGGCAGCGCCACCGAGTCCCCCTCGCCGTGGCAGAGCACCGGCGGCACCGTCAGCCCCCACTCCTCCCAGGTCAGCAGCCCGGGGAGGCGTGCGGCGGTGCCCGGCTCGGCGAGGAGCAGCACCCTGCCGCGGAGCATGGCGGCCGGGCCCGAGCCGGGGCCCGAGGACCACAGCTGCTCCAGGACCCGGCGTCCGAACAGGGCCGGCAGGTTCAGCGCGTCGAAGGCCGTCCCGCAGGGCAGCACGCTGGGCGCCGTGGGCCGTGCGGACCACAGCGCCCGCACGCTGCGCGGGAAGGCGCTGGCGGAGGCCAGCCAGTCGGCCCCGTCGGGGGTGGGGTACTGCGCGTACGGATATGGGTGGGAGGCGGACTCCGGCACGCCCCCCGGCCATGTGTGCCACTGCCAATCACTCATGACCCATACAACTACCGTGAGTGAACGTTTCGCTACGCGACATCGCCCGAAGGCCGGACACGCCCGCCATGTGTCGGGTACCTTGCCCCGAACGCATATGCCAGGTGCGTCGTCAGGACAGCGCTGCGTCCCCGCCCCGCATCAGGCCCTCGCCGAACTCGATCATCCGCTTGGCGTAGTCCTCCGACCAGCCCGCCTGCGCACCGATGGCGGCGGGGGTCAGCCGGTCGAACCGCTTGGGGTCGGCGAGCTGGGCCGCTGCTATGGCCTGGAACTCCGTCGCCCGGTCCGCGGCCGCGCGGAAGGCGAGGGTGAGCTCCGTGGAACGGGCCAGCAGCTCCCGGGGGTCCTCGATGGACTCCAGGTCGAAGAAGTGCTCCTCGTCCTCGGCCAGGGCGGCGGGCTCGAACAGCAGCTGGGCGGGTTTCAGGCGCGGGGCGGGCTGCTTGCCCGCCGCGCTGTGAGCCGACTGCGGCTCGGACATGAACGTACCTCCAGGATCGTCAGCGCCTTCCATTGTCCCGCCCCGCGCAAGAGTGCCCCGGGCGACGGCCGGCGCGTTACGGCCGCCAGGCCACGCGGTGCTCGGACAGGTGGGCCAGCACGGCGTGGTTGGCCTCCCAGCCGTCCGGGAACTTCACGGTCACCCCGAGCTGGACGGGCTCCGTCGAGGGGTGCTCGTCCAGCAGCTCCGAGACCCCGGCACGGCACACCACGATGCACGCGTGCCGGTGGCGCGAGGCCAGCACGCACAGCCGCCCCGTCTCCAGGTGGAACGCGGTGGCGTCGGGACGCCCCGACAGCGGGTGGAGCACCACGGTGACGTCGAACTCGCGGCCCTGCAGTCGGTTGGCGGTGTCCACGGTGACCCCGGTCACGCCCAGGTCGGCCAGCGCCGCGCGGACCGCCGCCGCCTGGTCGCGGTGGGCGGTGCCCACGGCGATCCGGTCCGGGCCCACCGGGGCGGTGCCCTGCTCGGAGACCGCCACGCCGCCGCGGTCCAGCAGCCGCCGTACGACCAGTGCGACCGCGCGGACCGCCTCGGGGTCGGTCCGCGGGGTGCGCCGTGCGGGCAGCTCCAGCAGGCCCCAGCCGGACGCCGCGGCCTCGTCCACCACCCGGTCCGGGCCCGAGCCGTCACCGGGCACGCCGAAGGAGAGCCGCCGGTCACCGTGGTCGGTGCCGCTGCGGAACGGGGTGTACGGGTAGAAGGCGTCGGAGACCAGCGGCGCGGCGGAGGCCGGCAGCCGCCAGGAGACCGGCAGCCGGTGCTGCGGCAGTCCCGGGTTGTGGGCCAGCAGGGTGACCACCGCGCTCGCCGACGGGTCGTAGCTCAGCCCCGCCCACTGCTCGGCGCCGACCACGCTGAACGGATCCAGCTGGCCCGGGTCGCCGACGAACAGCGCCCGCTCGAACAACCCCGCCACCTGCAGCAGCGCGTCCGAGCGCATCTGGTAGGCCTCGTCGACGATGGCGTGCCGCCAGGGCTCGGTGTCCTTCACGAAGGCCCACTTCGCGGCGGTCGCGATCACCACCTTGGCCCCGGCGAGGTCGGCCGCCTTGCTCGACTTGAGCACGGCCTCGTGGCGGTCGAGCACCGGGTCCGGGGGCGAGTCGCTGCCGTGCAGCCGGCCGATCGGCAGTCCGGGTTCGGCGGTGGCCAGCCGGTCCACCAGGTCGTCCACCTGGGCGTTCGTCTGGGCGACCACCATCAGGGTCTCGCCCGCCGCGACCAGCTCACGGGCGGCGCGCACCACCAGCGTGGACTTGCCCGCGCCGGGCGGCGAGTCCACCACGACGCCGCGGTGCGTCCCGTGCAGGGTGTCGTGCAGGATCCGCTCGGTCGCGGTGCCGGCCGCCCGGGCGGCGTCGCTCACCGGGCTCACAGATAGTCCTCCGTGGTCGCGGGGTCAGGGCTCTCGGCGACGGCGGCCGCGGTCGTGCCCGCGGTCACGCTCGCGGCCGCGGTGCCCGGGGGTCCGCCGTGCGTCCACGGGGTGTCCTCAGGCTCCGGCAGCCCGGCGCCGCCACGCGGCGCGTGCTCGAACAACGTCCAGCACACCTCGTCCCCTTCCTCCGGCACCGTGCCGGGCTCGGGGACCTTGCCGCGGCCCATGCCGTTCACCACCCGCAGGAGCACCGCACCGGGCCCGGCCCACTCCACGAACTGCGCCTGCTGCGTACGGCCGTCCGTCAGCGCGCGGTAGAGCTTCGCGTCCTCGTCCAGATGCGGCCGGTCCTGTGTGAGGACCGTCACCAGCGGGCGCGGCTTGGGCACCTTGCCCTCGCTCATCGCCATCTCCACCCGGACCACCCGGCCCGCGAAGGCCTCGCCGGCCAGTCGGCGCCCGGCCATCACCAGCGGGTCGTCCAGCGCTTCCTGGGCCTCCAGCCGCACCTGGGCGGTCTCCCGGCCGGCGAGCTTCTGCGCCGCCGACACGGCGTCGTCACGGCGGGGCTGCGGCGGCTCCCCGGCGCGCACGCGGTCCCGGTGGGAGGTGTACGACCAGCGGTCCCGTTTCCAGCGGTCCGCGACGCGGGCGCCCTCGGGCAGCTCGCGCAGCAGGTCCAGTGACCGCCACACCGCGTCCCAGGTGGGGCGCATCTGGGCGGCCAGCAGGCGGGCGATGTCCTCGCCGGCCCCGGTGATCCCGGCGTCATAGCGGGCGGTGGCCGGGGCGAGCACCGTGTTGTCGAAGACCGGGTCCGTCGCGGGGCCGGCCGGCGGGAACGTCAGCAGGCCGTCCGGGCCGCGGTGGGACTCCGCGCGGCGGGCCGCCTCCATGCCCGTCATGCCGTCGGTGGGTTCGATCCAGGCCAGCAGGGCGCCCAGGTGCTGGTCCTCGAGGTTGCTCTGGCCGGTCGCCCAGTGCCGGGTGAGCAGTTCGGTGGCGGACAGCAGCAGCGCGGAGCCGGGGGTGCGGGCGCGTTCCCCGTAGTGGGTGAGCCAGCGGCCGAGCAGCGGCACCCGGGCGGGGACCGGGTGCGGCTCGTCGGGGTCGTCCTCGGCGGTGCGGCGGAAGCGGGTGGAGCGGCCGAGCAGGCGCACGTACTCCACCGCGGGGGTGTTCGCGACCACGATCTGGGGTGCGTCGGCGCAGACCTCCGACTCCTCCCGGTTGCGGGTCGCCGGCTCGGTCTCCGTGTCGTCCGCGTAGGACTCCAGGTAGGGCAGCACGACCTGCGCCAGTTCGGCCAGGAAGGCGAAGCGCAGATCGCGGTCGCGCGGCTGCGGCACCGCCAGCAGCCGGGGCTCGTCCCGGTCGGTGCCGACCAGGGCGCCCAGCGGGGCGCCTACCTCACCCGCGGTGGTCAGCGGGACGAGGACCAGCGGCCGGTCCGACAGATGGCGGTGGCGCACCGTCGCCAGCGGGGTCGCCCGGCCGGTCGCCATGGCCTCCGCGCGGGCCAGCACCGAGATCAGCGACATCCCAGCGCCTCCTCCCGCAGGGCCTGCGCCCGCCGCAGCGCGGCGACCGCGGGATCCGCCGGATCGCCCTCGGTGCCCAGCGCGGCCGCCAGCACCTGCTCCACTTCGGTCAGGGCGCCCAGTTCACCGCGCACGCCGCGGCCGAGGACCTCGACCGCGCCGCAGGCCCGGGCCTGGTCGCGGCAGTGGAAGGACAGCTCGCAACTGGCCAGGCACTCGGGCGCGTACGCCGCGGGCAGCAGGTCCACCGCATCGGAGAGCTCCGCGGCGGGGCGGGTCGCGGTCCGTCCGTCGTCGGTGAGCCGCAGGTCGAAGGTCGTGCCCTCGGGGAGGGCGGCGGCGATCTCCTCGATCCGGGTCAGCCGGGCCAGCTGCCGCCGGGTGACCGCCAGTTGTTTGCGCACGTCGACGAACTCGGCGGCGGGCAGGTTGGAGAAGTCCTTGGGGCACACCAGCAGCACCCGGTGCTCCGGGGTGCCGAACCCCAGCCGCTCCAGCGCCAGGACGTACACGGCGGCCTGGCGGGCCGCCGCGCCGACCTTCACGGCGTCCGCGGAACCGTCCAGGATCGGGAAGGACTTGACCTCCACCACCGTCCACGAGCCGTCCGGCCGCACGGCGATGGCGTCCGGCTCGAGGTAGACCGGGGAGTCGGCGACCTCGAGCACGAGCAGGGGGTGGTCGAGCAGCGTCCACCGGCCCGCCGCGGTCGCCTCCTTGAGCGCGAGGCGGGTACGGGCCACCCGGCCCTCGGGGCCCGGGGCGGACAGATCGGGCAGCACGGCGTCCGCGGTCTCGGGCGCGCCCAGCAGGCGCAGCAGCTCGGCGCACCCCGCGGCCTTCACCCGGGCCTCGAAGGCATGGCCCCGTACGAACGCGAACTGCGACTGCCCGTAGGGCGCGGGGTTGCCCAGGACGCGCGCCACCGCCGCCTTGTCCACCCCGGCGGCGTCCAGCAGCGCCCGGCGGCGGCACCCGGGGTTCGCGGCGAGCGCCGCCAGGGCGCGCGCGTCCATCGGGCGCGGCACGGTCGTCGGGCCGCGCAACGCGGCCAGCCGCTCTCGCAGATCGTGCGTAGTGCTCACCCGGGCAAGTCTCGCACCCCCCACCGACAACGCGGGCCACAATGCGGAGGCCGCGGGTCCGCGACCTCCGCCGGAGGGTCAGCGCCGCGGTTCGACCGCGGTTCCCGGCAGGAACCCCACGTCCGCCGGGGCGACGTCGCGGGAGGTCGCGACGACGGTGGAGGAGGCGGGCCGCGGCGTCGCGAACCGGCTGCGCGCCCCGTCGCGTATGAGGTCCACCACACGCAGCGCGGGCCGCGCCAGCAGGAAGCCGATCCCCATCACGGCGATCCCGGCGAGGGCGTCCAGCAGGTAGTGGTTGGCGGTGCCCATGACCACGAGGGTCGTGCCGAGGGGGTAGAGGACGCCCAGGGCGCGGACGAAGGGCGTGCGGCCATGGCGCCAGAGCATGATGCCGCACCACAGGGACCAGCCGACGTGCAGGCTCGGCATGGCCGCGTACTGGTTGGTCATCCCGCCCAGCCCGCGCGGCGCGCTCGCCTCCGCGCCCCACCAGCCGTACGAACCGTACTGCGCCATGGTGTCGACGAAGCCGTGACCTGCGGCCAGCAGCCGCGGCGGCGCGGTCGGCATGAGCGTGAAGCCGATCAGGCCGACGAGGGTGGACATCAGCAGCCATGTGCGCGCGAAGCGGTAGACGGTCGGCCGCCGGCGCCACAGCCAGACCAGCACCAGTGGGGTGACCAGGTAGTGGAGCGAGGCGTACCAGAAGTCGGCGGGAACACCGAGCGACCGGTAGCGGCTGAAGAGGGAGTTGAGTGAGCGCTCGGGGTCGATGCTGAGCGCGCGTTCCAGGTGGAGTATGGCGATGCCGTGGTCGACAGCCCGGCCCACGTCGCCGCGTACGAGGAGGCGGCCCGCGGTGTAGAGGCCGTAGACCACCGCGATCAGCGGTAGCTCGGTCCACCAGCGGAGCCCGCCCCGGTAGGCGGACGCCCGTGGGGCGGTGGTGCTCATCGTCATCCGGCCGTTCTCCCCCCATCTCTCCCATTGAGAGTCGCTTCGATCTACCGTACGACGTACGCTAGGCAACCCGGGCAGCGCCCCCGACTATTCCCTTCACCACCGATTCGTCCTGGATTCACGGAGCCGTGCTCGGGAAGACGTGCGAAAAGACGCCCCGCTTCCTCCCCGGGTTGCCCGGGAACGCGGGAGAATCAAGGAAACCGCTCGACCTTCCGACCGCTCGCGCACGATTCCCCCCGACCGGACACACATCCCTCATGACTGTCACCCCGCCGGCCCGCTCCCCACGGCGCCGCGTCCCCCGCAACACCCTCAACCCCGACCGCATCCTCGACGCCGCGGTCGGGCTCCTCGACCGCCACGGGCCCGAGGCCTTCACCATGCGCGTGCTCGCCCAGGAGCTCGGCGTCGCGACCATGGCCGTCTACTCCCACTTCAAGGGCAAGGACGAGATCATCGACGCGGTCAACGAACGGCTGCTCGCCGAGATCGAGATGCCCCCCGGCTCCGGCGTGCCGCGCGAGCAGCTTATTGAACTCTGTGTCGGTGTGTACCGGCTTTTCAGTGAGCATCCCTCCGCGCTGCAACTGCTGACGAGCCGCCCGCTCCGCGGCGACGAGGCCATCGCCGTCATCGACCGGATGCTCTGCCTGCTGATCACGGCGGGACTGGACCCGCCCGCCGCCGCGCGCGCCCAGGTGGCGCTGATGCAGTACACGGTCGGCGCCGCCCTGTGGGTGGTGCGGCGCAAACGCGCGGAGTGCGAGGAGGCCGAGGCCGGGCTGCGCGAGAGGATCCGCAGCCGGCTCGCCGACCTGCCGCCGGACAGCTACCCCTCGCTCGTGGGGCTGGCCCCCGAACTCGTCGCGGCGCAGCAGTCCGGCCGCGCGCAGTACGAGGCCGGGCTGTCCGCGCTGCTGGACGGCCTGCTCCGCTCCTGAGCGCGGCGCGCACGGGAGCGCCCCGGCCGGGGCGGGGTGTGAACTGCCGGCCGGGGCGCCCGTGTGGGGGGAGGGGGATGGTCGCGTGCGGCCTCAGCCGCCGTAGGACGCGAGGGCCTTGGAGAAGGCGCCCGCCTCCTGGAGGATCGAACTGCACGTCGCGTCGGCGACGTTCTTGGCACCCCCGGGGCACTGCTTGTCCCGCGTGCCCGACCACATCGACAGCCAGCCCAGGCCCTTGGACCGGGCGAAGGTCACCAGCTGCGTCGCGTCGTCGACCCTGAAGACCTCCGTGGTGACGTCGTTCACGCCGATCATCGGGGTGACCGCGACGGCCTTCCAGGCCGCGGCGTCCGACAGCCCCAGCACGCCCTTGAGCTGTCCCTGGGTGGCGGTGGCGGCGTCGATCGCATAGCCGCCCATGTCGCCGCTGAAGGAGGCGCCGTAGTCCATCGCCATGATGTTGACCGCGGTGATCCGCACACCGTGGGACCTGGCGTCCGCCAGCAGGCCGACACCGTCCTGGGTGAGGCCGGTCGGCATCACCGGCAGGGTGTAGGAGACCTCCAGGCCGCTGTGGCTCGCCTGGAGCTGCGAGACGGCCTGCGCCCGGCGGGTGTTGGCGGCCGTGTTGGCGATGGCGCCGCCCTCGACGTCGAAGTCCACCTTGGTGAGCTTGTAGGTGTCGACGACCTTGGCGTACGCCGCGGTCAGCGCGGAGACCGAGGAGCAGGTCGTCGCCAGCTCCGAGCCGGACGCGCCGCCGAAGGAGACCCGTACGTCACCGCCCGCCTTGCGCAGGTCGCCGATCTGGGCCGCGACGCCGTCGTTCGCCAGGTCGCTGACCCCGCCCCACTTGGGCGTGCAGCCGCCGCCGTCGGTGACGAAGGCCAGGTTGTACTGCTTGACGCCGGTCGCCCGGGAGTGGGCGAGCAGGTCGAAGGCCGGGTAGAGCGAGGTGTCGACGTACGGCGCGAAGCCTGCGGAGGACGGCGAGCCGGTGCCCGAGGTCGGACTCGCGGTCGCGGTCGGGGTCGCGGTGGCCGTGGGCGAGGAGGTCTTCGTGGGGGTGGCGGTCGGCGTCCTGGTGGGGGTGGCGGTCGCCGTCGGGCTCACGGTGGCGGTGGGGCGCCCGCTGGGGGAGGCGGTCACGCCGTCGTCGACGGAGCACTTCACGTCGTTGATCCGGCAGTTGACCGGATCGCCCGCCTTCGCGGCGGACTTGGTCACGAAGCCGAACTCGGCCGTCTTTCCCGCGGCGATGTCCTTGTTCCAGCTCGCGGGGCGCACGGTCACGTGCTGCCCGGACGCCGTGTAGGTGGCGTTCCAGAGCGAGCTGATGCTCGTGCCCGCGGGCAGGTCGAACTTCAGCGTCCAGTCGGACAGCGTCGCGTTCGAGGAATTGGTGATCTCGTACTGGCCGGTGTACCCGGTGCTCCAGTCGCTGGTCTTGCTGTACGCGGCACCGACGGTGGCGGCCTGGGCCGAGCCCGCGAGCGCGAAGGCCCCGGCCGCGACGACCGCGCCCGCGGTCACGCCCCCGAGGAGGGCGACCTTGCGGGTGGGACGACGACGATGTGAGTTCCTCATGAGGCCGCACGCTAGCGATGCCGATTCGGACAAATGCCCAGTTCCGTGCGGGCGTTCGACTTCTTATGGCGCGCTTAAGATCAGGCTAAGCACGGCCTGAGGCAGGGGGCGCCGCCGCCTGCTGCTGGCCACTTGCGATGGGCTTCGCTGTCCGTGGCAGTACGGGTGCGGCTGCCTGATGCCGCGGTCGGTGGCTCCCGCGGTGGCTCCCCCCTTTCGAACAGCTGGAGAGCTGCTTGTCACCGTGGCGGATTTACAGTGGGCCTTTCCTATCCCTAATGACCTGCGGTTTCACCCGCTTGAACCCCTGCTGGGGGACACCTCGGGAATCGGGGCTTGCAGCCCGTTAGCGGCTGACTGGCAACGGCTCCCCGTAGGCCCGGCCATGGCGACGACCGACACTCGTCATGGCCTCCGCTCGTCATGAGGGAGTGGGCCTCAGGTGCCTCTAACTGAGGCCGTCCAGCACACGGGCGGTACTCAGGGTGTCGGGGTGATCTTCGCCCAGAATGCGGCGGCGCCGGGTCAGGGTGTCCTCGCCTAGGGCGCGGGCCTGCCCGACCTTGCCGAGATCGGCCAGGTCGATGGCGAGGTTGTGGGCGGTGCTCAGGGTGTCGGGGTGGTCCTCGCCCAGGACACGGCGTTGCCTGGCGAGGGTGTCCTCGCCCAGGGCGCGGGCCTGTTCGGTCTCGCCGAGCGCGGCCAGCCAGACGGCAAGATTGTGGGCGGTGGTCAGGGTGTTGGGGTGGTCTTCGCCCAGGACACGGCGTTGCCTGGCGAGGGTGTCCTCGGCGAGGGCGCGGGCCTGTTCGGTCTCGCCGAGCGCGGCCAGCCGGACGGCAAGATTGTGGGCGGTGCTCAGGGTGTCGGGGTGGTCCTCGCCCAGGACACGGCGTTGCCTGGCGAGGGTGTCCTCGCCCAGGGCGCGGGCCTGTTCGGTCTCGCCGAGCGCGGCCAGCCGGATGGCAAGGCTGTGGGCAGTGGTCAGGGTGCTGGGGTGGTCCTCGCCCAGGACACGGCGTTGCCTGGCGAGGGTGTCCTCGGCGAGGGTGCGGGCCTGTTCGGTCTCGCCGAGCGCGGCCAGCCGGATGGCAAGGCTGGTGGCGGTCATCAGGGTGCTGGGGTGGTCCTCGCCCAGGACACGGCATTGCCTGGCGAGGGTGTCCTCGGCGAGGGTGCGGGCCTGTTCGGTCTCGCCGAGCGCGGCCAGCCGGATGGCAAGGCTGGTGGCGGTCATCAAGGTGTCGGGGTGGTCCTCGCCCAGGACACGGCGGCGTCGGGTCAGGGTGTCCTCGTCCAGGGTTCGGGCGGCGGCGTGGTTTCTGGTGTCGGCGTATGCGCGGGTCAGGTAATTGGCGGCCACCAGGGTGTCGTCGTGGTAGGGGCCGAGGGTACTGGCCCATGCCTGGTGGAGGCGCTGGAGGCGTTGCAGGACGGTGTGGGGTTGGCCGCGTTCCATCAGGTACCAGCACGCGTCACAGGCCGCGTAGCGTGCGCTGGTGGTGGTGAGGTCGGTGGGGTCGATAGCCAGCAGGTGGGGCAGCAGGTCGGGCCAGCGCGGCCAGGTGCTGGGGTCGGCGGCGTCGCCGGGGTAGGCGGCTTCGATGACTCGGCTGGCGTTGTCGGCGGCTTGGGCGTGCTGGTCGACGCTGAGCTGGTCGCGGAGGACGGCTTGGGTGAGGCGGTGTACTTGGACGGTGCCGGCGTAGATGCGGGCCAGGCCGTGCCGGTCCAGGGCGGTCAGCACCCGTTGCACCGTGCGCGGGCTGGCCAGGATTCGGGTCACGGCGTTGTCGCCGGGGTCGTCGGGCAATTTGGAGACGTGGAGGGGGAAGGGGTCGGGGGCCAGGAGGGCGCAGGCGTTGAGGAGGGCGGCGGCGTCGGGGTCCTGGTCGGTCAGGCGTTGGGTGCTGAGGCGGATCTGTCCGGCCAGGGAGTGCGGGTAGTCCAGCGGGGCGTCATTGTCGACGGTCTCAGCGGCATTGCGGGCGAGGTGCTTCTGGTACTGGTCAGGGGTGAACGCGGTCAGGGCCTCGGCGGCCTGCACCAAGGCCAGCGGCAGGTCGTCCAGCGCCCGCGCGATCCGGTCGGCATCCGTGTCGTTGAGGTCCGGAGTGCGGCTGCGCAGCAGTGCGACGGCTTCCCGGCGGGGCAGGGTGTCGACTCCGATGGGGGCGGCAAGGCTGTGCCAGCGAGGGTTGCGGGAGGTGATCAGCACATGCCCCGGCCCGTCCGGCCGATACGGCCGCAACGCGGCGGGGTCGTCGGCGTTGTCGAAGACCAGCAGCCACCGCGACCGCCCCCGCAACTCCCTGTTCAACGCGGCCAGCGTCTGGTCCATGAGGGTGTCGGGTTGGGCTGCGCCGGTCTCCACTGCGAGGGCGGCGAGCTGGTCGGGGATGAGGGCAGGGTCTTCGGCGTTGATCCACCAGGCCAGCTCGTATTCGTTGCTGAAGCGGTGGGCGTACTCGATGGCCAACTGGGTCTTGCCGACCCCGCCCCGCCCGTTGAACGCCAGCACCGCCACCGTCCCGGCCCCGGTCAGCCGTACCCGGGTGCTCAGCAGCGCCTCGTCCCGGCCGGTGAAGCCCGCGTTCCGCCCGGGGATGTTCCACACCCGCGGCAGACCACCGCCCGGCAACCGCGGCCCTGTCGCCCCCACCCGCTGCAACCTGCCCACCGCGCCAAGCTGCCCCGGAAACCCCGGACTCGTCTCCGGCACGCCGGCCGGGCCACGCACCGCCCCGAGCAACGCCTCCCGAGCCGCCGCCTCCGCCATGCCGAACAGGTCCCGGTAGAGGATCGGTTTCAGAATGGGCGGGACGGTCACTTCCTCGATACGCAGCGGCACCATCTTGTCCCTGGCGGCCAGCACTGCCGTCCACTCATCCGTGGTGAACCGGCCAGGGTCGAAATACGCGGCGGAGTACAACGCAACCATCCGCCCTTGCTCCAGCGCCTGGTTCATCCGCCGAACAAAGCTCTCCCCGACTCCCCAATGCCAGGTGTCCAACTCGACGTCATAGCCGGCGTCCGCGAGCTGCCAGGCCACCCACTCCGCCCACGCACGATCCGGCGTCGCATAACTGACGAACAACCGCCCGCCACCCGCAACAACAGTGCCCCCACCGTCCACGCAGCACCCCCGACCTCACCCATACGCCACCACCGAGGCTAGAACCACCACCCCCCACCCCACCCCCACTTCGACACACAACACCCGGAGCCGCGAGCCGCGCTGATCGCCACAGGGTCTCGGGCAGCCCTTCCGCCCCGGCGAGGTCGTCGAGGCCCGCGGAGTGTCCGGGTGGGCGTCGCCGAGAACCTACACACACCGGGGAAGCGGGGTCTCACGCCAGATAGAAGGCACTCGATCCAGGGAACAGGTGCTTCCGCTTGACGGACCGTTCTACAGTGGGCCTTTCCTATCCCTTCTGGCCTGCGGTTTCACCCAGTTGGCCCCCTGCTGGGGGACACCTGGGGAATCGGGGCTTGCAGCCCGGTACCGGCTGGCCAGCAAGGTCTCCCCGTAGGCCCGACCCTGGCGACGACCGACACTCGCCGTGGTCTGCGCACGTCATGAGGTAGTGGGCCTGACGTGCCTCTAACTGAGGCCGTCCACCAGGCGTGCCGTGCGCAGGGTGTCGGGGTGGTCCTCACCCAGGACACGGCGGCGCCGGGCCAGGGTGTCCTCGCCCAGGGCACGGGCCTGCTCTGTCTCACCGAGCCCAGCCAGATGGACAGCGAGGTTGGAGGCGGTGGCCAGGGTGTCGGGGTGGTCCTCACCCAGGACACGGCGCTGCCGGGCCAGGGCGTCCTCGCTCAACGCACGGGCCTGCTCTGTCTCACCGAGCCCAGCCAGATGGACAGCGAGGTTGGAGGCGGTGCGCAAGGTGTCGGGGTGATCCTCACCCAGGACACGGCGCTGCCGGGCCAGGGCGTCCTCGCTCAACGCACGGGCCTGCTCTGTCTCACCGAGCCCAGCCAGATGGACAGCGAGG
>NZ_JBEXSX010000032.1:1899-2649 GCF_040613835.1 Streptomyces sp. NPDC006207 | reverse complement strand
TGTTGGAGGCGGTGCGCAAGGTGTCGGGGTGATCCTCACCCAGGACACGGCGGCGCCGGGCCAGGGCATCCTCGCCCAACGCACGGGCCTGCTCTGTCTCACCGAGCCCAACCAGCCAGTCGGCGAGGGCGGAGGCGGTGGCCAGGGTATGGGGGTGGTCCTCACCCAGGACACGGCGGCGCCGGGCCAGGGTGTCCTCGCTCAACGCACGGGCCTGCTCTGTCTCACCGAGCCTAGCCAGGTCGATGGCGAGGTTGGAGGCGGTGGCCAGGGTATGGGGGTGGTCCTCACCCAGGACACGGCGGCGCCGGGCCAGGGTGTCCTCGCCCAACGCACGGGCCTGCTCTGTCTCACCGAGCCCAGCCAGGTCGATGGCGAGGTTGGAGGCGGTGCGCAAGGTGTCGGGGTGGTCCTCACCCAGGACACGGCGGCGCCGGGCCAGGGTGTCCTCGCCCAACGCACGGGCCTGCTCTGTCTCACCGAGCCCAGCCAGGTCGATGGCGAGGTTGGAGGCGGTGCGCAAGGTGTCGGGGTGGTCCTCACCCAGGACACGGCGGCGCCGGGCCAGGGTGTCCTCGCCCAACGCACGGGCCTGCTCTGTCTCACCGAGCTCGGCCAGCCAGTTGGCGAGGTTGGAGGCGGTGGCCAGGGTGTGGGGGTGGTCCTCACCCAGGACACGGCGGCGCCGGGCCAGGGTGTCCTCGCCCAACGCACGGGCCTGCTCTGTCTCACCGAGCTCGGCCAGCCAGT
>NZ_JBEXSX010000032.1:0-1800 GCF_040613835.1 Streptomyces sp. NPDC006207 | reverse complement strand
TTGACGAGGTTGGAAGCGGTGCGCAAGGTGTCGGGGTGGTCCTCACCCAGGACACGGCGCTGCCGGGCCAGGGCGTCCTCGCCCAACGCACGGGCCTGCTCGGTCTCACCGAGATCTTCCAGCCGGTTGGCGAGGTTGGAGGCAGTGCGCAAGGTGTCGGGGTGGTCCTCACCCAGGACACGGCGCTGCCGGGCCAGGGTGTCCTCGCCCAACGCACGGGCCTGCTCGGTCTCACCGAGCTCGGCCAGCCAGTTGGCGAGGTTGGAGGCGGTGGCCAGGGTGTCGGGGTGGTCCTCACCCATGACACGGCGGCGCCGGGCCAGGGTGTCCTCGTCCAGGGGACGGGCTGCAGCGTGGTCACCGATGTCAGCGTGGGCGCGAGCCAGGTGGTTGGCGGCCGTCAGGGTGTCGTTGTGGTCGGGGCCGAGGGTGTGGGTCCATGTCTGGTGGAGGTGCTGGAGGCGTTCCAGGGCTGTGTGGGGCTGAGCGCGTTCCATCAGGTACCAACACGCGTCACGGGCCGCGTAACGTGCCCCGCGGGTGGTGAGATCGGTGGGGACGACGACCAGCAGATGGGGCAGCAGGGCTGGCCAACGCGGCCAGGTACTGGGATCGACGGCCAGGCCGGGGTAGGCGGCAGTGAGGAGCCGGCTGGCGTTGTCGGCAGCTTGGGTGTGTTGATCGGGCATGAGCTGGTCGCGGAGAACGGTCTGGGTGAGGTGGTGCAATTGGACCGTGCCGCCGGTGACGCGGGCCAGGCCGTGCCGATCCAAGGCGATCAGCACTCGCCGCTTTGTCCGGGAGTCAGCCAGAATACGGGTTACGACGTTGTCGCTGGCGTTTGCGGGTGGTTTGCAGGCGTGGAGGGGGAAGGGGTCGGGGGCCAGGAGGGCGCAGGCGTTGAGGAGGGCGGCGGCGTCGGGGTCCTGGTCGGTCAGGCGTTGGGTGCTGAGGCGGATCTGTCCGGCCAGGGAGTGCGGGTAGTCCAGCGGGGCACTGTTGTCGGTGGCCTCGGCAGCATTGGCGGCGAGCTGTTCCAGGTACTGGTCAGGGGTGAACGCGGTCAGTGATTCCGCGACCTGCACCAAGGCCAGCGGCAGATCCTCCAGCGCCCGCGCGATCCGGTCGGCATCCGCGTCGCTCAGATCCGGGGTGTGGGAGCGCAGCAGTGCGACGGCTTCCCGGCGGGGCAGGTTGTCGACGTCGACGGGGGCGGCGAAGCCGTGCCAGCGGGGATTGCGGGAGGTAATCAGCACATGCCCCGGCCCGTCCGGCCGATACGGCCGCAACGCGGCGGGGTCGTCGGCGTTGTCGAAGACCAGCAGCCACCGCGACCGCCCCCTCAGCTCCCTCTTCAATCCGAGTAGTGCTTCGTCCACGGGGGTGTCGGGTTGGGCGGTGCCGGTCTCCACTGCGAGGGCGGCGAGCTGGTCGGGGATGAGGGCAGGGTCTTCGGCGTTGATCCACCAGGCCAGCTCGTATTCGTTGCTGAAGCGGTGGGCGTACTCGATGGCCAACTGGGTCTTGCCGACCCCGCCCCGCCCGTTGAACGCCAGCACCGCCACCGTCCCGGCCCCGGTCAGCCGTACCCGGGTGCTCAGCAGCGCCTCGTCCCGGCCGATGAAGCCCGCGTTCCGCCCGGGGATGTTCCACACCCGCGGCAGACCACCGCCCGGCAACCGCGGCCCTGTCGCCCCCACCCGCCGCAACCTGCCCGCCGTGCCACCCTGTCCCGGAAAGCCTGGATTCGTCGTCGGGGCACCGTCTGCGCCACGCACCGCGCCCAGCAGCGCCTCCCGA
>NZ_JBEXSX010000031.1:0-100635 GCF_040613835.1 Streptomyces sp. NPDC006207 | reverse complement strand
ACCAACTCGGCCTTCGGCCGTCCCGTCCTCGCCATCCGCCCATCATGACGAACCACCACCGACTTACGCAGCGAAACAACGACTCAGGACACTAGCCACGATCGCCATCAGCAGTAATCACAGCAGCTCATGGGCCCTCGGGCGGCTCTGCCAAGCCGCACGTCGAGCGCAGACCGCCAGATGGCGCAGGTGTCGGGAGACTGTTCGGTCCCACGAAGACATGTCACCATCGCGTTGCCGCGCCGCCGGCTGAGCAAGAGCGCCGCATTGGCGTTTCCCACTGGAGATCACCACTTGCGTGGGCAGGGATCCTGCTGGAGAGCAGCATCCCCTCCCTCCTCCCCCGGTTGGACCCCGGAGCCAAAGCGATCTGTCAACGATGAGGCAAGATCGCTCGGCGACACAGTTCGAGGGAGCCTGAGGACATTTAAGGAGTGGGAGCAGCATGAGCTGGTTCGACCCGTCTTGACGCGCCGGGAACGTAGTTGTCCGAGCCTGAGCTGCCGCGATCCTTGGGCAGTTGAGCGGCAGCAAGCCATAGGGGGTGGAAGTATGTGGGAGATCCGCCCAGTACATCCAGCAAGCGAAGGAGCGTGGGCCAGTCGCACGGCTCGGCGCCGTCCAGGATGGAAGTGACCTGGGAAGGTTGTAGCCCCCACTGGGAGGCACGACTGATTTGCCGCGCGGAGGGCTGTCCGGCTCGCACGTGCAGGGTGCGCAGGGCTGCCATCAGCCGCTGAAGCGCTTGGGTACGGGTGCTGATGCCAGCTAGTGAATCGATTTCGCCGGCGGGGTCGCGTGACGGCCGCCGCCGCAACTGCTCAGATTCCCACACCTCCCTTAGTACGGCGGGATCGGCGCCGCAGGCTCTTGCGAAACGCTCGGTGATCACCCAGGAGGGAACCCTCTGTCCGCTCAGGACGCGACTGAGGTACGAGGGCGAGCAGCGGGCTTGCCGTGCCAGGTTCTGTAGCGGGAGTTGGGAGGCCCGGGCCAGTCTGGAGAGGACCGGGGCAAGCTGGTTATAGGCTGCGCTGCTGCCTTCGACCACTGCCGGAATCTCGTCATCTTGGCCTGGTTCCTCGACGCCGTGCCGCGGCGGCTCCTGATACAAGGCGCGTAGCGAGGTGGGCGCTGACGGCGGATGGGCGACCTGGTTCAGGCGGCGCAGGATGTAGTCGTCGGTGTAGCGATGCCGGGCGGTGTCTTCGCTGATGGCCAGAGCCTGCCCGACGCGGCTCCACGTGGTTTGACGCAGCCGCGCATTGCCGACGAGACCGGCTGTGAGGCACTCCAGCCGCGTCCGCATTTGCCGCACCTGGTCGAGAAGGTGCTCGGGGTCTGCGGACCCCAGCTGGCGAAGCAGTACGCGTGCGTCGTCCTGGAAGTCTTGAATGACGACGTGGAGGAGTCCTTCCAAGCGTCCTGGAGGCGTTCGCTGCGGCAGTGCAGCGTTAGGCGACGCTTTGGATGGGCTCGTAGCTGAGGCGGATGCGGGGACAGCCTCGGCCTGTGGTGCCAGGCCGCTCTGGCGACGTGCTCGGTGGGCGGCTTGGCGGCATGTGGTCGAGCAGTACTTCTGGGGGCGTCCCACTCTGGGCACTGCCGGCAAGGGTGAAAGGCAGAAGGCGCAGCAGGTCACGGCTTTTCCTCCTGTCGGTCAGAGGGTGTTGTCGCTAATTACGTCGCGTAGACCGGCCCCGAATGACCGGTGTGCTTCGTTGTTCGGACGGGGCACGCTGGCGTTTCGTCGCCGGCGCGGGCGGGCCCCGGGGTGGTCCGGTCCGGGCCTGAACCCGAACCGGACCACAGCGCGTTCAGCAGCGCTGCCTATGCTTTCCGCAGCAGATCAGGGCACCTGTGAGCACTCCCGCGAGCACACCGCCCAGCACCTGCGAGGCCAGTTCGGCGAGAGTCTGGGCACCCAGAGCCTTGCCGAAGATCAGCAGGATCAGCAAGACAGGTACCGCAAGGAACCGAACGAAGGTTGCCTTGCCCGCTTTGGCAACGCGAGCAGCAATTTCGTCGCCCCTGTTAATCTGCTTTCCAGGCGCCTTCCGGGCAACTGGTGTCGCGCCTTGGCGACGAGGGGATCGAGCCATCGGGTCTCCTTAGAGCTGTAGTTGAGGAGCGCGCGCAGGCCCTCGTACGTGGTCTGTAGCCCTGTGAGGACCTGCGCGCGTCTCTGTGCGTGACCATAGCGACACAGTGTGCGAAAAACGAATCCGCATATTCTCGTCAAATCGCACTTTTCCCAGGTCACATGATCAGTGATGGGATGTTCTGTCGCCGGACGCCAGGAAGGTTTCCGAGGGCTTCGGAAAGTGCCAAGCGACGGCCGTCAATCAGCCCTGCATGCGCCGTAGTTGATCGGACAAACTGCACAACACGACGGCACTACAGGCCACTTGCCCCGTCGACGACGGCTCGACAGCGTGACGCCGCGGTTCTCCGACGAGGTTTCGGGCGGCCCAGGAAGACCTGCGCACGTTGCCACCACAGCCCTGGGGAGCCCGGGCAGTACCTACGACGTAGGGGCATCCGGCACAGCATCCCAGAGAAAACCGAGAGCTACGGCCCCCGCGGCGGACGCCCACTAGGCTTCGCCGAAGAGCGGTACACAACACCACCGCGCGAAAGTCTCAGCCAGCTCAGACAACCCGCGGCCGTGGCCAACGGATACGGCAAGCGCAGCTACATCCTCCTCGGTGCAGCCATCGCAGCAGTACTCGCCATCTGGCTCCGACCATGGCCAGCCGGACGAGTCCTAGGGGTTTCCGTCAGGGTGTTCGGCGCCGGGCAGGCCGTGGCGTTCCAGTTCGGTCAGCAGATCCCGGCCGGGGCGGGGGACGAGGACCGGCAGCCACCGGTCGCTGCCGGGCAGCCGGCCGCTTTCAAGCGCGGGCAAAACTCCCGCCTGCATCAGGGAGGACTTGCCCGACCCGGAGGGGCCGAGCAGCAGCAGGGCGCGCCGGTTCTCGGCGAGGGCCGACAGCACCGTGTCCACCGCGGTGTCTCGCCCGTGGAACCATGCCGTGTGTTCTGCGGTGAAGGGTTCCAGGCCCCGGTAGGGGCTCACCTCGCGCTGGACCAGGTCGGGCCAGACGTCGCGCAGGATCTCGGTGGGTGTGGCGTAGGCGATGCTCTGGCCGCGAAGGTGGCCGTCGGGTGCGGTGATGGCGGTGACCATGCCGATCACCAGGCCGGTCACCTCATCGACGACGGGGCCGCCGCTGAAGCCTTGGGTCAGGTCGTTGGCTCCGGTCAGCTGCAGCAGCCCGCCCCCGCCGTCCGCGTCGGTGGGGGGCAGGAGGTCACCGGCCGTTGCGTAGCCGAAGTGCCCACCCGGCGGGGCTTGGGCGGGAAACCCGAAGGAGCGCACCCAATGCCCGCGGCACCCGGCCGCCGACCCCACCGGCAAGGGCTCCACCGTCGCCGGTACGTCGCTCAGGCGGATGATGGCCACGTCGTCGGCGTCCGAGGCCCTCCACGGCCCGATCAGCACCTGTCCCTCGGCCTGCGGAGCCCATTCCGCGCGAGGGAAGACCAGCTGCACCCTGTCGCCGGGGCCGTGGCCGCCAGCACGCACCACGTGCGCGCAGGTGACCACCACGTCCGGGCCGATCAGGAACCCCGCCCCGACCACGCCGCCTTCGGCGGACAGGATCTGGGCAACCGCCGCCTGGATTCTGGGCCCGGGCCCGCTGCCGGGGGCCGAAGCAACGGCGTTCGTCGATGTCACCGAAGCCCCTTGGGGTCAGGGAGCGTCTGCGCCAGGTGCGCGGTGCCAGGTCACGGTCACCCGCAGGTGACAACTGGCCTCGCTCTTGGCGATCACCGCGCCGGCCTGGGCCGACAGGTCAACCCCGAACTCGACTTCGACCTCGTCCGGGCCAGCCTTCCGCAGCTGTTCCAGCGCGGCCCGGGCCATGTCGGTGACCGGTCCGAGGGCCTCCTGCAGAGTCTGCGGCAGGTCGTGAATCGCCTCGCTGACCCGTCCGGCCTTCACCGGCCCGTCGGATATCTCCGGGGCCTCGAACAGGATTGAACCCCCACCCTCCAGCGGAAGACGCGCAAGACTTCGCATCGGCCCCTCCCCCATGATCAGGCCGTACCCGAGCGTCCAAGACCCGTTCCGTCAAGGTAGCGGACCAGGCCATGCGCGTCCCCATCTTGGCCCAATCCGGACTCTCAGCGGGCGAAACGGCGTGATGGAGAGGCGGCTGCACTGCCGTTGGTCGCACCGCAGTTTCTGCCGTCGGTCACGTCCAGAGCGGAGAGGAAAGGCACACCTCAAAGCCCCTCAGTGGTGCGCCGCTCACCGGGCAGGCCATAAACCTGCCATTCGCGAGGCGTCATACCGTAAGCCGCCCGGAAGACACGGCTGAAGTGGCTGGGGCTCACAAAACCCCAGCGTCGGGCCACGGCTGCCACCCCGATGCCCACGGCCGCGGGCCGCAGAAGATCCCTGCGGCATCGTTCCAGGCGCTGCATCCGGATCCAGCCGCCCACCGTGGTCCCCTCGAGCCCGAACAACTTGTGCAAATAGCGAACCGACATGAAGTGCGCTGCGGCAATCGTGGAGGGTGACAGGTCGGGGTCGGAAAGGTTTCGCATGATGTGGTCCTTCACCCGCACAAGCGTGGCCGCGGCGAGCTCCGGAGCTTGGGAAGTGAAGCGACCGCGCCGCTCGTCGATCAAGATCGTCAGCAGGTCGAGCCCAGTGGCGGCGACCTGACGACCGACTGCGGCGTCGAAGCCCGCTGCTTCGCGCGCCATGCGCGCGAAGTAGGTCGCCACCAGTGCGGCACTTCCCGTGTCGCTCGTGAAGGCTGTCGCAGTCAGCGCCCGCAGGTCCTCGTCCCGCACGCAAAGCTCTTCCCGAGGGAAGTGAAAGGAGGTGAAACAAAAGTCGCTCTGAAGTTTTTTTCTGAACAGGCGAGAGGAATCGGATATGGTGAACTCGCGCGGTTTTATTAGAGATTCTCGCCCGTCCTGCTCCTGTATTGCGGTACCTCGCTGTTGAAGGCTGAGGGTAAGAAATCTTTGACCATCCCGAGCGATGAGGCGTTTACTGCGCGTCACTACTTGCGGTCCTGCCTGGACACGCGAGACCCGCACTGGGCCAAGCTGATTGCTGACAATCGTTCCAGGTGACGGCTCATCTTCTAGGAGGTTGACATCGAGCGGTATGAAGGTGCGTGCCACCACTTCGTGCCAGCACTCCGCCCGGTCGGAGGCGGACAACTGCGACGTGGAAAGGGCGGACGTGGAAAGGGCGATGGACACGAGGCTTCCCCTAGGGGCATCTGATCGACCGGCGGTGGGAGCCGCGGTGCGGCCCTGACGATGTCACCACTCCGTCGTTGTGCCGTCCAGGAAGAATCGGAGGAAGAATCGCGGCGCAAAACCTCCTTGTGCATCGGCTGTGAGTGTCGGATGAACGTGAAGCCGATCAGCTCAGAGCGCCACATCTGGCTGAGCCCGTGTCCTCGGTGTAGGTAAGCACAGAGGGGCAACCGCGGAGCACGAACAGGCAAGGCTGACCAGCCAGGCTCCCCTAGCGTTTCGAGCAGGCCCACCGCTTCAGGCTGTGAGGCCGTCCCCCCTTCCCACCCTCTGCCTTGAGGAGCTTGCTATGTCCAGCTCTGCCACCCCGACCGTCGTTCTGGTTCACGGCGCCTTCGCCGACGCTTCGAGTTTCGCCCGTGTCATCCCTGAGCTCATTGCCCGGGGCCTGAACGTGGTGGCTCCGGCGGTCCCCAACCGCAGTCTGCTCGGAGACGCCGAATACATCGCTTCGGTCGTGCGCCAGGTACCCGGACCGGTCGTCCTGGTTGGTCATTCCTACGGGGGTGCCGTCATCACCGTGGCCGGCGCGGAGGACAACGTCCAGGCGCTGGTGTACCTGGCGGGCTACGCCCTGGAAGAAGGGGAAAGCCTCGGTGAGTTGCAGGGCCGGTTCCCGGACTCCGATCTGGCCTCCGTGCTCGTGTACACGCCGTTCCCGGTCGAGGGTTCGAGTGAGCCCGGCACCGACGTCTCTGTCCGACCCGACGCCTTCCCGGACATCTTCGCGGCAGATGTCGACCGCGACCTCGCGACCGTCCTGGCTGTGTCCCAACGCCCGCTGGCAGCGTTGGCGTTCGCGGAGAAGGCTCCGGTCGCGGCGTGGCGGACGAAGCCTTCCTGGGGGTTGGTGTGCTCTTCCGACCACACCATCAACCCTGATGTGGAGCGCTATGGCTACCGTCGGGCCGGCATGACCACCGCCGAGGTCGATTCCTCCCACCTGGTCATGCTCGCCCATCCCAAGCGCGTCGCGGAGTTCATCCACGAGGCCGTCACAGCCAGCATCCGCTGACGACTTGCCGGCCGGTTGCAGGTCTCGTCGACGCCCGCAACCGGCCGTGCTATCAGCCACGCCCCAAGTGGAAATCCTCGGGTCAAGGCACTGGTATACATTGCGGCCGTCGTGCCTGAGGTGGGGAAGGCGTTCTGGATCTCACCAGCAGATTTCCCCGCAGCACCTTTGGCACAGGCCGCCACCCGGTTCTATCCGCTGCCGGTCGGCGGTCGCCGAGGAACTGCTCATCAGGCAGGCTCTCTTCCGTAAACAGTTCGCCGCAGGAGTCCCGGTCGACACTCACTCAGATGATGGTTATGAGTCAGCGGTCGGTCACCGTCAAGGCTCTGCAGGAGAAGGCCACCGCTGCGGCTTGGAAGGCCTTTCCGAGCGCTGGTGCCTCGTGCAACATTCCTCCTGCCGCCGAACAGTGGATGGCTGATCACGCCCGTGCCCACACGGTGCGGGTTCGCGCACCCCATGCCGATGGGGCTGAGCGCGCCCAGTGTCGTCGCGAAGCTGATCCTGCGTGCCGTCCGTGCCATCCGCTGAGTTGGCTCTTCTGCCCGCCGACAGCGTGCGCCGGCGACAGCTTTCGGTTACCTGTCAGCTGGGATCAACCAGCCTGTCAACCTTTCCTGAATCCCGAACAAGCCCGACGAGGACATTCTGCGAAGGGGCTCGCCCATGCCAAAGACGCCTAAGTACTTGGACCGACTCAGGCCCTTGAGCCGCCTGTGGGACTGGCAGCACTTCGCTGCCTGCAGCGGCATGGACAGCTCTGTGTTCTTCTCACCCAGTGGCGAGCGCGGCCGGCAGCGCAGAGAGCGCGAAGAGAGAGCCCGTCGTGTATGCGACACCTGCGCGGTCCGGCAGGAATGCGCACGCATGGCGCTCGACACCCAGGAGCGGTACGGCGTATGGGGTGGCCTGTCGGAGGCGGACCGAGTCCGCATGCTCTGACGGCCCCGAACAGGACTTCGCACGTCGGCATCACCCAGTACGACGGGCGGGGGTGTAGGTCCGGAACGTACAACATCACCAGCCCTTTCACCCGGCGCAGTTGCCGGGCCTGAGGCAATATGCGAAGGATCTTTATCATGAGCGATGCTGAGCAGACCGACAGGCGACACCACGGACACATACAGAACTTTGTCGAACGGATCGGCGAGCACCACGACCACGCTGTGCGGCAGCGTGAGGAGAAGGAACTGGCCGAGGTGGTCGGTGGGGCCGCTTTCGACTTGGGTGCCGACATCGGACATCCGGGGGTGTCGCACGGTGCGGTCGGCTTCGACATCAACGCCGATCTCGGCACCGAGGAACCGCCGGAGCTGCGCCTAGGTGCATTGACCTGGGACATTGTTGACACTGGTTGGTGCTTGATCATGGCAAGACCTCCGGTGCGGTGGAGCTGTCTAGGACTGCACCGCACCGGAGGTCTTTCGTGTCGCACCGTAGAGGCCCGGCTGATCGTTCACGGCAGACGACTGCTGGTCGACCGGACCTGCTCGGAGTCGGCCTTTCGTACATGTCGCGGATGAGATGGGCATCTCGCGCGCCACTGCCCACAATTCGGTCCGCCGCTGGCGGACGGAAGGCGTGCAGGGCTGCAGGACCGGTCCAGCCGTCCACGGACCATGCCGCATCGCACGGCCGCGGGTGGAGGCCAGGTATGCGAACTGGGCCGCGCTCGCGAAATAGCAGGCCTCGACGCCCTTGCCGCCGGTCGGCCGTTGCTGCCCACACGCTTCGAGTGACAGGCGGCCGGCAGATGCACGTTCGGCCCGCCAGAAGGAAGGCGATACCGCAGCCCCCGCCCTCCTGACTCGGCCAGACATGGCACAGGCTGGCGGCGTTGCCCCCGTAGGCGGCGCCCATGTGCAGTTCTTGCGGCGTACAGCGCGATGTGGTGCCACCTGAAGTCGCAGAGCCGACGTCACGCCCCCGTATCGCCGGCGAGGCCCCGCCCTGCCGGCAGCCCTTCGCTGGAAACGAAGTAGAACGCGGGCAGAACGATGAAGACACCCAGTGCGATCAGCGGGGAGATGAGGCAGCCCAAGACTCCGGCGACGGCGTAGACCAGCGCTCCGGCCCAGGAGCGAAGGAGGCCATGCGGCACATAAGTGGGCTCGACTTCTGGGTCCATGAGCTCGGGGTGGCGGCCCAGGTGATGGTAGAGGACCAGCCAGCTCAGACACATCACCGATGCCAGGGACGCGTACAAAGCGACCGCCACCCGCGCATCTACGCCGGAGACGTCGGATTGCAGCGCATCGGCGACGACGCCTGTGGGGAAGGCGAGCGCCGCCGTGGTGAACAGCACGAAGAAGTTGGCCGCGTGCAGGCCCCGGTCCATGCTGCGGATCCGCACAAAGGCCTGGTGATGGTTGAGCCAGATCACAGCGACATAGCTGAAGGACGCGAAGTAGCCGACGTAGGCGGGCCATTGCGACTCAAGGGCGTGCGCGAGCCGGCCGGGTCGGTGCGCGGGGGCGGTCAGGCCGAGCACCAGGATGGTGACCGCGATCGCGAAGATGCCGTCGCTGAAGGTCTCGGCACGGGCCGTCTCCGAACGGGAGAACCGGCGGACCGGAAAGCGGTGTTGAGACATTGCTGTCCTCGGATCATTATTGGGCCGCCGGGGCGGCGGGGCGGCCCGACGGGCAACGCCCCGCCGGACGGCCCTTGCAGCCTTCAGCCGGGGTGAGTTCAAACGGGGATGGCGGATTCGCCGCGCTTCAGCGAACGCCCACGCCTCAGGCTCAAGCACGGGGGCGACCGGACGTAACCACTACATGCGTGCGGTCGGCAGCAGCAGCCGGCGCGAGCCTCCCGTGACCGCCCGTCCCGCACTCCGCAGGCCCGACCCGCACGCCTCAGGTGAGCGGCGGCGCCCAGGGGGCATTGGGTACCGCGAGCCGGTAGGTGGTCACCGTGGTGACCAGGAGCAGGAGAAGGGCCAGTCCGAGGGCCGCCGCCAACTGCCCGTGCAGGACGAGCTGTGCGCCGGCAAGGGCGCCGAGGAACATCGCCAGCACGGCCAGGATCCGTCGGCCGGGCCGTGGGGCCGTACCTCCGGCCAGGGTGGAGTCGGCTGCGAGTCCGGTCAGGGTGAGGGTGAGCACGGTGGTGGTCATGTCGGGGATGCCGAGGCGCCGGGCAACGGCGTTCTGCAGCCCCATGCCCAGGCCCAGCAGCACGATCAGGGTGTACTGGACCGCAGTGGTGACGCGGCTGTCGGTGACGATGGCGGTGATGGTGGCCGCGGCAACCAAGGCCGTCTGTGTGCCGGTGGATACGGCCAGCAGGCGTCCGCGGTGGGCCGCCAGCCGGACGCCGAGCCGGCCTCCGGCGAGTGCACCGGCCAGGAATGCCGCCAGTGACACGACGGACGCCAGGACGGACAATCCCTGGGCTCCGGCCAGCGCGAAGCCGAGGAAGACCACGTTGCCGGTCATGTTGGCGACGAAGACATGTCCGAGTCCGAGGTAGGTCACCGCGTCGACCACGCCGGTGACCACGGTCAGCATCAGCATCAGCGGCGGCAGCGGGCCGTGCCGGTCGGCACGGGGCGGCATGAGGGTGCGGGCCGCGTCAGTCAGCAGTGCGCGCATCGACTGTCGTCCTCTCGTGTGCAAGCGGGCGGTGCAGGATTGCGCGAGTGAGGAGGCCGCTCGCCAGGCCGAGCGCGATCGCCGCAGCCGACAGCCACACCGGCCAGGAGTTCAGGCCGGCCGCGTGGTCGGCGGACCAGCGGCCGGGGCCCGTGAGGGACAGCGCCCCGGTGACGACGACCAGCGCCAGGGGGTACTCGTAGCCGTCGTTCTGCACCCACAGCCCGTGCCGCCACTTGACGGTGATCGCGACGGTCATCACACCGATGGCGACCATGGCCGCCACCGGTGTGAGTGCCCCGAGCACCAGGAACAGGCCCGAACCGATCTGGCCGGTTCCGGCCGCCAGCGCGGTGAGGGAGCCACCGCGAAACCCATCGCGGCGGAACTCCTCGGTTCCCCCTGCCAGACCATGGCCTCCCAGTCGGAAGCTCACCTTCTGCACTCCGTGGCCGGCGATGAGCAGGCCCATCACCACCCGGAGGATAAGCAGTCCGGTGTCCATTGCGTGTCGTTCCTGTTCCTGGGTCTCAGTCCTGTGGCGGGAGGGGGTCAGCCGGCGGCGTGCGCGCCGATGACGGCCTGCGCGTAGACGATTCCGAGGCCGTAGGCGCCGCCGTGTTCCTTGACCACGTCGGTGACGGGGCCGTACGTCTCCGTACGCGCCCAGTCCCGCTGCAGCTCCAGCAGTACCTGCACCCAGGTCACCGGTACGGCGCCGGCCTGGACCATGCGCTGGACGGCGTATTCGTGGGCCTGCGGGCTGACACCGCCGGACGCGTCGGTCACCACGAAGACCTCGTAGCCCTGGCACAGGGCGGAGAGCGTGGGCAGAACGACGCAGACCTCGGTCCACAGTCCGGCGATGACGAGCTTCTTGCGACCGGTCGCCTTGACGGCCTCGACGAAGGCGACGTCCTCCCACGCATTCATCGTGCTGCGGTCGATGATCTTGTGGTCGGGGAAGACGGCCGGCAGTTGCGGCATGATCGGGCCGGAGAAGGACTCGGCGGCCACGGTGCTCAAAACGACGGGGACATCGAAGACCTTGGCGGCCTTCGCCAGGCCCACGGTGGCGTTGACGATCGCGGTGCGGTCGCCGCTGCCGGTGCCGAAGAACATCTGCGGCTGGTGGTCCACGAACAGCACCGCGCAGTTGTCGGGGGTGAGCAGGTCGGGGCTGGGAGCCGCGGTGACCTCGGCGATGTCGACCATGAGGGTGGAACCTTTCCATGAGTGGTGACGCGGACGGCTGTCCGCGCCGCGGCAGGAACCGTCCTGTGGACGGAGCCTTGGGGGGGGACCCGGGGAGGGTTGGCTGAAGTGCCTGGCCCCCGGGGGAGTTCAGAGGGTGAAGCAGGGGTCGGCGAACGTGCCCGCGGTTTCCGGGACGAGGCCGCGATGTGCCCGCCACTGACGGTGCTGCTCCGACTCCGCGACGGCCTCGCTGATCGACTCCGCCTGGCGAACGCCCGGCAGTCCCGCCCGGGGGGTGGCCTGGTAGCCGCCGAAGTGCGCCACGGGGCTCCACGCGGGGCTGATGGAGGGCAGTTCCTCGTCGAGGCCCTCGTACTCGGCGGCGGCGTGCACGATCCGGCCGCCGACGACGGTCAGCACCGACTCGATGTGCGGGATGTCCTGCTCCGGCACGGTGAAGTAGTCGTGGGACAGGACCGCCAGGTCGCCGAGGAAGCCGGGCCGCAGAACGCCCTTGACATCCTCCTCGCCGGTCAGTGCGGCACCGGCCCTGGTGTACATGGCCAGTGCGGTCTCCCGGTCGGCACGGTTCTGCGGCGGCCGCAGGACCGTGCCGCCGACCGTCCGACCGGTGACCAGCCAGTGCAGGGCGACCCAGGGGTTGTAGGTGGACACCCGGGTGGCGTCGCTGCCTGCGCCGACGGTGAGCCCACGCTCCAGCATGGCCCGCAAGGGCGGGGCTTCCGCGGCGGCGCCGAGGCCGTACCGCCGGGTGAACGCCTCGCCCTGGAACGACATCCTGTTCTGCACGGACATCGCCCCGCCGAGGGCCGCGACGCGGTCGAGGCTGTCCCGGGAGACGGTCTCCGCATGGTCGAACAGCCACCTGTTCCCGGCCGGGAACAGCCCCTCCGCGGCAAGCTTCTCGAACACCGCCAGGTCCCGCCTGATGGTCTCGTCATACGTCGCATGCAGACGAAAGCCCCAGCCGTGCTCCATGAGGAGGCGGACCGCCTTCTCGAACTCGGCCTCGTAGTCGCCGCTCAGTTCGGGGCGGGGCTCGGCAAAGTTCTCGAAGTCGGCAGCGGCCCAGATCAGGTTCTCACCGGCGCCGTTCAACCGCAGCCACTCGTCCCCGTCCTCGGGGCGGACCATCTCGATCCAGCGGACCAGGTCGTCCAGTTCCTGGCCGGGGGTCTGCGGGAACAGGTGGTAGGCGATGCGCAGCGACAGCCGGCCCTCCTTGGCCAGCTCCGTCACCGTGCCGTAGTTGTCGGGAAAGTTCTGGAAACCTCCGGCAGCGTCGATCGCGGAGGTCAGCCCGAATCGGTTCAGCTCGCGCAGGAAGTGCCGGGTGGAGGTCTTCTTGTCCTCACCCTCCAGCGTCGGAGCCTTGGCGAGAGTGGAGTAGAGGATCAGCGCGCTCGGGGCAGCCAGGAGCATGCCGTTGGGCTCACCGTTCCTGCCGCGTACGATCTGGCCGCCCTTGGGGTCAGGGGCGGCCTTGGTGTAGCCGACGGCCTGAAGCGCCGCCCGGTTCAGGATCGCCGCCTGGTACAGGTGCAGGACGAACACGGGAGTGTCCGGTGCGGCCGCGTTCAGCTCGGCGGGGGTGGGCAGCCGCCGTTCGGCGAACTGCTCGGCGGACCATCCGCCCACCACGCGTACCCACTGGCCCTTGGGGGTCCGGGCCGCCTGTTCGCGGAGCATCGCCAGGCCCTGGCGCAGCGATGTCACGCCGTCCCAGCGCAGTTCGAGGACGTAGTTCAGGCCTCCTCGGATCACGTGCAGGTGGGCGTCGTTGAGGCCGGGGACCACGCGCCGGCCCAGGGCGTCGACGACCGTGGTGGCGGGCCCGACGAAGGGAGCGACGTCCGCGTCGTCACCCACAACCGAGATGCGCCCGTCGCGGATGGCGAGAGCTCCGGCGTGCGGGCGGCTGCTGTCTCCGGTGTAGATCTTCGCATTGCGGACGATTACGTCAGCGGCATCGTCGGCGGCGCGGGGAATCAACCCGCCGACCGGCATTGTAGGCACCTCGAAAGACTCCAAAGGACGATAGCGGATTCCGATTGAAAGGCCCGGTTCCATCATGTGCGGGCGGCCGTGCCGGCCGAGTGGTTGATACGGGGGAAGAACAGGTCCGATCCGCACTCGAGCATTACGTTAGGGCTCCCCGACATCGGCATGTTGCCTGGCAGCGCACTGCGTTGCACCGGAGGTGCACTGGGGGTAGGCGCATCTCGCGCTTATTGCGCTGCGAGAACAGTCGCGGTGCACCGTCGGGAAAGACATGCCCACCGGCGGTTCTAAGGTGACGTCAGGAGCCGGCTGATCCGGTCGCTTCCCCTCATGCACGGCGGCGCCCCAGCCGTTGCCCCGGGCCGGACACGGGCGGGTCCGTTTCGAGCCTCACCACCAGGGCTGCCGGCCCCCGAAATCGACCGAAAGGAGACTTCCGTGGCCACGCCCGCAGTGGTGGAGATCTCTCGATGGCAATTCGCCATCACCGCAGTGTTTCACATGAGTTTCCCCGCATTGACCGTTGGACTTTCCCTCTTCCTGGCGGTGATGTACACGGTCTACGTCAGGACCGGAAATCCTCTGTACCTTCAGGTGTTCCGTTTCTGGAAGAAGATATTCGCGGTCGGGTTCGGCCTCGGTGTGGTTGCCGGAACCGTCATGACCTTCGAATTCGGTCTCAATTGGGGAAGTTACGCCCATGCTGTCGGGCCGATCCTCGGTGTCACGATCGGCATGGAGGTCATCACGGCCTTCTTTCTGGAGGCCGGGTTCATCGGCATCGTGCTGTACGGCGACGGACGGGTGCGCCCCCGCACCATGGCGTTCGCCTGCTGGATGATCGTCGTCGGCACCCTGCTGTCCACGACGTGGATCCTGTCGGCCAACAGCTGGATGCAGGATCCCGTGGGGTTCACCGAGGTCAACGGCCAGTTCCGGGCGAGCGACTGGTGGCACGTGCTGTTCAACCCGGCGTTCTCCTACAGGTACCCGCACATCCTGCTTGCCGTGCTGATCAGCGCCTGCTGGTTCATCGGCGGGATCGCCGCGTGGTACCTGGTCAAGCAGCGGGCGCTGCCTTTCGCGCGCCGCACCCTGTCCATCGCCCTGGGAGTGCTGGCCATTCTGATGCCCGTACAGCTGTACGTGGGGGACGCGACCGCTGCGTTCATGGGCGCGCACCAGCCGGCGAAGCTCCAGGCCTTCGAGGGCAACTGGAAGACCGACAACAACGGCTACAACCTGCTCGTGGTGCCGGACACGGCCAAGGGCGAGAACGAGTTCCACGTCGAGATCCCGCACCTGGGTGCCGTCATCGGCAAGGATCTGACCGGCCAGGCGAAGGTTCCCGGGCTGCTGCAGACCCCGAAGGGCGATCGCCCCAACATGTGGTCGGCTTTCTACGGCTTCCGGGCGATGTACTTCACCGCTCTGGCGATGTTCGCCATGGCCTTCGCCGGAGTGGTGCTGCGGCTGCGCGGCAGGCTGTACGCCGCCCGGCGGTTCCACCGGCTGATGGTCTGGATGGCCCCCGCCGGTGTCATCGCGATCAGCGGCGGCTGGATCACGGCGGAGACCGGCCGGCAGCCCTGGGTGGTCTACGGCCTGATCCGCACCAGTGACGCCGTCTCCCAGCTCTCCCTCGGCGCGGCGCTCGCCAGCCTCATCGGCTTCGTCAGCGTCTACGCGCTGCTGCTTGGGCTGTGGATCCGCTACATCGTCCGCACGGTGCGCACAGGCCCCGAACACCTGGTGGCGGACGCCAGCCCCACCATCAACCCGTCCGGGGTGAATCATGTTTGAGTACGCGTCATACGCCTTGGTCCTGTTCGCGCTCGGTGCCTATCTGCTGCTCGACGGCTACGACCTGGGCATCGGCATTCTGAGCTTGTTCGACCGCAGCGACCGGCGGCGCAAGGAGTACAACGAGCTGATCGCCACTGCCTGGGATGCCAACGAGAGTTGGATCATTCTGGCCGGGGTGGCGTTGTGGGCGGGCCTGCCCGGTGTCTACGCCACCGTGCTGCCCGGCGTCTACCTGCCGCTCGTGGTCATGCTGCTGGCCATCGTGCTGCGCGGCGCGGCCATCGAGCTGCAGAGCGCCGCTCCTGGCTACCGGCGCGGCTGGGGCCTCGTCTTCGGGCTCTCCTCCCTGGTGGCCTCGCTGTGCCAGGGGCTCGTGGCCGGAGGCGTCCTGTCCGGGCTGCCCCATCGCGGTGGGGTGTTCACCGGGGGCACCTTCGACTGGTTCACGCCGTACAGCGTGCTTTGTGCCCTGGGGCTGGCGGCCGTGCATCTGCTGGCCGGCGCCGCATGGCTGCAGGACAAGACCGTGGGGACCGCCCATCACCGGGCGGGCCGGCTGGGCCGGCCGCTGCTGGTGACGGTCGCGGTGGCCGGCGTGGTCCTGGCGCTCGGGCTCTCGGGCGCCGACCCGCAGCGCTTCCGTTTTGACGAGCCGCTCCGCACCACCTTGTTCGGCCTGGCTGTGGCCGCTGCCGTGGTCTGCTGGGCCATCGCGTGGTACGGCTTCGGCCGCCGGCCCGACTGGCGCCCATTCGCCGCCGTGGCCGGTGTGGAGGCCGCGGGCCTGCTCGCGCTCGTGGCCGCCACCGCTCCCGTCGTCGTCCCGCCCGACCTGACCGTGCACGCCGCGGCCAGCCCGCACGGTTCGCAGCTGTTCCTGCTCATCGGGGTGGGCGGGTGCATGCCGGTCGTGCTGGCGTACAACATCTACGCGTGGTGGGTCTTCCGCGGGAAGTTCACCCAGCCGGCAGCCCTCACCGACCAGTCACCCGGGCGGTCCGACACCGTCGGCGCTGAGGAGCACACCGCTGATGCGCCGGTGTCGCGTGCCCGCGGCGGCGGTCCGCGTGTGGCCCTCGTGGTGCGGCGCGTGCTGCTGACGCTGCTTGCCGTTGCGGTGGCGGCCGTCTCGCAGGACATCTTCGGCGGTGTGGCCACCTGGATCGGTCCAACCGGGATCGCGGTGTTCTGCCTCACCGCACTCGCCGTATGGATTCGATCCGACCGCCGCTCGGCATCAGCCGGCGAATTCGACCTCCGAGCAGCCGGGCGATGAACGACGTCGCCGACCAATTCGCCAGGCTGAGCCGCGACGACGACGGTCAGCAACAGACAGCCCGGCTGCTCACCGCATGGGCGTCCGTCGGCGAACCGGCGTTCCGGCGAGCCGGCACGCTGCGCGGGCTCGCGGCCACGGGTCATGTCCTGTGGGCCGCAGGCCTGGGCTGGGCGGCCGAGGCCGCACTGCGGTCGCAGTACCGGGGCGTGGCGCTCGCTCCGGTGCTCAGCGGTGCGGCCATGGTCGCCGCCGGGCTGCTGCTGCGCGGGATCCTGCTCGCAGTGGCCGACCGGGTGGCCGACGACGGAGCGGCCGCGGTCCAAGACCATCTGCGCGCCCGACTGCTCCGGGCCGCACTGCCCACGAAGGGCGCGCCGTCCGAGGAGGTGTCAGACGCCGCTCTCGGCGAAGCACTCGACAGTGAGGTGGGCCGGCTGACCGGATGGCTGACGACCTACGTCCCCGCCCGGCGGTCGATGCTGCTGGGAAGCGGCATCGTGCTGGCCTCCATCGCGGCCGGCAGCTGGGCCGTCGCTCTGGTGCTGGTACTGGCCACCCCGCTGCTGCCCGTCAACCTCAAGGTCATCGGCATGGGCACCCGCGCCGCCGTGCACGCCCAGCTCACCGCCACCCGGACGCTGAGCACCCGCCTGCTGGACCGGCTGCGCGGACTGCCCACGCTCGTCGGCCTGGGAGCCGGCGAAGAGACGATACGCGCCACCGAGGCCGACGACCGGGAACTGGCCGCGCGTACCCGCACCGTCCTGCGGGTGGCCTTCCTCTCGACCGCCTGGATCGAGCTCCTCATCACCGTGGCCATGGCCGTGGTCGCCACGTACTGCGGCCTCGCCCTGCTCGGCTACCTGGACCTGCCGGTGGTGCCATCCACCATGAGCCTGGACACCGCACTGTTCGTGCTTGTCCTGACCCCGGCGTACTTCGCCCCCGCCCGGGACCTCGCCCGCGGCTACCACGCCCGCGCCGAGGCCGCCGCGGCGGCCGATCTGATCGCGGAGATCATCGACCCGGCTCCGTACGCACCGGCCGGTGGTCCCGTGACCGACGTGCCCCTCGTTCGTCGCCGGAGTCGACTCAGCCCTGCCGGTGTCATCCTGGAGGCAGTGGGGGTGCGGTACCCGGGCCGGGACGAGGCCGCCCTGGACGACGTCACCTTGACGGTGCGGCCAGGTTCGGTCCTGGCCATCAGCGGGCCCAGTGGCGCGGGCAAGACCACCCTGCTCTCCGTGGCGGCCGGCCTGCGCGCCCCGGACAGCGGGCGGTGCCTGCACAGCGTGGGTTCCGGCACCCTGCCGGCCTCCCCGGCCGTCACGGTGTGGGCCGGCCAGCCCTCCTTCCTCCTACCGGGCACGCTGCGGGACAACCTGCTGCTGGCCCGGCCCGAAGCTGACACCGAGCAACTGACCTCCGCCTTCACAGCCTTGGGCTTCGAGGATCTGCTCGCCACGCTCCCCCACGGCCTGGAGACCCCGGTCGGCGAGCGCGGCTGGGGGCTGTCCTCGGGGCAGATGCAGCAACTGGTGCTGGTCCGCGTGCTGCTCCACGAAACTCCGCTGCTGTGTCTGGACGAACCCACCGCACATCTGGATCCCGACGGCGAGGCCCGCGTCATCGCCGCCATACGGACGCTGGCGCGCAGCCGCACCGTGGTCGTCACCACACACAGTCCCGCGCTGCTCAAGGTCGCCGACGACGTCGTGCAGTTGAGCCAGGGCCGGCTGGCCGGGACCGGGAGGACGCTGTGAACGCATTCAAGCTGCTGTGGACGGCGGCAGACCGCCGCACACGACGCGACCTGCTGTACGCGGTGGCGCTTGCCGGGACGGCCGAACTGTGCGCGGCCGGTCTGCTGGGAGTGTCCGGCTGGTTCCTGACCGCCTGCGCGGTGGTCACCGCACAGGCGAACACCACCTGGTCATGGATGTACCCCTCGGGTGCCGTCCGCGCTCTCGCCCTGAGCCGCACCGGTCTGCGGTACGCGGAACGCCTGGTCAGCCATGGAGCCCTGCTGGGCGCGACTGTCTCGCTGCGCTCCCGGCTGGTCCGCGCCGCGACCACCGTGCCGGCGCGTGAACTGCGCAACGGACGCGACGGCACCCTGATGGCCCGGCTCACTGCCGATGTGGAAGCGGTGGGCGGGATACCCGCACAAGTTGTTCCGCCGCTGGCCGGGATCGGCCTGACGGCCACCGTGGTCGTCGCTCTGCTGCTGGTGGCCAGTCCTCTGGCAGGCACCGCCGAGCTGGTGCTGCTCGTGGTCTCGGCGGCCACGGCAGTGGCCGCCGACCGGCGAACCCGCAAGCACCAACGGATAGCCGCAGATGCCCGCGCCACGGCCCGCACCGCGCTGCTCAGCGCGCGCTCTGCGCTCCCCGAACTGCGCTGCCTGGGCGCGGTCGACATGGTGCGCGGCCAGGTCGCGCGGTCGGTTGACCAGGCCCGGCGCGCGGAGGCAGCGGTCGCGGTGGTGATGCGCCGGGCGCGGCTGCTGCTGCGGCTGCTGGCCATAGCGGGCCAGACAGCGGTCCTGGTCCTGGCGCTGTCCGGTCCCGTGTTCACCCAGCCTGCCGCCGACGCCATCGGACAGGTGCTACTGGTTGCGGCCGCGTACGAACTGATGGAGACCCTTCCCCAAGTGCTCCGCGACCACGGCTTGGCCGCCGATGCCGCGCTGCGGCTGGAGGATCTGGCGAACCGCCCGTTCGTGCAGGGCCATCGTCCCGTGCTCCCGACGACGACCGCGGGGCCGACGCGGACCCTGGTGGCCCGCCGGGTGCCCGTGGGTGTCGGCGACGACCGCACCAGCTGGTCGGCGGTGATCGGAGGCCGTGACGTCGTCGTCGTCACCGGGCCCAACGGCAGCGGGAAGAGCACCCTGTTGGAGACTCTCGCCGGACGGATCGCCCCTGCGGCTCCCGGGTCGGTGCTGCTCGCCGGCGCGCCCGTCGGCTCCCTGCCCGCCAGTGTGATCGCCGATACGCTCACCCTTGTCGAGGCGGAAGACTGGATCGCCGACGCGACCGTCGCCGAGAACCTCCGGCAGGCCGCCCCCGGCGCGGACGACGACACACTCCGGGCCGCGCTGACGGCCGCCGCCCTGCAAGGGCTCCCCCTCCACACCCCGACGGGCCCGCTGGGCAGCGCGCTGTCACAGGGCCAGCGACGCCGCCTGGCGATCGCCAGGGCAGTGCTGCGGGCGCCGGCGGTCCTGCTGCTCGACGAACCGACGACCGGCCTCGACGGCCGGACCGCGGTGCGGATGCTGACGTGTGTCCGCCGGGCCCTGCCGGACAGCGCCCTGGTGATCGCCCTACCTGACCGGCATCACGAACTGATCCCTTTCACCGCCACCCACACCCTGCGGCTGCAGCCACGCGCCCGGCAACCGCTGAGCGCCCGGAGCTAGGGCGACGCACAGCCCCCATTCACGGCGCACCGCAGCCGCTGCGCCACCTGCACGAACAGGACCCGAGACATGGACGCCACCGAAACCACCGCTCTTCGACGGGTAGCCCTTGCCGTCGCCCGCACCACCGACCAGGACTACCGGATCGAGATCCGGACCGGCCACCACACACTGACCGCGGACGAGCCCGAGGCCCTCGGCGGCACGGACACCGGCCCGACGCCCTTTGGCCTGCTGCTGTCCGCTCTCGGCTCATGCACCGCCATCACCCTGCGGATGTATGCGCAGCGCAAGGGCTGGCCGCTCAGCGGCCTTGGAGTGCGTCTGGCCTACGAGAAGGCTCCGGCAACCGCAAAGGGCCCCGCCGCCGACCGGATCATTCGACGGATAGCCCTGGCCGGAGAGCTGGACGACCCGCAGCGTGCCCGGCTCCTGGACGTCGCCGAACGCACCCCGGTCACCCTGGCCGTCCGGGCGGGGGTGCCGATCGAGACCAGCGAGGACCGGCACTGAAGCGACCGGCCGTCAGCCCTCCTGGTCCGACGGCCGCCCGATCGTGGTGACAACGGCCAGAACCACCAGCAGGACTCGCACGGCCAGAGCCGTGACCGAAAGAACACTGAGCACAGGTCGAAGGGCAGTTCCAGCACGTCGCGACCGGCGCGCCTCGCCCGGATTCCGGATCCGCGTGGCCCGCGGTCCTGCTTCAGCGTCCGGATGGGCCATCGCGCGCCGCTCAGCCCAGGGCCGCGAGGGCGGCTTCGATGGTGCGGTGGAAGGTGGGGTAGGCATAGATCATGTTCCGCAGCCGCTCGACCGGCACCTCCGCGTGGACGGCGACCTCCAAGCCGAACAGCACCTCGCCTGCCGCCGGGCCCACGGAGGTGGCGCCGACCAGGACGCCGCGGTCGGCGTCCTGGACCAGCTTGACGAATCCCTCGTTGCCCGCCTTGTGGATCCAGCCGCGGGTGGAGGAGGACAGCGGGAGGAGGCTGGTACGCACCCGCAGGCCCCGGTCGCGGGCCTGCCGCTCGGTAAGCCCCACCGCGCCGATCTCCGGGTCGGTGAAGACCACGCGGGGCAGCGCCCGGTAGTCGGCGTCCGGACCGGGAATGTCAAGGATGTCCCGGACTGCGATCTGCGCCTGGTACATCGACACATGGGTGAAGGCGCCCCGGCCGGTGATGTCGCCCACCGCCCACAGGCCGTCGCCGGCGCGCATCTGCCCGTCGGTGTTCACCATGTGGGCCGCCGGGTCGATGCCGACCGTGTCCACGCCCAGTCCGGCCAGGTCGACGCGGCGCCCGGTGGCGACCAGCAGTCGCTCCGCGCCGACCGCCTCCCCCGTGTCGAGGTGGACGGTCAATGTTGCGCCGTTGTGGCTCACCCGCTCGGCCCGGGCGGCCGTCAGAACGGTGACACCCTCCGCTCGCAGGACGTCCGCGGCAAGCCGCCCGGCCTCCGGCTCCTCTGCCGACAGCAGCCGTTCCTGGCCTTCGACGACTGTGACACGGCACCCGAAACGGGCGAAGACCTGGGCGATTTCCACACCGATGCTCCCGCCGCCCAACACGGCCAGCGAGGCAGGAAGTTCCTTCGCCGCCACGGCGTCCCGGTTGGTCCAGTACGGGGTGCCGGCCAGACCCGGCACCGGAGGGATCCGCGGGCGGCTGCCGGTGGCCAGGACCACTCCCCGCCGGGCCTGGAAGGTGCGGTCGTCGACGGCCACCCGGCGCGTCCCGGTCAGCCGCCCGGTGCCTCGGACCAGCCGCCCTCCCTTTCCGGTCAGGCGGTCGGCGGCCGCCCGGTCGCTCCAGTCGTCGGTGGCCTCGTCCCGGATGCGGCCGGCGACCTGGCCCCAGTCCGGACGGACGGACGCCTCCCCTGCCAGGCCCGGGACACGGCGGGCCTCGGCAAGCAGGTTGCCGGCGCGGATCATCATCTTGCTGGGCACACAACCCCAGTACGGGCATTCGCCTCCGACCAGTTCGGCCTCCACCGCGACCACATCCAGCCCAGCCTCGGCCAACCTGCCCGCGACGTATTCCCCGCCCGGCCCCAGCCCGATCACGACGACGTCCGTCTGCTCGCTCATGTCCGCCCCTGTCCTGTGCGCCATCTCGCGTACCTGCGGCCGACAGGCCGCGCGCCGACCGTACGTCCCCGCGACAGAGGCACCGCGTCCGCCGGCGCACGAGACGTTGCCCGGCAGTGCACCGAGGAAAGCAGGCGTCACCGCGGAAATCCCATGCGCTGCCAGGCACATCCGCATGCGTTCCCGGGCAACGCGAGCCCCGGCGCGGCGCTTAGCGTCGCCCTTCGTACCCACACAACACAGGAGGCACTTCGCATGAGCACGCACACCACCCCTGGCAGCAGCCAGCCATGGCTGCATCAAAAGGGTGAAGTCATCCAGGAGTTCGGCACCGTCAAGCAGTTCCCGATCGGGTTGTCCTACGACGCGCGCATGTACGGCTGCCAGCGGCTCAACAAGGTGCTGGCCGACACTCAGATCCTCCACGGCCTCTACAAGAAGCACCACTGGCTGGTGCGTGGGGCGACCTTCTACCAGCTGCACCTCGTGCTGGACAAGCACGCCGGGGAGCAACTGGGGCTGATCGATGCCCTGGCGGAGCGCGTACAGAGTCTGGGCGGTGTGGCCGTGGGCGATCCGCGGCACGTCGCCGAGATCACTTCCATCCCTCGGCCGCCGGACGGCGTGGAGGAGATCCCGGCCATGCTTTCACGGCTGCTGGAGGCACACGAGACGATCCTCGTCCAGGCGCACGACGCCGCCGCCAGGGCCGCCGAGCTGGGCGACGACGGCACCAACGACCTGCTGGTCTCTCAAGTGATCCGCACCGGTGAACTGCAGGCCTGGTTCCTGGCCGAGCACCTGGTCGACACACCGCTGGTCCGCGCCTGACCTCCGGCTGCCCCGCGTCCGGCCCCCGCTCCAACCACGGGGCGCCGGACGGGGGACGCCGTGCCGGTCCTTGAGCCGGAGGAGCCGGATGCCCTCCCCCGCCGTCTGCCGTGACACTTAAGACACAGGGCTGACCCCGGCAGCAGGCGCGGATGACACTTGCGGTGTGCTGGCCATCCGCCGCGCCCGCCAGAGCGCGTCCCCTCGCCTGGTCCATGGCATTGGGCCGCCGGCCGTAGCTCTGCGCAAGGCACTGGGTTCACAGCAGACGCGACATCGGGCACTCAATCGGCCCGTCGTAGCGCAGCAAGTTGTTGCTCGAAGGGCACCACTGCAAAGCCACCGACCGCGACCGGCGCGTCGTCGACCGCGGTCTCACGTACGTGCTGGGTGCCCGTGATGCCAGTCATGAGCGCCACGAGTTCTCCGGCCGCCCGTTCGATCCGCTCGGCCAGCCCCTGTGCGCCCCAGTCCTCGGAGGCCGCGTACACGCCGGTGGGCACGACGACGGCACGGAGGTAGGACAGGAGCGGACGCAGGGCGTGGTCCAGGACCAGCGAGTGCCGTGCGGTACCGCCGGTCGCCGCGATCAGGACGGGCTTGCCCTCCAGCGCCTCCATGTCCAGCACGTCGAAGAACGACTTGAACAGCCCGCTGTACGACGCGGAGAACACCGGCGTCACCGCGATCAACCCATCGGCCGCCGTGACCGCCTCGATCGCAGCGGCCAGCGCACGGCCAGGGAACCCGTTGGTGAAGTTGTGCGCGATCTCCACGGCCAGTTCGCGCAGTTCCACGACCTGGACCTGCACCGCGGCGTCGAGCTCCGCCACCACTGCTGTCAGCCGGTCACCCAGCAGCCGCGTGGAGGACGGCACGCTCAACCCCGCCGAAACCAAGACCAGTTTCACGACGCCGGCACCTCTTCGTCCTTGACGTCCTCGGCGGCGGCCTGCGCGTCGCGGCGGGCGAGCAGCGCGGCGTGGACCGGCGCGTCCGGCACACCGGCCGGGCGGCCCTTGGCGAACTCCTCGCGCAGCACCGGCACGACCTGTTCGCCGAGCATGTCGAGCTGCTCCAGCACGGTCTTCAGCGGCAGTCCCGCGTGGTCCATCAGGAACAGCTGGCGCTGGTAGTCGCCGGCGTACTCGCGGAAGCCCAGCGTCTTCTCGATCACCTGCTGCGGCGAGCCGACGGTCAGCGGGGTCTGCTCGGTGAAGTCCTCCAGCGACGGCCCGTGGCCGTACACCGGGGCGTTGTCGAAGTACGGGCGGAACTCGCGCACGGCGTCCTGCGAGTTCTTGCGCATGAACACCTGGCCGCCGAGCCCGACGATCGCTTGCTCCGGCGTGCCGTGGCCGTAGTGCGCGAAGCGCGCGCGGTACAGCTCGACCATCCGCTTGGTGTGGTCGGCCGGCCAGAAGATGTTGTTGTGGAAGAAGCCGTCACCGTAGTACGCGGCCTGCTCGGCGATCTCCGGCGAGCGGATGGAGCCGTGCCAGACGAACGGCGGGACGCCGTCCAGCGGCCGCGGCGTGGAGGTGAAGCCCTGCAGCGGGCTGCGGAAGCGGCCCTCCCAGTCCACCACGTCCTCCCGCCACAACTGGTGCAGCAGCGCGTAGTTCTCCACCGCCAGCGGGATGCCCTGCCGGATGTCCTGACCGAACCAGGGATAGACCGGACCGGTGTTGCCGCGCCCCATCATCACATCGACCCGGCCGCCCGCAAGGTGCTGGAGCATCGCGAAGTCCTCGGCGATCTTCACCGGGTCGTTCGTGGTGATCAGCGTCGTGGAGGTGGACAGGATCAGCTTCTCGGTGCGGGCCGCGATCCAGCCCAGCATCGTCGTCGGCGACGACGGCACGAAGGGCGGATTGTGGTGCTCCCCGGTCGCGAAGACGTCCAGCCCCACCTCCTCCGCCTTGAGCGCGATCGCGGCCATCGCCTTGATCCGCTCGTGCTCGCTCGGCGTCCGGCCCGTCGTGGGGTCGGCGGTGAGATCACCGACGCTGAAGATCCCGAACTGCATATGGGTCACTCCCTGCTGTTGCTGAAACGGCCGCGTCACCACTCAGGTGGGCGACCGCGCGGCAGACGCTTGTCTGCCGCGGCTGAACTGACGGCGAGCCTAGGTTCGGCAACAAGCCGTCGAATGACTGTGCGCGCACGGCTCCCAGTCCGGGAGCGACTGACGCGGATCGTCTTGCGTGGCGACTCGGTCTCCGCGGAAGCGCTGCCTGCGTGGATCCCGTCGCTCGACGGTCACGCGGACAAGCCGCGGGGGTCCTGACCAGCCCCGGCAGAGCCTCCGGGCCGACTGCGGACATGGCACGCCGCGTTCGAGGGCGCGGACCGTGCCGGAAACGGCGAGCTGGACCACGTGCGGAGGTACCCTGGCGGTCCTGAAGTGGCCGCCCACAACCGTGCCTGTCCTTCGTGCCGTCCTGCCTGCCTCATGCCGGTGGCCACCGGGCGCACACAAAAGAGACTGCGCGGGCGTACCTGTCAGACGCCCGCGCAGTCGCTTGTGCCGTTCACTCAGCTGGTGGCGCGTACCGCGTCGCGGATGAGGTCGGCGACTTCCTTCGGCTGGGAGAGCGCGACCGCGTGGGACGCGGACTCGACCTCGACGATGGTCGCACCGGCCCGCTTCGCGGCGAAGCGCTGCACCTCCGGGGCGATGCCCCGGTCCGCGCCGGCCACGAGCGCCCAGGACGGCTTCGTCTTCCACGCGGCCACCGAGGCCGTCTCCGTGAAAGCGGAGGCGGCGAGCGGACGCTGCGCCACAGCCAGCACCTTGGTGACGTCAGCGGGCACATCGGCGGCGAAGACCAACGGGAACGCCTCCCGGACGATGGTGAGTTCGACGGCCGGGCCGCCGTCCGCGCCAGGGTAGTCCCACTGCTTCAGGCTGCCGACCAACGGGGAGTCAGGGAAGCGGCCTTGCAGTTCGCCCATGCTCTCGCCCTCGTCGAGCACGTAGGCCGCCACGTAGACCAGCCCGACGACGTTCTCCGTCATACCGGCCACGGTGATGAGCGCACCGCCGTAGGAGTGGCCCACGAGCACGACGGGGCCGTCGATCTGGGCGGCCACGGACGCCAGGTACGCGGCGTCGGAAGCAAGGCCCCGGAGCGGGTTCGCGGGCGCCACGACGGGAATGCCGTCACTCTGCAGTGCGGCGATGACCCCGGACCAGCTGGACGCGTCGGCGAACGCGCCATGTACGAGGACCACCGTGGGAGTGGATGTGGTCATGTTGGCGCTCTCTCTTCGGTCGTCAGCGGGCGTGCAGCGCAGTACGCAGCGTGTGGACGGCCATGGTGATGGCGGCCTCGGCGGCGTGGGTCTCGCGCAGGGCGTTGAGCATCACGAAGTCGTGGATGATGCCCTGGAAGCGGACGGCGGTGACGGGGACGCCGGCCTCGCGGAGCTTGTTGGCGTAGGCCTCGCCCTCGTCGCGCAGGACGTCGGCCTCGCCCGTGATCACGAGGGCGGGGGGCAGGCCGGTGAGCTGCTCGGTGGTGGCGCGCAGCGGGGAGGCGGTGATCTCGGCACGCTGCGCGGGGTCGGTGGTGTACTGGTCCCAGAACCACTGCATGCCGTCGCGGCGCAGGAAGTAGCCCTCGGCGAACTGGTGGTAGGAGCCGGTGTCGAAGTTCGCGTCGGTGACCGGGTAGAACAGCACCTGCTGCACCAAGGTCACGTCGCCGCGCTCCTTGGCCATCAGCGTCAGCGCGGCGGTCATGTTGCCGCCGACCGAGTCGCCGGCCACGGCCAGCCTGGAAGCGTCCAGTCCCTTGGACGCGCCCTGCTCCACGACCCACTGCGCCACCGCGTAATTCTGCTCGATGGCGACCGGGTACCGGGCTTCGGGAGAGAGGTCGTACTCGGGGAAGACGACGGCCGCGCCGGCGCCGACGGCGAGCTCGCGCACCAGACGGTCGTGGGTGTGGGCGTTGCCGAACACCCAGCCGGCGCCGTGGATGTAGAGGATCACCGGCAGGGAGCCTTCGGCACCAGCGGGCTTGACGATGCGAGCCCGGGCACTGCCCGTCGGGCCGCCCGAAATGGTGATCCACTCCTCGTCGACGGCCGGCTTGGCGATGTCGCCGGACTGCACCTCGTCGACGGCCTTGCGGCCCTCCGCCGGGGCGAGATCGAACAGATACGGGGGGTTGGCCGTGGCCTCCGCGAAAGCAGCTGCCGCCGGTTCCAGTATCGGCTTGACCGGCTCTACGGCATTGGACATGGGTTTTCTCCTGAGGTCTCGTCCGGTCCGCCGGGCCCTCCCAAGCGGAAACACTCATCACGCTAGACCCGCAGATACGTGCGCGAATTGTCCAAGAGCGCACCGCCGCAGCCCCGCAGCGCACCACCGGCCTTGTCGAACCAGCGGACCGATTCAGGCCGGGTGACCGGGTACGAAGCCCCTGCCGGAAGCAAGCGGTCTGCCTCGCCGGTGGGGGCGCACCTGCCCGGCAAGGCCCGGAGCAGGCGGAGCACATGACGGAGCAGCCGGAACCCCGACGCCGCGACGCGGGCCGCGTCGTACGAACACCGATCCGAGCGATGAAGCGGCCGCGCATGGCGACATCGTCGTGCGGCATCGCCGTACTCCGGGGAGCCGGCCGACGGACGTGTGGGCACCGTCGACCCTGCCGCCCGACGCGCCGAAGCCCACGCGGCCGGGTACGTGCCCGTCGGGACAAGCACGGTCGGCAGGCAGGGGAAGGCCGGCACAGGGCCTGGTCCATGACCGGCGAAGGCCGGGGGCAGCGCCGCCGGTCACGACGAGTGTCGCGTTCCAGTCGTCGCACGTGCCCCCAGGTCAACGCGCGCAGGAACGTGCCCGGTCGACGGGGCACGCACCCCACCGAACAACCGGGCCGGCCCACCGTGACGGGTCGGCCATGCCGGCGGCGTCCCTGCCGGAGCGAGCGTTCAGCAGGTGAATATCCACTAATATGGGGTGGCATATGACTAAGGGAGCGTGGTGGAAAGCGGTAGCGGCACGCGGTTCGGGCAGATATTGCGTGAGTTGCGACAAGGTCGGGGCCTGACACTTGAAGAGCTGGCCGATTCGTCGGGTGTGTCGGGACGCGCGATAGGTGATATGGAGCGGGGGCGTAGTCTGCGTCCGCATCGTGGGACGGTCGCCGCGCTCGCGCGGGCTCTGCAGTTGGACGAAGCGGCGCATGCCGAACTGCTGGCGGTCGCCCGTGCCACGCGTCCGAGCCAGGAGACAGTGCCGGAGGTCCTCGAAACGCTCGCCCGCCCCGCCCAGCTGCCGGCCGGTCTGGCGGCCTTCGCCGGCAGGCAGGCCGAACTCGTCCGTCTGCGAGACATCGCCGGCGAGGTGACATCCACGATGCCCGCAGCCTCTACGACGGTGCTGCTCAGCGGGATGGCGGGGGTGGGGAAGACCACGCTGGCGGTGCACTGGGCCCACACGGTGGCCGACCGGTTCCCGGGCGGTCAGTTCTACGTGGACCTGCGCGGGTTCGATACCGCGAGGACGGCCATGAACCCCGTCGAGGCGCTCAGCGGCATCCTGGAAGCATGGGGACTGCCACCGCACCGCATACCGACCGGTATAGACGCACTCGCGGGTCTGTTCCGCAGTCTGCTCGTCGGCCGACGGGTCCTCGTACTCCTGGAGAACGCCAGCACCACCGATCAGGTACGTCCGCTGATGCCCTCCTCACCCGGCTCCCTGACCCTGGTCACCAGCCGCAACACCCTGCCCGGCCTGATCGCCACCGGGGCCCGCCCGCTGCGCCTGGAGCCGCCCTCCCGCACGGACGCCCATGCGGTACTGGCCCTACGGACAGGCACCGAGCGCCTGTCCGCCGAACCGGAGGCCGCCAACGACATCATCGAGCAGTGCGGACGCCTTCCGCTGGCTCTGGCTCTCGTGGCCGCCCGCATCCAGAACAATGAGGATTTCGCTCTGTCGGCCATCGCCGCCGAACTCCGCTCGTCCCAGGACAACCTGGACGCCTTCTCCGGCGACGGCGGAGCCACCGACGCCCGCACCGCCTTCGCCTGTTCCTACCGACTCCTGTCGCCCGACAGTGCCCGGGTCTTCCGGCTCCTGTCACTGCACCCTGGGCCCGACATTGCGGTACGGACAGCCGCCGCTCTCGCCGCCTTGCCGATGCGGACAGCGCGCACGGCACTGGGTGAACTCGCCAACGCGAACCTTGTCATGGAACGCGCACCGGGCCGGTACGGGCTGCACGACCTGTTGCGCCTCTTCGCCACCGAGCTCACCGAGCTCACCGACACCCCGGCCGAACGCCGTGCCGCTCAGCACAGGATGTTCGACCACTATCTGCACAGCGCGTACGCCGCAGATCAAGTACTGAGCTCGAACGTGAATCCCCTGCGACTCGCTCGGGCCCAGCCTGACGCACTTCCAGAGACGTTCACCAGCCACAGCGAGGCTTTGGCCTGGTTCACCGCGGAACGTGGCGCGTTGATGGCAGCGGTCACCGAGGCCATGAAGACGACGTTCCTCACCCACGCCTGGCAACTTCCCTGCTGCATGCATATCTTCCTCGACCGGCAGGGACACTGGCAGGACATCGCGGCATCCCAGCGCACTGGTGTGGATGCCGCGCGGCAGGACGGCGACCTGCTCGGAGAAGTCACCACCCTCCGTAAACTGGCTCGCGCGCTGACTGATCTGAACCAGTACGAGGCGGCCGGCAGCCACCTCGAGCGTGCTTTCGAGGTGGCTGCGGAACTCGGCGATCCCGCGGAACGGGCGCACACGCATTCGAGCATGCGCTGGCTCCTGCAACGACAGGAGAGATTCGGTGAAGCACGGGACCACGTTGCTGAAGCGTTGCGCCTTTTCCGCAACATCGGCCTCCGTTCCTTCGAGGCCAGGAACCTGAACAATATTGGCTGGCTGCACACCAAGCTCGGAGATTACGAGGAGGCCGCCGCACGTTCCAAAGAGGCGATTTGCCTGACGCGAGAGATCGGCGACTCGTTTCACGAGGCGGCCGCCTGGGACACTCTCGCGAGCGCGCACTACGGGCTGGGCGAATTCGAGGCAGCGATTCGCTGCGCCCGCCGGGCTCTTGACCTGTTGCCGGAGGGAGGCGACGCGTACAACAGGGCAATCATCCAGGAACGGCTCGGTGACGCACACGCCGCCGTCGGCGACCAGAACGCAGCCCACACCTCGTGGCATCGCGCGGCCGACCTGTTCGAGCAAGTCGAACGGCCGGAGGCGGAACAGGTGAGAGCCAAGTTGGAGGCGTCCACCGCTCCTCCGGAAAGATAGTGCGTCAGCTCCTCGGAAACGATCGTGCAGTGCCCGTGCCGCCTGACCTGCCATAGCTGGGCGGGATCCCGAAGGTGCGCTCGAAGACCCGACCGGGCATCGGTCTGTGCGGACATGACGCGCCGGCGAACGTCCCGACCATCGCGCGCAGCAGATCGGGACGCGCCGCAGCGAGGTTGTCCTCGGCGACGGCGTGCAAGGGGCGGAACGTCAGGTGCGGTCATCGTGCTGGTCCCCTTCGCGACTTCGACATCTCCGAGGATCAGCTGTTTGACAACAGACGGTCCGTCCGCTGTCCCACAGAGCACGGCATGCGGCAACGTGCCTTTCGCGGAGCGCGCGTTGGCGGGTACGGGACAAACTGATCCGAATCGGCTTCAGTCACCCCTTCTCGTGAGCTCGGCCACGGTACGGTCGAGGTCGATGTGGAGACTCTCGGACCCAGAGGGCACCAGCAGGAAGGTCTGACGTAGAAACGTGGCGACCTCGGAAGTCGAGATCTCCACCAGCGCCGTTCCCGCGGTGGACCGCAGGAGGATGCGCATGAAGTGCGGTCGGCATCGGTGTCCGGGAAAGACGAGCACGTTGCCCGTGCCAGCCGGTCTGCGCAGGCCCTCGGCGAGCAGGTCGCGAGCGAACACCCAGTTCACGGGTTTCGCCGCTGGTGCACCCAGGGAAAGGCGCACGGCGTAAGGATCGGTCATGTCGTAGTGCAACTGCGCGGGCAGCGGCACCGGAAGCTGTTCCGGAGCGGTGACCTGTACCGTCACCGGACACATGACCGAGGTAAGAGGCGGTCTCATCCACTCCCCCACAAGGTCACAGAAACTTTTCTGCTGATGAATCCAAAACGCCGCGGACGGCGTGACTTGCCCAACAGGGCGCGTGTGCTGGTCTTCCTCGTCCCAGGATCTGACCGAACCGGAGCCTCCCGGCAGCATCGACCGTGCCGCCGTACCCGGGAAAGGCGCGTCCCAGGCGTTCGCGCTGTCCTTGGTGGGCCGGAGGCGCCCCATGCATACGGGCTCGCAAAGGAGTGCCGGCACGCCAGGGCGGCCCCGGCCCAAAGTCTGACAACAGCGCGTGGTGCCTCCTACGGCTGCGTCATGCAGGCCAGAGGCGACCGCGTCAGGATCGGACGGCCGCCCGGGCGGCGTCGCGGATGACGTCGGTCACCACGCCGGGTCGGGTGATGAGGGACAGATGGCCGGCGTTGACCTTGGTGATGTGAGCGCCCGCACGGGTGGCCATGGCCAGCTGCTCAGCTGAGGGGATGACGTGGTCCGCGGTTCCGACCACGGCCCAGGAGGGGATGGTCTTCCAGGCGGGCGTGCCGGAGGGCTCGGATCCGGCACTGACAGCGAAGGGTCGCTGGCCGGCTGCCAGAAGCCGGGCCTGGGCGTTGGGGACACCGTTGGCGAAGCAGTCGGCAAATCCCTGATAGGCACCGCTGGGCGCAACCTTCAGGTAGGCGTCGAAGTCACCCTCGGGGGAGCCGGGATACTGCACCAGGTTCAGGAACGTCGACGGGTCGGCGGTAACACACGAACCGGGCTGCGCGGCGTTGATCTGGAACACGGTCTCGCCCTTGTCGGGGATGTAGGCGTCGTCGTAGACCAGCGCCTTGACATTGGGATTGCCCGCGGCAGCGTTGGTGATGACCATGCCGCCGTAGGAGTGGCCCACCAGGACGACCGGGCCCTGAACACCGGCCAGGTAGTTCTTCAGGGTCTGCGCGTCGTAGTCGACGCCACGCAACGGGTTGGGCGGGGCGACGACGGTGTAGCCGTCGTGCTGGAGGCGGCTGATCACCGGGTTCCAGCTCGACGCATCCGCCCACGCACCGTGTACGAGCACGATCGTCGGCTTGGGACCGCGGTCCTTCGCGACGGTGGTGGCCTGCGCGACCACCTGGGTGGCCGGCACCACCCCGACGACGGCCAGGGCGCATGCAGCGGCCAGCACACGGGACTTGTGCAGCCGTCTTCCTCGGAATCGCATGATGGAAATCCCTTCGGTGGCCCTGTCACGGGCCATGTCAGTGAAGTACCCGAGCCCCGATACGAAATCGGCGCAGGTACGGTGTCGGGCACGGCCAAGACGGTGCAACAAACGGAACGACGCATTCTTGGGAAGAGCGCCGACAGGCAGCGCGCACCACGTCGTGCCCTTTCGCTGTTGCGCCGGCTCATCCGGAGAAACGCCGAATCACATGCAACATGCTCGGTGCCGTTGTTCCACGCTAAAGCCAAAATGCGGGCAGTAATCGCTCGCGCGCGTACTACCGCTGTACCAACAGCGCACGGAAACAGCGGCCATAACCGAGTGACGGGTGCCGGAGAAGGGTCGGTGCGCTACGAGGACGGATCCAGTGCGCGAACAGAACACCCGAGCCTGCCGGTCGGCCCTAGCTTGGATCGTTCCTCCGTCCAGCAGGACTTGAAGGTTGACCGTGCAGGGGGTCGATCGCTGATTCGTTGGCTCGTCGTCACCTGGGTCCGGCCCCGGTGGCTGCCAGGAGGCCCAATGACAGGTTGGCGGCGTGCCCGTACCCGCCGTGCGACCCGAGGCATGCGACGATCTTGCCAGTAGGGTGGCTGGTCAGGCGGGGGTCGGCAGCGCGATTGCATCAGGTTGCAGGGGTGGGGCCCCAGATCCGTGGAGGCCGGCGGGGTTCCCGGTTCAGAGGGGTGTCCGGTGAAGGGCGGTAGTGGCGGATTCGGTTCGCTGTTGCGTGAGTTGCGGAGTCTGCGGGGTCTGACGATCGAGGAGTTGGCCGAGGCGTCGGGGATCTCGGGCCGAGCGATCGGCGACATGGAGCGTGGCAGGACCCTGCGCCCCCAGCGAGGGACGGTCACGGCGCTGGCACAGGGACTTGCCCTGGACGAGCAGGCCAGGGCTGAATTGCTGGCTCTGGCACGGTCCGACCGCGCGGGTGCTCGTGCGCCGACGGCGGGGACTGCTGCCCCGCAAGCCCTGCCACGGGGGGTCCGCGACTTCGTGGGCAGGGAGCGTGAGGTCGCATCATTGCGGCGGCTGGCTGCTCCAGTTCTGTCCGGAGTCGGCGCCGAAGGGGCGCCGCCGGCGGCGGTGGTGTCCGGTGCGCCCGGCAGCGGCAAGACGACGATGGCTGTTCGCGTGGCTGAGGATCTCTCCCGCAACCTGTCCGATGGGGCGTTCCTGGTGGATATGCGGGGGCTGGACCTGCGGCCGGTGACAGCCTCGGAGGCGGCGTCACGGATGCTGCGGGCATGGGGGGTGGACGACCTCGAGCTTGCGCGCCTGACTGCGGAGCAGAGACTGGCCCGCTACCAGGACCTGGCTGCGGCCACACAGGCTGTCCTCGTGCTGGACAACGTGTCCGCCGAGGAGCAGGTGCGGGCCCTGCTGCCGCGCGAGGGTCGGTTGCTGGTGCTGGTGACCAGTCGCAACACCCTTGCCGACCTGGAGGGCGTGAACCGGGTCGAGCTGGCTGTGCTGGCGCCGGGGGACTCTGTGGCGCTGCTGCGGGGGGTGGTCGGTGCGGCGCGTGTGGACGCGGAGCCGCAGGCCGCCGATGAGGTCGCCGAGTTGTGCGGGCACCTGCCGCTGGCCCTGCGTATCGCCGCGAACTGGGCCGCAACACGGACCAACTGGAGCCTGCAGCGCCTGGTCGCCCGGCTCATTGACGAGGACCGCCGGCTGGACTCGCTCAGCGCGGGCGATCTGCGTGTCAGTGCAGCTTTTGCGCTGTCGTACTCGCGTCTGGCCCCGGCCACGGCCCGCATGTTCCGGTTGCTGTCCCTGGTGCCTGGACAGGAATTCGGCTTGCCGCTGGCAGCCGTTCTCGCCGACTCGTCGCTGCCGGTCGCCGAGGACCTCCTGGAGGAGCTCCTCGAGGCCGGGTTGCTGATGACGGTCCGGGAAGACCGCTACCGCTTCCACGACCTCCTGCGCCTGTACGCCAGAGCGCAGCACCGTTCGCAAGAGACCGCAGGTCAGTCGGCGGCGGCTCGTGCCGTATTGCGCTCCTGGCTACTGGAGACGGTGGCCGCGGCCGGGTGCCGGCACCGCAACTCGGATGCCTCCGCAGCGCCCGGGCCCACTCTGGTGCCGTTGGAGGACCGCGGGCAGGCGATGGGCTGGCTCAGGGCGGAGAGCGAGAACTGGTGGGCGGCTTTCCAGGAGGCGGCCGCGGAAGGAGAGCACAGCCTGATATCCCAGGCAGCAGACGAACTGCCCGCCGACGAATGGATCTCCTGGGGTCACTGGGTCGAGCTCTACGGGGCCGCTGCCCGGGCTGCATCCGCCGTGGGCGACAAGCGCGAGGAGGCACGCCGCAAAAAATTCCCTCGCCTGGGCCTACTGGACGTGCGAATCCCGCCACACCGAAGCACTGGACGCTGCCGCGTCCGCTCTTGCTCTGGCGCGAGAGTGCGGCGACCTGATCGAGCAGGCACGCGCACACATCAGGTTCAGCGTGCTCCATGACGCGGTCGGCGACGCCCTGACCGCGGAAGAGCATTGCACACGAGCTGCGGCTCTGTTCGACAAAGCCGGGGACGTCCTCGGCTGTCTGAGGGCCGGCATTGTCAACATCCGACTCTGGGAGAAGGCCGGTCGGCCCCGTGACGCTGTGCAGGCTTACCGCGAGGTCGTGGACGGCCTCAACGATCCCAGGAACAGTGTCCATGTGGCAGTGAACCAGCGTGAGGTCATGACGATCACGGCTGCTATCCACGTCTCCCTGGTGTACCTCAACGTCGGCGAATGGCAGGAAGCAATTGATGCATTGGCGCCCCTACGTGGGCGCCTGGAGACCATGGGCTACGGCCGGAATGAGTGCAAGATCCGTCTTCACCTGGGACACGCACTGTCCCATCTGGGTCTGTTCGAAGAGGCGGCCGCGGAGTACCGTGCCCTGTTCACTGCGACAGAACAGGTACCCGAGGAACTCGCCGCGGAGGCCCGTGCCAGCTTGGCCGCGCTGGCGTCGGACAGCCACAAGCCGCCGACGCACTTCAGCTGAACGGGGACGTGGCTTCTTCAACGTGCTTCCTTCGGGCCTGGTTCGGGCTGTGCCGCCGATGGCCTGCCCGGCTCGTGGGGAGACGCCGAAGACGTCCGCCACCGGAACCCGTCCGTGCGATCGGAACAGGGAGCGTGTTTGCAGACAACGGTGACAACTCGCCTGCACTCCCGCCACTACCGCCATAGGTCCCACCCTGCCCCATCAGCAGCCCGGCAGAGCGCCCAGCCCCCAACTTTCCTCCCTCCGGTGGCATGGCCCCACCGTGAAGCCCCGGGGCAGGACTGGCCTTAGCCGGCCAGACCGGGCACAGCACGTGTGATCCCCCGTCGGCGATCATCGGTGCACGTTGATTCCGAACTGGTGGAGCAGACCGGTGGAGAGCTCGTGCGCACACTCCCTCAGCGCCGCGTCATCGGCATGTGGAGCCAGTTCGGTGGAGGCGGGCATCAGTCGCCGGGGGTGACGTGTGTCCGGGTACAACGCGTAGCCCGATGGGTTCCCGCCGAAGGGCAGCAGGCGGGAACCCTTGGTCCCGGTGGTCACGGTCGCCGTGATGTCGAGAGAGCTGTCCGGCGCGCGGTGGCGGCGGAAGGCATCGGCCAATGCGACGGCCTCCCGGACCACTACCTGCAGAGTCTGGGTGTTGACGGCAATGCCGCCGCCATGGCCCAGGCCGTGAGCGAGGTCAACAGCAATAGCCACGGTTCCATCATGGTGTAGTTCGACCATCACGCCGCGGCTCCTGCCCCGTCGTTCGGGGACGAGGAAGGTGGACTCGACCCATCGGCGCAGTCCGACCCGCATGTCGGTGCTCAAGACATCTGACAGCACCGCCGGACCGTCGAAGGCCCCCTTGATCCGGGCAGCCGTCTTCACGGCCTGTGACGCCGCGCCTCAGGACTTGGGACTCGACGCTGAATAGTCGCCTCGCCGCCAGAACGGGCACCCTGTCAGAACCCGCCGGCTGCACCTGTGGCGAGATGCAGACCCCGTAATCTCCAACCACCCCAACCACATCGCGCTCGCCCGCAGGCCCCATGGCTTACCTGCGGTGGCGCAACGCCAACGCCTGAGATCCCAGAAGAACCACGAGTGGGAGGGGCAGTACAGCTGGCCAGTCGCAGCGTTTGACGGTGGGCCGAGAGGAGGCGCAAAACGGCGTAGGAATGGAGGCACCTCTGCACGCACCGGTTGACCGACACTAGCTACAGCCTTACAGTAGTGTCGCGCCCTATGGGGAGGAGTGACTAGATGGCTCATACGCGCACTGACGTTGAATTCCGAGCGCAGGGGGATGTGACCCTGCGTGGTTGGCTGTATCAACCCGAGGGGGTTGATTCGGTTCCGAACTCGCCCCCCCCCTGGACGAACACCCCTAAGCCATTGCTCGCCCTAGTAGCCTCTGCCGAACATGCGGCTCAGTGCGAACGGCTGTCGAAGTACGGAATTCTGTTGGCCTATCAACCTAAGTTGAGGGAGGTCTCGCATGGTGCAGTGGATCGCTACAGAGCGAATTCCCGGACTGGTTCCGGCTCCAGGAGGATTGGCCTTTGTCCAGGACCTCTTGAACTCTTCCTCTGACGGCCTGGTAGGTCCCAGACACACTCACGATGATCTTCTATCTGACATCGCATCTGCGCGGAACTGGCTGACTTCGGCGGGAAGGGCACTGAGTGAGTCCTCCGGACTCGATTTCTCGCCGCCATCGTTGCCCGAGGAAGACCTCCCGGCTCTCAGGGAACTGCGAAGCGAGCTCCGACTACTCGTTTCCGGGCAAGCAGACGCAGACGCTGAATCCGCCCCTCCGTCCCGACTTCGCTCGGCCGCAGTGACAGTAGCGACGACCTCGGGCCCTTCGTTTGTCGCCCTGCCGAACGGATACGGCTGGCACTGGGTAGCTTCTGCGGTTCTTGCGGAATCCTTCAATGCACAGAAGGAGGGTACGTGGCGACGGCTAAAAGCGTGCCGAAATCCCGTATGTGTAGCCGTGTTCTATGACCGGACACGGAACAACATTGGGGTCTGGCACAGCCTCCGGTCATGTGGAAACCCGGCCAACCTACGCGCCTCGCGGGCCCGCAAGCGGGCGTCCGCGGAAGATCATGCCATCTGAATTTCTAGGGTTCTGAGCAGGTCAAATCGCATATTTGACATCCGCTGCATCAGCCTCCAAGGCGTGTAGCACGCCCGGCCCACGGCATCACGTCAACCATAACCGTCGGACATATGACTCCCCGGTCACGCCCTTGACGCTGGCGCAGCGGCATGAAAGTCAACCGTACGCATCGTATGTCGACTGCGCGTCCTCATCGCCGCTCACCCACCCTGACCTAATGGTCCAAGGGCGATTTTACGCACCTTCACCTCGGCGCCAGGATCATTGGCGATCCAGATGCGAACCAGGTCCAGGACTATTCCACCTGTGCACCGCGCTTTTACCCATCGTGCGTCTTATCAATCACACCCGCTTCCGACTTTGCTATTACGCTCCTGGGTGTAAGTTGGCTATAGTTTCCATTAGTCAGGTTGGCGACTACGGCGCCCAGTCCTTCATGCCTACTCCCTGGAGTAGTCCGAGCTCAGTGACCTTTCGTTATTGTCTACCTGCACGGATGACTTATGGAGGCCGCTGATCCATCTGGCTGGCTCGTCGACTGCGCCTCGTCGTCCGTTGTGTCGATTCCGACAGCGTTATTTGCTCGCATAGCTGTTGCGCCGTAGGCAGTCATCCCCAAAACCATCGATCACTCATTAAGAGGTAGTAGTGTCTACAAACAGCGCTCTCGCGTACGAGGTTTTCACCGCCGACCCGATCCCGCTGAACGTTCCTGAACTCGTCCCCAACGGCGACCGGCGGATGTTCTCGCCCCTGTCCATCACGCTCATCCACGGCGAGCGCGACGCCGTACTGGTCGACCCGCCCATGACCACCGTTCAGGGCGAGGCGGTCGCTCAGTGGGTTGAGGCCGGCGGCAAGAACCTGACCCATATCTTCGTGACCCACGGTCACGGTGACCACTGGTTCGCCGCCAACCTCCTGGCCGAGCGGTTCGGCGCCCAGGTCGTTGCGACGGAGGGCACGATCAAGCAGATGCACCACAACGTGGCGATCCGTCCGGGCTTCTGGGACAAGCTCTTCCCCGGCCAGATCCCCGACTCTCCCGTCACGGCTGTCACTGTGCCCGACAACCGCTTCACGCTCGAAGACCATGAGATGGTGATCGTCGAGGTCGGCCACACTGACACCGACGACACCTCCGTCCTGCATGTCCCCGACCTGGATCTCGTGGTCGCCGGCGACGTGATCTACAACGGCGTGCACCAGTTCCTGGTGGAAGCCAAGAACGGCGGCCTGGATGCATGGCGTCGCGCCATCGACACCGTCGAAGCCCTCCAGCCCCGCTGGATTGTCACCGGTCACAAGAACAAGGCACTCGACGACGACGCGACGCGCGCCATCAACGAGACCCGGCAGTACCTCAACACCGCTGATGAGCTACTCCCCCAGCACGACAGCGCTCTCAGCTTCTTCAACGCCATGCTGGAGCTGTTCCCCGAGCGCCTTAACCCCGGTGCCCTGTGGAACGGGGCGGCCGCACTCTACTCCTGAGCTCCTGGTCGCAGACAGCGCCGCAGGAGTGCCATGACGTCCCGGCTTTGAGGTTGTCTCATTCGGCCAGGCCAGCCAGTTGGTTCCGTGTTGACGGTCGAACGTCTGGTGCCTGACGGGCTGCAAAAGTTGCTCCAGCGGGTGGCGCCGGAACGGAGACCGCGAGGCGGAGAGGTGGTGGCCGCGATCACTTTCGGGGCCGCCACCGGCTGCACGGGCACGCCAAACGAAGACGTCGGGCGTAGCGGTCGGTGCTCGAGCAGGCGTTGGTATTACCCGTCGTGATCGAAGCCGCGGTCGGCGAACAGTGGCCTCCTCGTCGTCGTCAGCGGCTGGCGCCGGCCACATCAGAAGTCGCCGAACGCGAACAGCGAGTGACCGCCTCGGGCCTCTCGCCGTTTACGCGCCGGCGCGATCACCCTGCAAGAACGATCAGGTCGTCGGTTGGCCAGGAGTGTGACCCCGGGGGGTTTCCGTCGGGGTGTTCGTTGATCCATTCCAGGCCGCCGAGGTCGAGGCGGGTGCGCGCGCGGGTAACGGCAACGTAGGCGAGGCGTGCGTCGGCGTCGTCGATCGGCCCGGGCAGCGGGCTTCCGTGCTCGTCGATCTCGTCGCTGTCCTTGGGTGGATAGAAGTCGTCGGCGATCTCGACCTGGGGCCATTCGCGGCCCTTGGATTTGTGCGCGGTGGAAATCGTCACCTGCGCGTCGCTCTCGGGTACGAGGCGGTTGACCGCGGCCAGGACGGCGTCGGTGCCGTGATGGTCGACGAGGTCGACCATCGGTTGCAGGTCACTGCCGGCGGGATCGTGTTCGGCGTAGTCCTGCAACTGGCCCCAGGAGGTGAACAGCACCAGCTCGGGGTGGCAGGTGCGGCGTCCGTCCTGCAAGTCCCGGGCAGCCAGCGCCAGGGCGCGCAGGGCATCTCCTCCCCCGACCAGCGCGACCCTGCGGCCCTTGGCGAGGAAGCGGAGAATCTGGGCCATGGCTCCGATGTTGCTGCGGCACAGCACCGCGTCCGGCTGGGTCACCTTTCCGACCTCGGTGGGGATCGTCTGGGTGCCTTCCAGGCGGATCGGGGCGTTGGCGATCGCCAGCCACCGGTTGGCTTCCAGCGCGAGGATGGGGCCGAAGCGGAAGGACTGCGTGAGTGACAGGGCCGTGCCGTCGAAGCCGGTCATCACGTCTTTCGTGCCACGCCAGCCGTAGATGGCCTGCGCGGAGTCTCCGACCATGACGAGTTGGGCGTGGCCGCGCTGGTTGAGCAGGACCTGCTCGAGGACGGGGTTGGTGTCCTGGGCTTCGTCCAGGAGCACGAAGTCGGTGGGGAGTTTCGGGTCGGACAGGGCCCACATTTTCAAGTAGTGGTCGTGTTCGAAGCGGACCGCCCCGGTGTCGGGGTGCTGCAGGTCGGCCCAGGCGGCGCAGGCGTAGGGCAGAATGCGCCGGGCGAGTTCCGCGTGCAGGCTTGCGGCCAGGCCACGGAGCGGGGGCACATGGTGGCGTTCGATGACGGGGTCGGCAGACTGACAGAACCGGGTGACGGTGCGCTGTGCCGTCGAGGTCAGCGTCCCCGGCCACAGGACGCGGTCGCCGATGCGCATGGGCTTGGTGATGCCGAGCGCGTTGGCGGTGTGCCGGCCGGGCAGCCGGGGGCCGTTCAGGCGGGCACGGTAACGATGGCCGACAGCGGCGTAGGCCAGAGAGTGCGCGGTCTTGCAGAGCACCGTGCCGGGGAAGCGGCCGGCGGCGTCCTGGGCGATGGACCGGTTGAACGCCACATACAGGCCCCGGCGTGAGGTGCTGGTGGCGAGTTGGGTGAGGGTGGTGGTCTTGCCGGTGCCGGCACCGGCCTGGATCACCAGATGGTCCCCGGTGGCGAAGGCGTCGGCGGCTGCGGTCTGTTCGTCCGTGGGCTTCATCGTTGAGGTGTATCGATCTATGAGGGCGCGACAGGCGTGCGCAGGGGTGGTCAGGTGTCGTCGTCGGTGAGGAAGCCGCGCATCGGCATCGACGGCAAACCCTCGGAGAGCGCAGCCGTGTGGCGGCGCAGGTCGGCCAGGTCCCGGACGATCGCCACGTAGTGCACGACCAAGGGCTCCGCCGGGACCGCGGCGCGCGTGAAGTCGTGGAGGAGGCTTTTCGTCTCATCTGCGGAGTTGGCTTGCTGCCCGAGTTCGGCCGTGACGGCTGCCGTAGTGCAGGTCTCCTTGTGGCGGTAGACCGCAGCGGCGGCCGAGAAGACCTCCCGGCGGACCGGGCTGCTGAAGTACCTGGGACGCAGGACTGCCATGAAGTACGGGGTGAGCTGGGGGTGGTGGAGGACGGCTGCCAGGACTGTGTACTCGGCGCGCTCGTCGTACAGCGCAGGCCCGGACGGGGGCTGATCAGGGTCGGGAGTGCCGATCAAGGTCTTGGACATGGGGGGCTCCGAGAATGGCCAGGGAATGCGCCGAAGCTGCCGGTTCCGGTGCTGTGGGAGGGCCTGGTCGCAGGGGCTGTTGAGCCTGCGCAGGCGGAGCAGTCGATCGGAGCGGTCGCTCGCACGAGGTCATTCGTGTCCCTGGCTCAGGGCCGGCGACGGATCGGGAAGCTGTTCGCGGATGTGCTGGCGGTGGCGGCCGGGGTGAAAGGGCTCCCATTCGGTGCGCGCGTGGTCCGCGGCCTCATCGATGGCGGCATGGGTCGGGCAGCGCTGGTTGTGCCAGCGCAACTGCTCCGCGTGGGGAAGGCCGGTCAGGTCATAGACCGCCATCACCTCTTGGGTTGTCGGCAGGCGGCCGTCGCCGGGGCGCAGGAGCGGATCCACCGGTTCCAGCCGCCACGTGCCCGGTAGAGCCTCGGGATCCAGGACCGGCAGACCGCAGCGGCGCCGGGTGCGGGTGTGGGCGACGCACTGAAGGTGCTCGAGAGGGCCGGGGGCGAGGAAGCGCGTGTAGAGCAGGCACACCACTGGCCGAGCAGGCAGGAGTGGCGCGGGAGGGGCTGGCTCCTCGGGCCGGAGCGTGCACACTCCGGTGTCCTGCAGCCGGCGCGAGGTCAGGCCCAGCGCTCGCCGCGTCTCCGCCAGCAGCGGGCTCTGGTTGCCCGCCGGGCCGGCCGGGCACACGACGTGATGCCGAACCCGGCACCAGGCGCTCCCGTCCTGGCCGGAGTGGGCGACGCCGGAGGAGACATGCCAGCGCTCACCGGGCGGGACCGCGCGGGCGGGCAGTTCGTCGGGGTGAAGCGGGACAGGAGTAGCGCCCGGGCGCTGGTACCACTCGACGTGGTTCCCGCAGACGTTGCATCGACCGCCCTGCGCGGAGCGCAGGAGCCGGCTTGGGCTGTCCGCGTCGATACGCAGCAACCGGCGAGGCCGGTAGTTCTTCCGGCTGCCGTCCCAGGCGGAACCGTCATCGGCGAAGGAGTTGTTCGTCGAGCGCATGACCGCAGACGATGACGGCCGACACGCTGCACGTGGGCTGACCAGGCCGCTGAGGTCACCTTGGTGGCCGCATCCGTCGTGCTGGAGTTCGCTTCCTCGTGCGCGCGTTCGCTGCCGGGCGCCGGTGTACGGCACCCGGACGCCAGCAACGTCCGCAACTCCTCGACACGGGCTTCCAGCTCACGCGTCCGCCGCTGCGCATCGGCCTCCCGGTGCTGCCGGTACGCAGCCTGCTGCTCGCGCCGGCTCCGCGCCAGATCACGCTCATACGTCCGCTGCTGCCGCTCCGCACTGCGCAACTGCTGCACCCGGGCCCGCTGCTGGGCCTCCACCTGCCGCTGCTGCTGACGCTGCGCCTCAGCCCAGATCCCGATCAACCCACCAGAGCGACGACTCATGACGCTACAGGCCCTCCCCAGGGACACCGTTGTCCCACCCCACCCCTACGCCGGCCCCCCGACCAGCAACAACCAGACAACTCTAATCCGTAACCAGCCAGTCACCCACCCCACAACACCAGATCCCCCACCGGCACCAGCAGCACACCGGAGCACCGTCGGCGCCAACTCCCCGCACCGCAGCCCACTGCTTGTTCCTGCCGTTAGCAGGTGTCCATGGAGCAGACCGCAACCATGGCCTCGGTGCGGCCGTCCTTGAGCCAGGCCAGCGCGGTCTGCGCGATCAGGTCCAGTGTCGGCGCCACCACCAGGGTCAGTGTCGATCGGAGCGTGCCCCCGAGCCGGATACGGGTCTGTCCATTGAACGGCACCTCTCTGTGTCAAGCGGGGGCGATCAGAGAGGTATCCCGGTCGCGGAGCATCGTGCGGTAGACGACATCGGCCAGGCGGCGCTTGAGGCAACGGAGGGCTTCTTTGTGGCCTTTGCCCTCGCTGCGTTTGCGCTGGTAGTAGGCCTGTCCTGCGGTGGGGTGGCGGATCTGGGTGATGGCCATCACGTGCAGGGCGGAGTTCAGCTGCCGGTCTCCTGCTCGCGAGAGCCGGTGTCGCTTCACGTCCCCGGAGGACACCTCCAGAGGTGCCACGCCGCAGTAGGAGGCGAATGCGGCCTCCGAGCGGAAGCGGCCGACGCCTGCGGTGCGGGTGTGTTGATGCCCTCGGTGGGGCCGTTGCTGTACGGAAGCGTGAGCGCGGCGATCACTGCTTGCCGGTCTCGGTCCATTCCTCGGGCGAAGGAGTGTAGATGGGGAAGATCGGTTGTGCGGACCTGGTCGATCCAGCGCGAGAGGCCGTCGGCGTTTCCTTCACGAGGCGTCAACAGCTGGGCGAAGTCCCCAATGTGGGCGGTAAGTTTGGTCATCTCGGGGCAGGCTGCGGTGAGCCGTGCCAGGAGGTCCTGGTGTTCGGTCTTGAGGTTGTCGGGCCTGGTGAGGAGCATCCGGGCGAGCCGGCGTGGGGAGAAGTGGCTGCGGTCGGCGTCCGCGCGGCCTTGATTGATGTACTTGTAAAGCAGGTTGAGGCAGCCGGTGTAGCCGAGGGCCTTGATCTCATCGAAGAGGCGCTTGACAGGGACAGCGGGATCCTCGGCCCGGCGTTTGCGCAGGTGCTCGCGGTAGGGGTCGACGAGGCCGGCGCGGTATTTGGGGACGCGGAGCATCCGTTCGGGCCGGTCGGCTCGTGCGTAGCGTTTGATGGTGTTCAGGGCCAGCTGCAGACGGCGCGCGCATTCGAGCAGGCCCACGCCCTGGTCGAGCAGGTCATGGACGTGGTGCCAGCGTTCCAGGGCGGTTCGGGCCCGTGGCCCGTCATAGATGGGTGCGTCCAGTACGGTGGCCCAGCAGCTGCTGTGGGCCTTCACCTCGCTGAGGGCGGCTTCGCACAGGTTGTGCCACAGATGCCACCGGTCGGCGACCTGCACCGCGTCGGGCAGGGCGCGGCGGATGGCCTCGGCATAGGTCGTGGAGCCGACTACTTCGACGCCCGGATGCTCGCGCAGCCACGCTTCCAGCGTGTCGGCCGTGCGGTCCGGCAGCACGTCGATCCGCTCATGGTCTCGGCGTCGATCACCACGGTGGCATACCGGTGCCGCCGGCGCAGGGCGAAATCGTCGACGCCGATCACACGCGGCGTCCGCCCGGCCGGCAACGGGATGCGCAGCAAGGTGCGCAGGGCCGTGTGACGGGACAGGCCCACCACGAGTATCGCCAGCAAACGCGCTCCCGCCCCGGCCCGCTAACTCTTTGACCACGGCCTTGACCTGCCTGGTCAGACGGGCAGTGCGTCGCTGGTATCGCTCCAGCACCCCAGGCACCTGTTCGCGGAAGGTATGGCGGCAGCCTCGCGTCGGGCACACCAGACGCCGCACCCGCACACGGACCACAACCCGTCGCCCGTCGACCGGAACGTCGGCCACCGTCCGCCAGTGATAGCCGTGCACCCGTCCCGACGACGCCCCGCACACCGGGCAGACCGCGGTGCCCAGCGGCGTCCGGGCCCGCACCACGATCCGCTCACCCTCGTCGGCCACATCCTCCATGACCAGCGGCGACAGGCCCGAAAACACCATCTGAACAAGGTCGTTGACATCCATCACATGGAAATCAACGACCCTCACAACTCTCCGTCACCACCGAATGTGAGACAGAGCCGTTAAGTTGACACACCCCCCACCCACCGATCAGGAAAACCGCTCCTGGACACCGCCCTGCAGGAGTTGGGTGTCGAGTGGGCGTAGTGCTACTGGGGACGAGGCGGGAGTTTTCCTCTCTCCATGCGATCCTGCCAGGTGTCAAGCACGAACTCTGTGACGGTCACGGTGCTGTTCAAAGCCAGCCTGGCGTGACGGGTTAGTGCCGGGCTCGGTGCGGTGCGCCCATGACTGGAGGCCGAGGCGGGGGTGCCGGCCCAGGTCACCGGTGCGGCAGATCGCCTCAACGTCGAACCGTTCGCGGTGAGCATCGATGAAACGGATCAACGCGGCGGCTTCGGGTCGAGTTCGGAGGCGAAAAAACGGCCGCGGCCTTGAGGATCTCATTCGCCCGCCGCAGCTCGGTGACCTCTTTCTCCAGTTCCCTGATCCGCTCACGCTCCTGCTGGGCGGCAGCCGCCTGCGGATCGGCCTGGGCCTCGGCCTTCTTCACCCAGTGCCGCAGGGCCTCGGGATGAATCCCGAGAAGATCTCCGACCTCCCGGATGATCCCCGACCGCCCCGGGGATTGCCTCTGCTTCTCGGCGACCATCCGCACGGCCCGCTCGATCAGCTCCGCTGGGTACTTCCTCTGCGCCGGCATGAGCGCATCCTTCCAAGGTTCAGCGCTCTGCACCGAACCCGGAGCGATTCAGTCGGGCTGCGAATGACCAGCCAGGCTGCCAGGGGCGTGAGTTCCTGGTCGGTCACTGCTTGCGACTGGTCGTTTCAGACGAGGGCCGGTGCGGGAGCGGGCAAGTAGGGGGTGATGTTGCGCCACGCGCGCTCGATGTATTCCTCCTTCTCGCCGACCGGGGCGACATAGTGCAGTGCGCTTTCAGCGGCGTCGTTGCCCTTGAGGCGGGCGATGATCCAGGAGGCGAGGTAGTGCGAGGCGAGGCAGCCACCGGCGGTGGCGATGTTGTCCTTGGCGTAGAAGGGCTGGTTGAGCACCTCGACGCCGGCGGCGATGACCCAGGGCTTGGTGGTCAGGTCGGTGCAGGCGGGGATGTCGTTGAGCAGGCCGAGCTTGGCCAGCACGAGCGCGCCGGAGCACTGCGCGGCGACGAGTTGGCGCGAGGGGTCCAGGCCGCGCAGGATCTTCATGATCGCCTGGTCTTCGACGACCTCGCGGGTAGCGATGCCACTGCCGACGATGACCGCGTCAGCGGCGCACGCCTCCTCAAGGGTGGACATCTGTTCGATGACCACCCCGTTCCTCGACGTCACCTTGGGGCTGGGGGTGGCGATGGTGACGCGCCAGTCGGCGGTCTTGATGCGGTTGAGCACGCCGAGGGCGATCAGGGAGTCGAGCTCGTTGTAGCCCTCGAAGGTGAGGATGGCGATGTGCATGGCGGCCGTCCTTCCGGATGAGTGGGTCTTGACGGTAAGAGCCCGTGAACAGGACAGTCAAAGAATTGTCATGGATACAATTGGGTGTATGGCAGCTTCGCGGTACAAGATCCTGGTCGACGCGCTCGCATCCGACATCCGGACAGGCCGGCTCGCCGCAGGCGAGCGGCTGCCGACACACCGCGGGCTCGCCGCCCGCGAGGGCATCGCCGTGGTGACCGCGACTCGGGTGTACGCCGAGCTGGAAGCGATGGGCTTGGTGAGCCGGGAACAGGGCCGCGGCACGTTCGTGCGTGACCTCGCGGTTCCCGCCGGTCACGGCATCGATCTGCAAGTCGTCGCCACGGATGCGGTCGATCTCAACTTCAACTATCCATCGCTGCCCGGCCAGGCCGATCTCCTACGGCAGACTCTGCGAGAGGTGGCCACCTCTGGTGAACTCGACTCGCTGCTGCGCTACCAACCACATCGAGGACGTCCCCAGGACAGAGCCTCGATCGCTCGGCACCTGAGACGTCGAGGAATCACTCCTGACGCGGATCGGATCCTCATCGTCAACGGTGCGCAGCACGGCCTGGCCATCACCGTCTTGGCCGCGCTCAACGCCGGCGACGTCGTCGCGGTCGACGCACTCACCTACCCGGGTTTCAAGGTGCTCGCGCATGCCTTTCATCTCGACCTGGAGCCCATACCCACAACGACCAACGGGCCGGATCTCGATGCCTTCGAGAGGCTGTGCGTGATCCGCCCTGTGCGCGCTATCTACACCATGCCAACCTTGCACAACCCTCTGGGGTGGGTGATGTCGGCAACTGACCGCACCCGCCTGATCGAGATCGCTCGGCAGCACGGTCCGCTCATCATCGAAGACGCCGCTTACGCCTACCTGGTAGAGGACCCTCCACCGCCCCTGGCTGCAAGTGCACCGGACATCACCGTCTACGTCTCGGGACTGTCCAAAAGCGTCGCCACCGGCCTCCGGGTCGGCTTCGTCGTCGCCCCGCCGTCCAGGGTGCCGTCGCTCGAACGCGCGATTCGGGCGACCACATGGAACACCCCGGCCCTCACCACCGCGATTGCCTGCCGCTGGCTCGAGGACGGCACGGTGGACCACTTGGAAGCGCAGAAACGAGACGACGCCAAGGCCCGCCAGGCACTCGCCAGACAAGAACTGGCGGGCCTACCACTCATCAGCCACCCCTCGTCCTACTTCACATGGCTGACCCTGCCCGACGACGCGCGCGCCGATCGCCTGACCGCCACCCTTGCGCGTCAGCACATCTCGGTAAGCACAGCGGAGCCCTTCACCACCTCGAAGCACACACCACAGGCGCTCCGCCTCGCTCTCGGCTCGACCGATCTGGACAGTCTCCAATCGACGCTGCGCACAGTGCGACGAGTCACTATCGAGGACGCCTACGCCTGAACTCCACCCGACCAGCCGATTCCCGCCCGCACCGGCCCATGCGGACGAAAAGCCGTCGGCGCTGGAGCGTGGGGGCCGGACGGCCTGGGACCCGAGCCCGGTGTCGGAAGACGCCGGCTGGTCGGCTGCTGCCGTCGGCACCTCCGTCCCGCTGACCCCGGCGATCGCATAGATGCGGCGCAGTACATCCTGCAACTGCTCGGTCGTCGCAGCCCTGACCTTCACCAGGACCGAGGCGCTTCCGGCGATGACATGCGCTTCCAGGATCTCGGGGATCGCCGCGAAGTCGTCGGCTGATTCTGAGCTTGCTCCGCTTTGACGGACACCATCGGTGTGGTGGTCACGCTGCGAGGACGGTCTCGAACTCGGCAGGACTGCGGTAGCCAAGGCTGCTGTGCAGCCTGCGTGTGTTGTACCACCCTTCGATCCACTCAAAGATTGCTTGGCGGGCAGCAGCTCGGCTGGGCCACGGCTGGTCGCCGATCGACAGGCCGCCTTGAGGGCGTCGGCGACCAGTTCGTCCGCAGGTGGTCCGCGGTGGCCCAGCCGACGACCCGGCGGGAGGCGATGTCCATGACGGTGGCCAGATAGAGCCAGCCCTCCTCGGTCGGGACGTACGTGATGTCGCCGCACCACCGCGTATCGAGCGTGGCCGGGTCGGGCTGGAAGTCGCGCAGGACCAGGTCGGGGCGGGCGGCCGCGCGCGGGTCCGGGATCGTGGTGCGGTGTCGCCGAGGCGATGCCCTCACGCCGGAGCACGGCATGGACGCGCGGCGCTCAATAGCTGCCGCGCGAGACCGCGTGGACCTCGGTGATCTTCTCGGTCAGTTCCGCGTCGCGAACCATGCGCGGGCCGGGGATGGCGGTGCGGCTGGAGTAGAAGGCGGCTCGGGAGACCTTCAGCAGCTCACATGCTCGTTTGACACTGTGCCCTGCCTGCTTCTCCGCCTCGATGAACGGGTGCACCGTTATCGGGTCTCCGTCGCGAAGAAAGCCGTGGCCCGCTTGAGGACCTCTACGTCCTCCCGAAGACGGCGGTTCTCCCGCCGCAGCCGGGCCAGCTCCTCGCGTTCGTCGCTGGTCAGGCCGTCCCGCTCGCCGGCGTCGACCTCGGCCTGCTTCACCCAGTCGCGCACCGCGGTCACGGTCAGATCGAAGTCCTTGGCGACCTGACCGACTGAGCGATCACCGCGTCGGCACAGCTCAACGATCTCGGCCTTGAACTCCGGCGTGAACGAGCGGCGAGGACGCGGCTTCTTTTTCCCCATGCTCTCCATGACAAACATCTTCCTTCCGAGGCGGAAGCCCCTGATCTCAGGTGTCCGTCAAAGCGAATCAAGCCCATATGCTCCTTCTCCTGATTACGCTGACACTCGTGGCAGCCATCATCGTCAGCGCGTCATCGGCAGCGGGCGCGCTGCTCGGCGCCGCCCGGGCCCTTGGTGCGACCGTGGTTTTGGCCCTGATGCACAAGGCGCCCAGCCTGTCAGAACTCGCCGCTAGCTCGGACACCACCAGTGAAGAACAGCTACGCCAGGCCAGGGTGACGGCAACCCTTGGGTACCTGCCCGGACTGTGGATCTGCACAGTCAGATCGGAGTGCTCATCCTGCTCTCCACAGCGCGCGCTACTCGGCATGATCAGGTCCGCCCCGGCTTCTGCTACTGCTGGCGATCACCGCTGACACTCGAAGTGCTTTCGCCGGGTCCGCTGGGAGTGACTCGGCAGCCCTCGCAGCCTGCGCGCCACGCCATCTCACCCACGCACGACGGGCCCGCACCCTGCAGCAGCCTTCGCAGCACTTCGCCCCGCCGACCGGTAGATCGACGGGGCGAAGCGCCAGGGCCCGAGTTGACCGACGGCATCGAAGTGTCCGGCGGGCCCCTCGCTGCCGTCGGCGGCTACTTCAGCAGGTAGGCCTTGATGACGGTCTGCTTGAAGGAATTGCCAGCGGCGTCCTTGACGTAGGTGCGCAGGCTGACGGCTCCGCCGGCGGCCTGGCGCGGGCTGTCCACGGTCACGGTGCGCTGCATGCCGGAGCCGTGGACCTCGGCCGCTTGCCAGGTCTTGCCCTCGTCGTACGAGACCTCGGTGGTGAAGGTGCGGATCGGTGACTCGGCGGCGCCGGGCGCTCGCTGGATCAGGAGCGGGATGTCGAGCTCGCGTCCGGCCCTGGCCCGGTTCCACTCGTCCAGCTCCGGCGACATGCGTACCGCGTACAGCGGCAGAGCCTGGCGTGTCGTCGTGGTCTGCGACCGGAACCGCCACTCCGCCCGCACGTCGGAGGAGATGGAGGAGACGGGGTTGCGGTCGCGCTGCACCTCGAGGTTCAGCTGGTAGTCGGCGGGGGTGGCATCGGCCGGTACCGGGGCGTAACCCCACCATTCCGAGACCAGTTCACCGTTGCGCCTCAGCTGCGCCGTGGGCCGGCTGGCGGTCGTTGTTCCCGCCAGCAGGTCGAGATTCCCGTTGGCGGAGTCCTGGATGGAGTACTGGATTGTGTCTCCCTCACGGAAGGAGTTCATCCCCTCGGGAGCGAACCCCATGGCCTGTACGCCCTGGTTCCAGCGCTCCTCGACCGTCGCTCCGGCCTTGTAGCCGTGCCGGGTGCTGATGTACATCTGCCCGTTCGGGCTGTCCGGAGCGAGGAAGTCGAACTGGTCGAAGGCGGTCTGCCAGAGCAGGCCGTCGGCCGCCGAGAAGTAGTCGACCCGCTGGCTCGGAACCGGAACGCCCTTCATCATGTGCCAGCCGATACGCAGGTCGTCGACATCCGTGTAGACGAAGCGGAAGGCGGGGGCTCCCGGCGCGGTGGCGGCGAACGTGGTGTTCACCCTGGCCAGCTCCGACGTGCGGGGGTTGTAGCTGGGATTGGCCGGGATGGCGCCGTGCACCGGCCGGGTGAGGTAGTAGACCGACGAGGGGTTGCCGTCCGCGCCGGCCGGGTCGCCCCAGACGGTGTTGACGAGGTAGGTGAACTTCGAGTCCCTGTACTGCGCCGTCGGCGTCGCGTACACGCCCTCGATGTGGTCGGTGCCGATCGCGTTGCTCATGGTGACGGAGAGCAGCTCGTCGTGCAGGCTGATGGTGCCGATCTCGGCCGAGATGATGCGCGCGGCGCGGCTCGGTGCCGAGACGGTGACGGGCTTCGCCTTCCGGGCGTCGATGGCGACCTGCCGGTCGGCGGTCATCACGACCTTCGGCACGCCGACGATGATGCCCTCGGTGAAGGACGCGTCGAAGAAGAAGCCGCTCACCGAATAGGTGTCCTTCGGCAGCCGCACCACGGTGCTGTTCTTGCCGAGTGCTTCCACCTCGTAGGCCTTGCCGTCGGCCGATTGGACGAGCAGGTAGGCGATGTCGGGGGCCGTGCCCGTGCGGCTCTTCAGGTCGATGCGCAGGTCATAGGAGGGCTGCTCGAGGTCCATGCCGAACGGGACGCGCACCGAGACCTGCCCGTCCGCGGTGGCCGCGCTCACCACGCCGCTGTACGCGGCGTAGAGCGTGGTGGCCTCCGGGGTCGCGGTGAGGGTGACGTCCGCCGTTCCGTGCGCGGGCACGGTGACCGTGTCGGCGCTGAGGCGGAAAAGGCCCTCGGGGGCAGGCACGTCCTTCTTCCCGCTGCTCGCGTTCTGCTTGAGCTGGAGGGTGACCGGCTCCGTGCCCGGGTTGCGGTAGGTGATCGTCTTGGTCACCGGCGGCCGCGCACCGTCGGTCCAGCGGATCAGCCCGAAGTCCAGTCCGGCGGCGTCGGCGGTGACCTCCTGGTCCACCGCCCGCGCGACGTCGACGCGCCCGGCGCCCTGGAAGTATGCGCCGTGCTCCTTGGCGCCGGTCGCCGACTGCATCAGCTGGCGCTTGACCTGGTCGGCCGTCCAGGCGGGGTGCTCCTGGAAGAGGATGGCGGCGGCTCCGGCCACATGCGGCGTGGCCATGGACGTACCGCTCATCGCGATGTAGCCGTCGTCCTCGGTGGTGCCGCCCGCCCTGGCGGCGACGACGCCGACGCCGGGGGCGATGAGGTCCGGCTTGAGGCCGGAGTCGCCCGTCCGCGGACCGACCGAGCTGAAGACGGCGAGGTCGTCGTCGTCCTCGGCGGCGCCGACGGCCAGCGCCCCGCCGGCGGAGGCCGGCGAGGAGACCCTGCTGCCAGAGCCGTTGTTGCCGGCCGCGGCCACGACCAGGGTGCCGTAATCACGGGTGACGGTGTCGACCATGGCCTCGAGGGCGTCGGTCTCCGGGGTGTCCGTATCGCCCAGGCTGAGGCTGATCACCTTGGCGCCGTGCTGAGCGGCCCAGGCCAGACCCTCGACGATGGCGGAGTTGTCGCAGTTGCCGTCCGCGGTGCAGACCTTGCCGAACAGGATCTGCGCGCCCGGTGCCACGCCCTTGTATTTGCCGCCGGAGGCCGCACCGGAACCGGCGACCGTCGAGGTCACGTGAGTGCCGTGGCCGTTCAGGTCGTCGGTGTTCGGCTCGCTGGTGAAGTTCGCCGACTCCGCGACGAGACCCTTGAGGTCCGGGTGGTTCGGGTCGTAGCCGGTGTCGAGGACGGCCACCTTGACACCGGCGCCGGTGTAGCCCTTCTCCCAGGCGTGGGGGGCTCCGATGCGCGGCACCGTCCTGTCGAGCTGGACCTTGGAGTGACCGTCGAGCCAGATCCGGCGGACGCCCGCGCCGAAGGTAGTGGCACCCGCCTCGGCGGGAGCGATGCCCTGCCAAAACCCCCCAGCGTCCTCGCGCTGTTCGGCGAGAGTCGCGAAGGGGGTTCCGGAGATGGGGCGGACCTTGTCGGCCCCGGCGGCGGTGAGCCGGCGCTGTGCGGTGCCCGCGTCACCCGCGTACTGGACGATCAGCGGCAGGCTGGACCGCTCGGCGTACTTCCCCTGGACCAGGGCCGAGACGTTGAACAGCGCCTTGTCGAGACGGCCCGTCGCGAGCAGGGGGAGGGCGTCGACCGGTATAACCGTCCAGTCCGAGCCGTCCTGGCGCTTGAGGAACGTGAGCCGCTCGCGACCTTCGGCGGGCTCGACCGACACACTCTGCTTGCCCGAGCGGTCCGTCTCCAGCGTGACGCGGTCGCCCGTGATCAAGGTGACCTGGTGCCGGGCGACGAACGGCGTCCGGGTCGAGGTCGCCCCGCCCTGCGCGCCCGTGCCGCTCCGTGCGGTGTCCGCGGCGAGGTCCCGTGCCGCGGCGGGAGCGGCGGCCAGGCCGGCCAGCAGCGCCAAGAGGGCCGTGGTGGCCGCGGCACGCCGCGACCCGGGACGCCGGCCCCCGGGGCGCCACCTGTCGTTCATGTATCTCATGAGGTGACAGCGTGATGTCGAAAAAGGCGCAGGTCAGCACTTTCCGGTGTCCACAAAGCGACAAGTCGCTATTACGCCACGGACGAACCTCAATTAATGGTGACAAACGCCGGAGTCCGCAACCCGTCCAAGGGGCGTCCGATCATCGGACAGCCGCCGTCGTAGTGCCGCGCGACGCCGCCCAGCAGCGCACCGACGACCGCACGTCACCAGGTGTTCGACAACCACCTATTTCCCCCGTTGGTGTCCTGCGCGCCGGCGGCAGTGACGATGAGAACCATCCGATCGAGGCGGCGATGCAGGCCTTCTCCAAGTGCTCGGCCAGCGTGAAGGACGTATATTGCGAGCCCGCGTCCGATTGGTGGACCAACTCCCCAAGCAGGGGCCGGTATTGGTCGCGGTCGCGTTGCCACAGTCCCATGTCCAGGGCGTCCAGGACGAGCCGGGTCTGCTGGGTGGTCGAGGCGGACCAGCCGACGATCCGGCGGGAGAAGGTGTCCACGACGAAGGCGACGTAGACGACGCCCGAGAACGTGGCTACGTGCGTGAAGTCGGCGGCCCAGCACCGGTTGGGGGCCGCGGCGACGAAGTCGCGGTCGACCAGGTCCGGTGCCCGTGGCGCGGTCGGGTCAGGGATCGTGGTGATCACCTTCTTGCCGCGGACGGCGCCGGTGATCCTCGGCTCGCGCATGAGACGTTCGACGCGCGATGGCACGCTAGGAGCAGCCGGCAACCTGCAGCGGACCGGTCAGAGGCTCTCAACGACTGCGGGCGCCCGGTCGGCGTGGGCGTGTAGTGCGGCTTGCCACGGCGGAACGCCGTACGCCGCGTGCCGTTTCGCGGCTGGCGGGGTCCGCTGCCGAGACCGGGCCGTCGGTCACCAGCGCAAGAAAGGAAGGATAGACACGGCACCGAGAGGGCCGAGCCAGCGGGCGCCAGTCCGCCGTACTCTGTTGAGCTCCATCCCGCTCTCCGAGTTCGCCACGCACCACCGGCGAACCGTAAAGGTTGCGGGACCCCAAGTGTCCGCGGGTGGCGATCAGGGGCCGTTTGGCGCGGCGGGTGATCCGCCGAGAGCCGTTGCTTTGACTCCGTGTGCGTGGTGACCAACGGTTCTTCCGGTACGTCGCAGCCCCTGGGGGCGGCACTGGACGGTGCGGCGATGTCGCGGCTGCACATGAGGTTCTGGCTGCTGGCGGGGCTGGGGATCTTGCTCGACGGGTCGACTTCTTCATCATCGCGGTGGCGAACCCCTGATCGCGAAATTTCGGGGGCAGTGCGGCACAGCGTGGGCTGCTGTCGGCGGCGGCGATCGTGGGGGCGGTGTTCGGGGCAGCGCTGCTGGGGCCGTTGGGCGACCGGATCGGGCGGAGCCGGGTCTTCAAGGTCGAGCTGTCGTTGTTCGTGGTGTCCTCGGTGGCGTGCGCGTTCGCGTGGGACATCTCGTCGCTGATCGTGTTCCGGCTGCTGCTGGGGTCGCGGTGGGGCTGGACTACCCGATCTCGGCGAGTTATGTGCAGCGGCCGGGGGCGAAGCAAGCCCAGACGGTCCAGGATCAAGCCGAAGCACAGACACCCAAGGCGACGGGCATGGCCGGGCAGGAGGCGCCGGAGACCGAGGACTCGATGGTCGGGCCGCAGTCGCAGGTACCGGGCGCGGCGCACAAGTAGAAGCCGGTGCCCGCGACGCTGACACGGAGTGAATCCAAGACCGCGAGGGACCAGCAAGAAGCCGAACCGAATGAGCCGCCGGTTCCCGAGGGCGGCCCCGGCGACGCAAAGATCAAGGCGAATGGGCAGCGAAGACTTTCGCCAGGTGAGGCCGAAGACCGGGCTCGACTGCTGATCGCACTGCCGACGGCGGGCACGCTGACCCCTCTTCGACCACCGCTTGTCGGTCTCCAGCTCGACGGCCCGGCCTCACTTCCGTCGAGCGTCAGCTGAAGTGGATGTCGCTGAGGTCAATCGAAACCATGACCTCCTCGCGGATGCGGTGACCGGCGGCGTCGCGGCGGTAGGCCCGGCGTTTGGTGGGAAGGATGATGCCCTCCGCTTCCACGTAGTCGTACACGTACTGCGCGGCGGCGAATCCGCCGGCCACATCGACGTGGTAGTCGTGTCGGCGGAGCAGATGATCGGGGCCGAAGTAGAAGTCCTGGTGCGTGCTGTGGCTGGCGATCCCGGGCGGGAAGGCGGCGCGCAGTCCACGCCACAGTTCGTTTCCCTCACGCCAAGGGTCGATCCCGGTGACGGTGAAGCCGGGCATGGCCAGCAGGAACGGTGTGGTGAGGTAGGTCCACAGTGCGTAGCCGTTGAAGTAGGCGCGGTCCAGCGGGTCCCAGGGGGTGTCGAGGGTGTGGCCGCTGAAGGACGACCGGGGGTCCTCGCGAGCGGCCACCACCCGCCCGTCAAGCTTGTCGATGCTCACGCGTCCGGGTGTGAAGTCGGTCTTCTGGTCGGGGGCGCCGAAGGGTCGGACCGAGGCACGCTCCTCATGGAGCAGCACGGTCATCTCTCGCGGCTCGGGATCCTGCGGCAGGCCCTTGGCGGCGAACAGGAGTCCTCCGCTGACAAGGGTGGCTCGCGCCCGGGTCAGATCACGCCAGCGTGTCTTTCCGCCGTGGGCTTCGATTGCCGCGGTGAGCAGTTCGTTCACGTAAATCTCCTGTAATTAATTGCAGGGGCCGGGTCGGTGACCATCGTCGGTATCGCCGCCACCCTCTTCGTCTCCCAGCCGACCTACCGGCGGTAGCTTGGCCGTTGAAGGCCTTCCGCGCCGTTAGTCAAGCCTGCAGGCGCGGCGGAGCCTCGTCGATTCCGGCCGACGTATCGTCTGGAGGTCCCTCTGAAGCCTTGTGCCTGACCGCCGGAACAGCCCCCACCGCCGGACGGGGAAAAGCGGCGGTCTGAACGCATCCGGCAGAGCGTGCGCTACCGCCTCGACCTACTTGGATGCGGCGACTGCCATTCGGGCCGTGCTGCCGCCGCGGCTGAGGTGCACGCCGAACACCGACGTGGTCAGGCCCAGAACGGCGGCTACGCACCAGACGATCCGGAAGTCGTGAAGTGAGGCGGCACCGACGTGGGAGCCGACCACCGCGACCAGGACCGCGACGCCGACCGAGGTCGAGATCTGTCGTACGGAGTTGACCAGTGCCGACCCGGTCGCCGCACGGTGCCCCGGTACGGCGTGCACACCGGCGGCCACCAAGGTGCCCAGGGCCAGACCGACACCCGTACCGGTCAGCAACTGGCTGGGCAGCATGTCGCGCCAATAGTTGGGCGTGACGGACGCGAAGCGTGCGAACCACACCATGCCGCCGGCGAATAGCAGCCCTCCCGTCGCAACCAGTGGACCGTGCCCGAAGCGCTGTGCGGCGCGAGCGGTCAGGAGGGTGACGACCGGCACGAGGGCGGGGCCTGGGGCCAGGGCGAGACCGGTGTGCAGCGCGCTCCAGTGCCAGACTTCCTGGCACCACAGCACGTTCGACAGCAGCATGATCGCGAAGGCGACGCCGAACACGAGGCTGCCCGCGTTCGCCGCGCCGAAGCGCGGCAGCCGCAGCAGGTCGAGCTCGAACAACGGCCGGGGGTGCCCCAGGGACCTGAGGACGAACACGGTGCCGCTGATCACGGCAACGGCCAGGAGCAGCAGTGTCCTGCCGCTCGTCCAGCCCCAGTCGGGAGCCTGCACCAGGGCCCCGGACAGCGTCGCGACCGAGATGATGACCAGCAGGGCGCCGAGGAGGTCGGGCAGCGGGCCGGCCTCGCGGACGGCCGGCTTCGGCAGGACCGATCGGCCGGCGACGAGCGCGGCGATCCCGATGGGCAGGTTCACAGCGAACACCCACCTCCAGTCCACCTCGGCCAACAGGCCGCCGATGACAGGCCCGGCGGCGGCGGCCAGTCCGCCGACCGCGGCCCAGCCCCGGGTTGCCTGGGTACGGCGCTCGGCCGGCACCGTCTCCAGCAGCAGGGCCAGGGAGGTGGGAATCTGGGCGGCCGCCCCGACGGCCTGCACAACCCGGGCCACGATGAGGGTCCCGAGGTTCGGAGCCAGGGCGCAGCCCACCGACGCGAAGGTGAAGACGGCGATCCCGGTAAGGAAGACCGGCCGCTGACCGATGCGGTCACCGGCGCGCCCGGCCACCACCAGCAGGGCGGCGAAAGCGATCGCGTAGGCGCTCAGGACCCAGGACAGCGCACCGAGGCTCGTGCTCCTGCCGCCCCCGGAGAACGTCTCTCCCATCGCCGGAAGCGCGACGTTGACGATCAGCAGATCAAGGTTGGTCATGAACACGGCCACCAGGACTACGGCAGCCGCCGTACGAGGGTGCTTTGAAAATCGAAGCATCACAGCCATGCCGCAAGGCAAGCACAGGGTGGTTTGGAAATCAAACCAACGGGGGCGACAATAGGGACGTGACCATGCGCATCGATCCCCAGGACATGGCCGGCCGCCCCTGCTCTCTCGCTGCCGCCCTGCAGACCATCGGCGACCGATGGGCCCTCCCGGCGATCCGCGAGGTCATGCTCGGCAACCACCGGTTCCGGCAGATCGCCAGGAACACCGGCGCCCCCACGGACCGCCTGGCAGCACGCCTGAAGGCGCTGGTGGAAAGCGGGATCCTCGAACGGCGCCCCCTGCCTGACGACGCACACCACAGCGGCTACTACCTGACAGAGGCGGGGCGCGACCTGGGGGCCATCACCCGCGAGCTGATCGGCTGGGGCGACCGCTGGGCCGTCACCACGCCGCCCAGCCGGATCCTTCACCGAGACCATGAACTCGTCACCCATACGGTCTGCGAAACCTGCGGTGAACAGGTCCACGGCGAGGACATCCACCGGGAGGAGCTCACACCCGGCTGGGACCAGTCCGGCCCAGTGCAGTCCCCGGAAGGAACCACGTCCTCTCAAGCCGGCACGCCGTAAGGCTGAGCACGCTTCGCCCGCCGGATTGAGGGGGCGGCCGGAGGCCTCCTGTCGAGACATCGCGAGAAAGTGCGCTCTTCACCGCCGCCGGAATCACGGTCGAGCGCGTCCTGACCGACAACGGGTCCTGCTACAGATCCCACGCCTGGCGCGACACCCTGACGGCGGCCGGGATCGCCCACAAGCGAACCCGGCCCTACCGGCCGCAGACCAACGGCAAGGTCGAACGCTTCAACCGCACCCTGCTCGAGGAATGGGCCTACGCGATGCCCTACCGCTCAGAGACCGAACGACGAGCCGCGTTCCCACGCTGGCTCCACACCTACAATCACCACCGCGGACACACCGCGCTGAACGGCAAACCACCCGCCAGCCGCGTCCCCAACCTCACAGGGCAATACACCTAGGCCTGGAGGTCGCGCGCCCGCTACCGGCCCAGCCGGGACGGGCTGGACATCGGCGGACGATAGAACGTGCAGCTCTTCGCGTCGAGTGCGCAAGTCACTGCGGTGCCGGCCAAGGCCCCGGCCTGGTCGAGGGTAACCACATGAGAAAGTGCGCCGTGTCAAGCATCAGCGCCATGGGCAGCCGGCATCGGCAATTCGAACCACACGGTCTTCCCTCGTCCGCTCGGTGAATTGCCCCATGCCGAAGCCAGCGCCGAAACGATGACCAGTCCTCGTCCCCCCTCGGCCTGATCCTCATCGCGGGGAACCGTTACGGGCTGCGCGAGATGCGGATCGCTGTCACGGACCTCTACGCGTATACATTCGGGATACTTGTGCACGTAGACGTATACGTCGCTGTCACCGTGTACCAGGCCGTTAGTGACGACCTCCGACACCAGCAGTTCCTCATCGTCAGCCATGGCGGACAGCTCCCACCCCGCCAACCACTCCCGCAAAAGTCTGCGCGTCCGCTCGGCTCCTTGCAGATCGCGCCGGTGGATCCTCAACTGCCGGACATTGTGCTTAGCTTCAGCCGAGGGCCCTTCGTAGACGACCAAGAGCAAAGCGGCATCGTCGGAGCACCGCAGGGGCGACTCGCTGAAGCCCCTGATGAGCCGGTCGCCGACGGACTCAAGATTCCCCGGGTCGTCGAAGGCCACGCTCACCACCTCGTGGTCCACATCGCCTCCGGGGCCGGCCAGACCGTCCGTGTAGAAGGCGAGCAACGTACCCGGCTCGAGTTGCAGGTCCATCGCCTCGAAGGTCGCCTCCGGGTCGATGCCGAGAGGCATGCCCGCTTCGAGAGAGACGAGTGGCATCCGGCCATCAGGCGTGCGCATCAGAGGCGGTGGATGCCCGGCGGTGGCCATCTGCGCCCTGCCGGTGTCTGGATCGAGCCAGGCACAGCAGCAGGTGGCGAAGAGGTCTGTTTCCAGGCCGATCAGGAGCTGGTTCGCCCGGGTAAGGACAACTCCGGGGTCGTGTCCTTCGGTCGCGTATGCGCGCACGCCGCTGCGCAGCTCGCCCATCACCACTGCCGCAGCCGTGTTGTGACCCTGGACGTCCCCGATCACCATCATCACCCGGCTGTCGGGGAGCATGATGAGGTCATACCAGTCTCCTCCGAGTTCGATTCCGCTGGTCGCCGATGCGTATCTGCTGGTACTCACCACTCCGGCCGGCTGGGGCAGCACGGGTGGTAGCAGTGCGTGCTGCAGGTCATCAACCAGCGCGTGCTGTACGTGGTGCATTTGGGTTCGTTCTACCGCCTGACCGACTGCCGTGGCCAGCGCTGTCAGCGTTCCCTGCTCGGCGAGGATGTCCCTGCGTTCGGCGCCGAACGCCATGGCGAGGGCACCCACCGCCTTCCGCCCGGCAAGGAGCGGCAGGACCATCCAGAAGGACTCCTGGTCCGACAGCGGCTCTGGCAACCGGCCGGCTGTCAGTGCATCCCGGGGGCCATACAGCATCGGCCGTCGTCGGTCCACCGCCTCCGTCTCCGGCCTGCGCTGCGCGAGCAGTGAGCCATTCAAGGTGCGGATGAATTCCCTTGCGCAGCCGGAGGCACATGCCACGCGGAGCCGATCTCCATCGACCAGGCTGACGACGGCAGCTCGGGCCTGGAACCCGTCCAGCACGCGCTCCATCGACATCTCGACGACGTCTCGGGTGTGAACGGTCGTTGCCAGGAGCGTGGCGAGTTTGTGCAGGTGGTAGACGAGGGGAGCGGTTGATGAGGTCATGCTTTCGGCGCCCGCCCCCTGCCCCTCTACGGTGACCACGTGCGGTACCAGGGGCGGGACCATCGATGTCCCATGATCGGCCAAGCGGTCCAGGTCGTGGGCCAGCGACGAGGCCGCGACGACGAGTCGCTCCTGCTCTGACTCGGCGATCTCGTCACCTACGGGCGGCCAGAAAGCCGCAAGCGTCCCGAAGCGGCGGGTCGGCGAGAAGAGCGGCGCGGCCGCGGCCTGCAGTGGGAAATGTGCGTAGGCTGCCAAATGCGGGTGGCCTGTCATGAAGTCCACCTGATGCGCGGTCTCCACATGGCCCGACTGCCACGCCCGTGACGACGGGTAGGTGCTGTCATTCAGGGGTACGTCTTCGGGCGCTCCGATCCCCATGGCGGTCACCGCCACGACAGCAGCCTGCAGATGCGGGGTGTCCGGCACTTTGAGGTAGACCGTCGCGGCCGATGCGCCCAATTCGGCGACAACGCTCTCGGCCGCCGATACCAGCAGCCGTTTTCTATCCCGCGTTGCCGGGTGTAGACAGTCCCAACCCGGCGGGATGGGCCCATCCTGTTCCATCTCTTTCGCCGCCCGACTGCCGTTGGCGCTGCTACTCGCTTATTTTACTACCGCTGCCCTAACCTTCTCTGATTCTTGTCCCGACCGCCGGCGCTGCTGTTCTCAGTCGGCTCAAGCACGGACGTCGTGAGGAATCTTCTCTGGCGCCGGGCGATCCTCGGGGCGCTCGGGTGCGGCGTGCCGTGGTTGCGGTGACCCACAGTGACCTCGCGCCCACGACCCCGTGGGGGGCCCAGGTGTACTCGGTCATGAGGTTTGTCAGTCGGGTGATGGGTGGTCGGCCGCCGAGTGCGGTGTGCCGTCGTTGGGTGTTGTAGTACTGCAGCCAGGGGGCCGGGGCTTGTTCGCGTGCGGTGTTGCTGGCGGCCCATTCGGTCTGCAGAGTGCGGTTGAAGCGTTCGACCTTGCCATTGGTCCAGGGGCAGTGCGGTCGGATGAAGCGTTGCTGGGTGCCCAGAACTGCCGCTGCCGCGTGAAAGTCGGCAGGGTCCCGGTAGCACTTGGCGTTGTCGGTGATCATTTCGCTGGGGACACCAGGAATGAGGGAAGACCCGCCGGGCAGGAAATCCACCGTTGTCGAGGATCAAGGCCGGATCCAGGCGTGTCCTGGTGCCGATTGCGCTGTTGATCACGGGCACGAACACACTTCCCGATGACTCACCGGCCTCGCTCCATCCACGCGTGGTCTTCGTCGAACTGCGCGGGCCGGCACAAGAGGTTGCAAAGGTGCAGACGTGGATCGAGGAACGCGCCCTGTACTGCGACGCCGCAACCGTTGGCGTATTCGGTGACCAGGCCACGTGCCACATCAACGTTGTCGTCGATCAGGAGTAGGCAACGCTCCCACCATTGACGCCAGCGCCCTGAGCGGGACAGCACACCTAGGTTGCAGGGGGCGGGCAGCGTTGTGCGGTCCGTGTCCAGGGTTGCTGCGGGCCCCTTCTCTGCGGCGCAATTATCTTACGGACTTCCAACTGACACGCCGCCCATTCGCGGCGGCGGTTTCCCGGTCCGGGCCGCCGCCGCGGGCGCATGCGTCACCGAGCCTGGACGCGGCTTGGCCGGGGAACGTGCTAGCAGTGCCCAGGTTCCGGAGCCTCGAGGCCTGCGGTTGATCACGCCGGACGGTCGCGACAGGATGCGTCAGGCTGCCAACTGGGGGTACAGGGCGGCAAGGTCGTCTGCGAGCCCTGCCTTGACCTGGCGGGAGCGCTCGTCGGCCAGTACTTCGTAGGCGTCGGACTCGATTCCGTCCAGGGCCTGCTCCGCGACGCCGTGCGGCGAAGACTTCGGGGAGTCGACGTGCGCTGCCAGGTCGGTGTCGACGTAGCCGACGTGCAGGCCGGTGACGTTGATGCCGCGCGGCTGCAGCTCCAGGCGCAGCGCGTTGGTCTGTGACCACAGCGCGGCCTTGGAGGCACTGTAGGAACCGGCCAGGGCGATCCAGGACAGGACGGAGTGCACGGTGAGCAGGTGGCCGCCGCCGTTGGCCTCGATGACCGGGACGAGAGCCCTGGTCATCTGTAGGGGGCCGTAGAAGTTGGTCTCGAATTCGCGGCGGACATCGTCGACCGGGGAGGTCAGGAACGATGCCCCTATCGATCCACCGGCGTTGTTGACCAGGATGGTGACGTCCTGTGCCTGCGCCGCGACGGCGGCCACCGACGCTGGGTCGGTGACCTCCAGGGCCAGTGCGACCGCGCCGGGATGGGTGACCGTCCTGGGGTCACGGGCGGTGGCGTAGACCTTCTTGGCTCCTCGGTCGTAAAGGGACTCCACCAGGGCCCTGCCGATTCCCCGGCTGCCTCCGGTGACGAGGACGGTCGAACCTGCGATTGCGGTCATGGGTCTGCTCCCATCGTGTGTCGGACGCCGATCGGTTGTTCAGCGGGAGGAGTCAGTGCAGTGCGGCCTCGCCGGCGTGGACGGCACGCAGGGCGCGCTCGACCGTCTGCTGGTTCTCGCCGACCGGAGCCACGTAGTCGAGGACGTCGCGGGCGGCACCCTCGCCGAGGGTCCGGGTGATCACCCATGTGGCGAGGTACTGCGATGCCAAGCAGCCACCCGCAGTGGCAATGTTGCCCTCGGCGTGGAACGGCGCGTCCAGCACGGTGACGCCGGCGGCCTCAACGAAGGGCCGGGTCTTGATGTCCGTGCACGCCGGCATGTCGCCCAGCAGCCCGAGGCGTGCCAGGAACAGCGCGCCGGAGCACTGAGAACCGATCAGCTGGCGTGAGGGGTCGAGCCGCACCGTGGAGATCAGCCGGTCGTCGGCGACCACGTCGCGGGTCTTCACGCCGCTGCCGATCAACACGACGTCGGCATCGGTCACGAACTGCATCGGGCGCTGCCCGGTCACCTCGACGCCGTTCATCGACGTGACCACCGGCGTCGGCGTCGTGATGAAAGCCTCCAGGCCCTCCTTGCGGCACCGGTTGATCAACGAGGCGGCGATGAAACTGTCGAGCTCGTTGAAACCGTCGAAGGTGACAACTGCTACCTGCATCGTGGCCCCCTTGTGTGTCATCGGAGCTCAGTCTCCCTGGCGCACCGCTACGGGCTGATAGCCAATCGTCAGGTGATGGCCTGTCTGCCGGCACTGTGCCGTGCGGGTACCGGGTCGGTATGCCCTCGTCCGTCGGCTTGCTCAGGTCCCAGAGCGCCGGGTTCTGCACGGCGCGAGCACCATCGTGCTCGGCCTCATCCGTGGTGCCGGCCGGATGGTCATCGGCGCCGCGCAGGATGGCCAGAACCGAGGCGTACGTGCGGGCATTGTCCTGGCTGTCGAGGGTGGGCATGTGCCCTCCTGGGGGTCGCGCCAACCTCATGTCGGGGTCGGAGCCTTGATGCATCAACCGTGTGTGCTTCTGACGGGGAACGGAATTATCGAGTCGCTCCTGCCGGTGTGACCGCAGCGGTCACAACCTCGCCATTGATCAGCTTCCGCGTGAAATGGTCGGTGCGGCCTGGACTGAGCCGATGCCCAGGAGGACGGGCTGGCCGTCCATGTCTGGGCCTGCCGGGAAGGTCGCGCCGCCGGAAGACCGTCAACCGCTTGGCGCCCGCGAGCGAGGAAGACCGGGCGGCCCTGCGCCTGGAGCGAGAACTGGCCACAGGTTCGGCTGCTGGGACTGTCCATGCGGAAGAGGCTGCCCGATCGGCGAGCACGGGCACGGGTGGCGGCGATATCTCCGTCAGTCGACGTCGGCGGCGTTGTAGCGCCGCAGGTAGACGGCCAGCTGGGCCAGGTCGCGGTCGTCCCAGTCGGTGAACCGCTCCCGGAAGGAGGAGCAGCGCTGCCGGTTGGCCTCCTTCAGCTGGTCCAGGCCCTTCTCGGACGCCTTGAGGATCTGCCTCCTGTGGTCGTCCGGGTCGGTCTCGCGCACGATCATGCCCTCCGCCTCGAGCATGGCGATCTGCCGGCTGACGGTGGACTTGTCGAGCATGAAGTGCGCCGCGAGGTCGGCGGCGTGGCAGCTGCCGTTCCGGCGCATGTGGTCGAGCATGCTGTGGGCCACCAGTGTCAGCTCCTGGTGGAGCTGGACGGCCTTGTGCCGGGCGCGGCGGGCGAATGCGGTCAGTTCTTGCTGAATGACGTCCGTCGACGTCTCACGGTCGGGCATGGCGGGGCACTCCCTTCTTCGCTGGTTGCAACATGCAACCTAATTCATATGTACGTTACAACTACCCAGTGAAGGAGGGCACGTAATGAGCACCCACCGTCTGGCCGGAAGGCGGCCGACAGCGACCAGCACATCCCGCACCGTCCGCCATGTGGTGGTCCTCCTGATCACCCCGCTGCTGATGTGCCTGGGCATGGGGCTGGCTTACCTCGGAGCCTTCCACGCACCGCATGCGCAGGGCCTGAAGGTCGCCGTCATCGGCACCTCGCCACGGGTGCAGCTGCTGGCCCAGACGATCAAAGACAAGGCCGGTGATGCGCTGGACGTCACCACCGAGCCCGACCGGGCCGCGGCTCATCGCCGGATCATGGACCGGGACCTGGTCGGCGCCTACGTGCCCAGCGTCAAGCACCCCGAACTGCTGGTCGCCAAGGCCAACTCCGACACCTCCGCCACCGCCGCGGAGATCGTGTTCACGACCGTGGCCGGCAGGCACGACGCGCCCCTGCACGTCACCGACCTGTCCCGGCTCTCCAGCGGCGACCTGACCGGCCAGGGCCTGTTCTTCCTGCTGGTCGCACTGACCATCGGCTCCAACGCCGGCGTCGCCGCCATCAGCGCCGCCGGTGCCGTGCGCATGGGGACCCGGGCGGTCATCGGCGTGGTCACCGCGCTGGTGATGAGCGTCATAGCGGTGGTGCTGGCCGGGCCGGTCTTCCACATCGTCGACCACAACCTGCCCGGGGTGTGGGTCATGGCCTGGCTCTACTCGGCCGGCATCCTCACCATCGGCATCGCCCTTCACACCTTCCTCGGGCGCTGGACGACGGCGGTCCAGATGGTGCTGTTCGTGATGCTGAACTTCACCAGCTCCGGCGGCATCCTCCAGCCCGCGCTGCAGAACGGCTTCTTCGGCGCGCTGCACGCCTTCTGGAATGGCGCCGGCTTCGTGGAGGGCGCACGCAGCCTGCTGTACTTCGACTCGACGGGCTTCGGCGGCCGCATCCTGTCCCTGGTGCTCTGGCTGGCCGCGGGAGCGCTGCTGACGACTGCCGCCACGGTCGCCGAGCACCGCGCCGCCCCCGACCTGGCCTCGCCGGCGAAGCGGCAGCGGGACACCGAAAAGGAGACGGCCGAGGTGGACCTGGGTGAAACCGTCGCCGCCTGAGGAGAGCTGCAGAGCCCAGGTCCGCCGGGTCGGTGGTCGGGACGGTCGGATGGGCGACAACGTCGTTCCCGACTGCCGGCAGGTGTGCTGGCCGACCCTGTGCGAGCGAACCGATAAGGTCACAGCACTAGACGCAACTCTGGGTCCGGTGAGCCCGTCCGGTAGTGCGTCTGCCCATATGGTCTTGCCGTCGTGCCGTTGCCGGGTGCCCCAAGTCCCAGCCTTCCAGTCGGGACGAGGCGAGGTCGCGGGCCCGCGGCTTGTACCCGCAGCTGGCTCTCTGAGGAACGAGGGCAAAGTCATCTGGGGCCGTTCGTGGAAGAGCGGTGCCATCTGGCCGGACCGGTGGAAAGGCGTCGGGTCCGCCGGCGTTTTATCGTCGTCGTGTAGGAGTTTCCTCACCGAACGAGGTCGGTGAGATGGACACCGTGGATGGGGCATCCGCCGCCGGCACCCCGGCCCTCACTGGAGGTCCGGCGGCGTTCGTGGTGGACGCCGCGGGGCTGGTGTCCAGGTGGAGTCCGGCGGCCGAGCGTCTTTTGGGCTACGCGACGGCCGACGTCGTAGGCAGACCGGTGAGTGAGCTGTGCCCGGTGCTTCCGTGGGACTGCCTCCAGCAGATGTTGCTGGCCACGGGCACCGCCAGCACTCCTTGGCTCTCCACCGTCCTCATGCATCGGCACGGTCGTGCTGTGCCGGTCGCTCTCATGGCCTGTTCCGTGACGTCCGTCCTACCGGGCAGCAAGCGAACGGTGATCTTGGCATCCGCCGGTCCGCTACCGGAGATCTCCGAAAACGAGGCGGTGCGGAGCTGGCTCGACCACCACGAGCACCTTGCAGCGGTTGACCTGAGAAGGCGTATGGAGACCGTTGCCGCACCGGACCACAGCGCGGCTGAGATCACCCGGTCGTACCTGCCCGCCCGTAGTGGGACGGGGGTGAACGGCTCATGGATCGATGTGGTCCCTCTGTCCGGCATGCGTGTCGCCTTCAGCGTCGGTGACGTCTCGGTCTCCGGCGTGCAGGCCACCGTCTGCATCGGGCTGATCGGCGCAGCCGTTCGGGCGCTGTCGGAACTCGATCTCGCGCCCGAGGAAGTACTGGCCCGGTTGGATGACATCGTCTCGCGCTATGCCGCGGGCAGACACAACGAGTGGTCCGTGTGGTTTGTGGAACGACTGGTCGGCGCGACGTTCCTCTACGCCGTGTGGGACCCGGTCGGGCGCCGCTGCGTCGTGGCCAGTGCCGGCCACCCCCCACCCGCAGTCGCCGACCGAAATGGACTCGTCCACGTCCTCGATGCGCCCGGCAACAGGCCCTTGGGCATGGGCGAGCCGGTCTTCGAACCACTGAACCTCGAGCTCGCCGAAGGCAGCACTCTGCTCTTCTACACGGGCAGTCTGGTGCGCGCATGCGGCACGAACGATGGTGTGCCGCGCCTACTGCGCACGGCCATGCAGCGCAGCGGGCCATCGGTCGAGGACGTCTGCCGGGAACCGCGGACATCGCGGCGCCGCTCCTGGCGGCCGAGGACGACCTGTCGCTCCTTGTCGTTCGGACGCGTGCGCTCAGCGGCAACCAGGTGGTCACCTGGAAGCTGCCATGCGACCCTGCCGCCGTCGCCGACGCCCGCTCCCAGGTCATATGGCAACTCGAACAGTGGGGCCTTGGTCCCCTTGGCTTCGCCACGGAGCTGATCGCGAGCGAGCTGGTCACCAACGCCATCCGCTGACGGCCGAGAGCCGATCCGGCTGCGGCTGATACACGACCGGACCCTGATCTGCGAGGTGTGCGACGGCAGCAGTACCTCTCCGCACATCCGCCGGGCGAACACCACCGATGAGGGAGGGCGCGGCCTGTTCCTCGTGGCTGAATGCTCGCAGCGCTGGGGGGTGCGCTACACCGGCCAGGGCAAGACCATCTGGGCCGAACAGGCGCTTATGGCTGAAGCCACTGCGGACCTTCCGCAGTAGCCGGGCATCCTCAAGGGGCGGCTAGGTGTACGTAGGAGCGTTGCGGACTGGGCGTCCGGCTCAAACGTGGAGCGGGTCGGCAAAAACCTCACGGGCGGCTTCGACGAGTTTGTCGAGGTCCCCTACAGCGGCCCGGTCGCGCCGCCAGATCAGGGCGGTCTCCAGCCGGGGCTCGAAATCCGCAAACGGCAAGACCCTCGTGTTCTCCATCGCATAGCCGTGCATGGGGCTTTCCGCGTGAAGTATGGAAAAGTAGAAGGCCATCCCTCCGGATACCACTTCGGCGATTCCGTCGTAGCCGGTGTCGGTGAGCTTGATACGTTTCCTGACCCCTCGTTCCGCCATTTCCCGGTCGAGCAGTTCGAAATAGGTGGGCCTGATCTCCCTGGGGGAGACGACGAAGGAAAGATCGCTCAGGTCGGCAAGGGCCACGCAGTCCCTCCCCGCGAACCGGTCGGCGGGCACCACCGCTCCCAGCTGTTCCGACAGGACGGGCAGGACGTCCAGTACGGGGTCGTTGATCGGCAGCCGGGCCAGCGCCAGCGCGAGTCTGCTCTCGCACACGCCGGCGATCAGTGCCTTGGAGCTGCCCGGCCAGGTGAGGAGTTCGCACCACTCCCCGACACGCTCGGCGAGCGTGGTGACCTGTTCCCTGATCCGCGGGTGCACCCCTGGAGGGATGCCAACGAACATGGTGCTGCGCACCACCCCGGACGCCTCACGGAGCCGCCAGGGAATGGAATTGACCCGCTCCAGAACGTCCCGAGCGATCGGCAGCAGCGCCTCGCCGGCCGGCGTGAGGGTGACGTGGTGCGTGCTGCGGTCGAAGAGCCGCTGGTCGAGCTCTCGCTCCAGGTCCCTGATCCGCTGACTCAGCGGCGAGGTGGCCATGTGCATGCGACGGGCCGCCGCCGAGAAGTTCAACTCCTCCGCAACAGCAACAAAGTATCGCAAATGGAATATTTCCACTCCAACACATTATCCCTGATCCACGGGTCGGAGCCTGCACGTGAGCAAGTCGCTCCGACTGTGCGATGCCCCAGGGCCGGACTCGCCCGCTCACATCGGCCCGGCCGTGGCCGGGCCAGTCGGTTGGTTCACCGGCACAGGCTCCAAACTGAATTCGAAGAAAGCGAGGATTAAAACGAGGATCAGGCGGCACCATTGCGCCCAAAAGTTTCGAGGCGGCGCTGGCCACCGGAAGAACGGCCTGATCGCGTGGTGAAAAGATTTTTTGCGCGGCACACGCTGGTGCAGGGCCCGTACCGACCACTTCGCAGCCGAAGGGCCTGCATCGGTGTGACCGCTGCGGTCACACCGATGTCAGCAATACGATAATTCCGTTGCCAGCAATGTGCGCTTAGCGTTTCTTTCGTATCCGACAAAAGCAGCGAAAGGACGCGACCGTGGCGGAAATGCACTCCCCCGGACCGCTCGATGGGGTGCGGGTGATCGACCTCTCGACCGTGGTCATGGGCCCGTATGCGGCCCAGATCCTGGGAGATCTGGGTGCCGATGTCATCAAGATCGAGTCACCCTCGGACTCCCTTCACGTGGGTGAGTACCGCAACACGCCGGGCATGACCCCGCTGCACCTCAATGTCAACCGCAACAAGCGGAGCGTGGCCCTGGATTTGAAGGACGAGGCCGAGCACGCCCAGGCCTTGGAGCTGATCCACACCGCCGACGTACTGATCACCAACATGCGCCCCCGCGCGCTCGCCCGTCTGGGCCTGACCTACGACGACCTCGCCGCCGACAACCCGGGCCTGGTCTACGCGCACGCCGCCGGCTTCCGCGGCGACTCCGACCGGGCGGACGCCGCCGCCTACGACGAGACCGTGCAGGCCGCCTCCGGACTGGTCGACATCGCCAACCGCGCCCTGGGCACGCCGCTCTACCTGCCGTCCATCCTCGCCGACAAGGTCTCCGGCCTGACCATCGCCTACAGCGTGCTCGCCGCCCTGGTACACCGGAACAGGACCGGGCGCGGCCAGCAGATCGAGATCCCGATGGCCGACACGCTGATCACGTTCAACCTGGTCGAGCACCTCGCCGGGCACACCTTCGACCCGGCGACAGGTCCCACCGGCTACCCGCGGTCGCTGTCGCAGCACCACAAGGCGCGGCGGACCAAGGACGGCCTGGCCGCCGTGATCCCGTACACGCCGCAGAACTACCGCGACTTCTTCCATGCCGCCGGCCGTCCCGACCTGGCCGCCGACCCCAGGGTCAACGGCCCCGTCCTCAACATCGCCGACGCCGACGACCTGTCCGACCTGGTCGACCAATGCGCGCCCGCGCTGACCACGGCCGAGTGGACCGAGGTGTGCACCAAGCACAGCATCCCGATGGGGCCGGTGCTGGAGCTGGACCACTCGCACGAGGACCCCTACGTCCGCGAGGGCCACTTGCTGGAGACGGTCGAGCACCCGACCGAGGGCCCAGTACGCACGATCGGGATCCCCGTGAGGTTCTCCGCCACGCCCGGCTCGATCCGCCGTCTGGCACCGGTTCCCGGCCAGGACACCGCTGAGGTCCTCGCCGAGTTGACGGACGCCGGCTGAGCCGCGCGGAGCAGTGGGAGAAATCATGAACAGCGAAGTGCGCGTCCAGCGGATCTGCTCGACGCTCCTGATCACGATCGACCGCCCGCAGGCACGCAACGCGGTGAACTCCGCGGTCGCCGCCGGCCTGACCGCCGCGCTCGACGAACTGGAGAGCGACAGCACCCTGCGGGCCGGTGTCCTCACCGGAGCGAAGGGCACCTTCAGCGCCGGCATGGACCTCAAGGCCGCCCTGAACGGCGACTTGCCCGTGATCCCGGGCCGCGGATTCGGCGGCCTGACCGAAGCCGAACTGACCAAGCCGCTGATCGCCGCCGTGGAGGGCTTCGCCCTGGGCGGCGGCTTCGAGCTCGCCCTGGGGTGCGACCTCATCGTCGCCGCCGAGGACGCGACGCTCGGCCTGCCCGAGGTCAAGCGCGGTCTGATCGCCGCGGGCGGCGGCGTGATCAGGCTGCCCCGGCGCATCCCGTACCACCTCGCCATGGAGTTCCTGCTCACCGGTGAGCCCGTCAGCGGTCGCCGCGCCGGGGAACTGGGCCTGGCCAACCGGGTCACCGCGCCCGGCGAGGCCGTGGCCACCGCCCTGAAACTCGCCGAGCAGCTCGCGCACAACGCGCCGCTCGCACTAGCCGCGGTGAAGAACCTTCTGCGGCACGCCGACGGCACACCCGAGACCGACGCCTTCGCCGCGCAGCGCGAGGCGCAGGACAACTTGATGGCCTCGGCCGACGTCCGCGAAGGCATGACCGCCTTCGCCGAACGCCGCGCACCGCGGTGGACGGGGAAGTGACATGCGGATCCCCGACGTACGCCGCCACGCGACCACCCCGCTGACCAGCCCGGCGTTCCCACCCGTGACACCGCGGTTCACCGACCGTGAATACCTCAGCGTCGTCTACCGCACCGACCCCGACGTGCTGCGCGCCGTCGTCCCCGAGCCCCTGCGCATCGAGGAGCCACTGGTCCGGTTCGAGATCATGAAGATGAACGACGTCACCGGGTACGGCCCTTACACCGAGGGCGGCCAGGCAATCCAGGTCAGCTTCGAGGACGAGCGGGGCGAGTACCTGCACGCGATGTACCTCGACAACTTCCCGGCGACAGCGGCCGGACGCGAGATCGGCGCCTACCCGAAGGTCATGGGCGCACCGAAGCTGTACGCCGACCACGACACCCTGGTCGGCACCCTCGACTACGGCACACTGCGGGTGGCCACCGCGACCATGGGCTACAAGCACCACCCGCTCGACCCACGCGAAGCCCGGGCGCAGATCACGGTGCCGACCTTCATGCTCAAGACCATCCCGGGATACGACGGCACCCCGCGCATCCAGGAACTGGTCCGCACCCAGATCACCGACGTCGTCGTCAAAGCCGCCTACACCGGCCCCGCGCGGCTGCAGTTGTTCCAGCACGTGCTTGCGCCGCTGGCCGACCTGCCCGTCCTGGAGATCGTCTCGGCGAGCCACATCCTCACCGACCTGACCCTCGCGCCGGTCACACCGGTCTTCGACTACCTCCAGGCAGGCACACCATGACCCACCCCTTCCGCACCGCCGCCGTGATCGGCGCCGGCACCATCGGGCTGTCCTGGACCGCGCTGTTCGCCGCCCACGGCCTGACCGTCCGGGTCAGCGACCCGCGCCCCGACCTCGCCGAGGCCGTCGACACCGCGCTGGCACAGTTCACCCCGCACCTGGCCGCCCTGGGCCTCGACGTCGGCGCCCTGGCCGGCCGGGTACACCTCGCCGGCGACGTCACCGAAGCCGTCCACGACGCCGACGTCGTCCAGGAGAACGGCCCCGAGAACCTCGACTTCAAGAAGCGGCTGTTCGCCCGACTGGTGAAGGAGGCCCCCTGGCACGCGCTGCTGCTGAGCTCGTCCTCCGCGATCCCCGCGACCGCCTTCACCGGGCACCTCCAGGACGCGAGCCGGATCCTCATCGGCCACCCGTTCAACCCGCCCCACCTGATCCCGCTGGTCGAGGTCGTGCCGGGCAAGTGCACCAGCGAGGACGCCGTCCAGGACGCCGTCGACTTCTACACCTTCCTCGGCCGCACCCCCGTCGTCGAACGCAAGGAGATCCCCGGGTTCGTCGGCAACCGCCTCCAGCGCGCGGTCAGCCGCGAGGCCACCTACCTCGTCCAGCAGGGCGTCATCACCCCGGACGACCTCGACACGGTGCTGACGACCTCGCTCGGTATCCGCTGGGCCACCGTCGGCCTCTTCCTCGGCCAGCACCTCGGCGGCGGCCCGGGCGGCTACCGCCACCTGATCGAGCACATCGGCGCATCCATGGGCCACCTGGCCCCCGGACAGCCGTCGAACGACCCCGCGGACCAGGAACGCGTCGTGAAAGCCGTGGAGCAGGCTTACGGCTCCCACAGCTACGCCGACCTCGCCGGCGAACGCGACCGCAGGCAACTCGCCGTCCTGGCCGCACTGCACCGCACCGCCCAGACCAACCGCACCAAGGAGAACTGACATGGACCACGAGCTCACCGCGCTGGAAGACGATCTGGCCGCCGACTTCTACCACTACGAGGCGCTGCTCCCGGACGAGGAACGCAAGATCCTCCTCAAGGCCCGCACCCTCATGCGGGACGAGATCAAGCCCCTGGTGAACGACAACTGGGCCAAGGGCGAGTTCCCCGTCGAACTGATCGACAAGTTCCGCGGCAGCGGCCTGGCCGCACTGTCCTACGACGGCTACGGCGAGCACCAGTCGGCCGTCAGCCACCTGCTGGGCGGCATGATGGCCATGGAACTCAGCCGTACGGACTCCTCCGTCGCCACCTTCTTCGGCGTCCACAACGGACTCGCCTTCTACTCCATCCACCACGGCGGCAGCCAGGAACAACGCGACCGCTGGCTGCCGCAGATGGCCACCATGGACAAGATCGGCGCGTTCGCCCTCACCGAGCCCCTGGGCGGCTCCGACGTCGCCGGCGGGATGCGCACCACCGCCCGCCGCGAAGGCGACACCTGGGTCCTCAACGGCGCCAAGAAGTGGATCGGCAACGCCACCTTCGCCGACTACGTCGTGGTGTGGGCACGGGACGTCGACGACAACCACGTCAAGGGCTTCGTCGTCGAGAAGGGCACGCCCGGGTTCGTCCCGGAGAAGATCGAGGGCAAGATCGCACTGCGCATCGTGCAGAACGCCGAGATCACCCTCACCGACGTGCGCGTGCCCGAGACGGACCGGCTGCAGAACATCAACTCCTTCCGGGACGTCGCGGAGATCCTGCGCATGACCCGCAGCGGAGTCGCCTGGCAGTCGCTGGGCCTCATGATCGGCGCCTACGAACTGGCCCTGGACTACGCCAAGGAGCGCATCGCGTTCGGCCGCCCGATCGCCAAGTTCCAGATGGTGCAGGACCTGCTCGTCAAGAGCCTCGGCAACATCACCGCCTCCTGGGGCATGCTGGTGCAGCTCGCCCGCCTGCAGGACGCCGGCATCTTCCGCGACGAACAGTCCGCGCTCGCCAAGGGCTTCGTCTCCTCACGGATGCGCGAGGTCGTCGCCTGGAGCCGCGAGATCTTCGGCGGCAACGGCATCCTGCTCGGCTACGACATCGCCCGGTTCTTCGCCGACTCCGAAGCCCTCTACTCCTACGAGGGCACCCGCGAGATGCAGACCCTGATCGTCGGCAAGTCCATCACCGGACAGAGCGCCTTCGTCTGAAGTCCCCGGCGACCCGCGGGCGGACATGCGCCGCAGCGCCCCTCCTCGTCGCCACCGCGCCCGACCGACACAGCACCGCACCGTCCTCCAAGGAGGATCCCATGCCCGTCTTCCACGCCCACGTTCCCGCACGCCGCTACACCGCGGAGCAGAAACGCGCGCTCGCCGATGCCCTCAACCAGTCCCTGGTCCAGGGCCTCGGCATCCCCGAGGGCGACCGCTTCATCATGATCAGCGAACACGGCGAGAACGAGCTGTTCCTGGACCCGACCTTCATGGGCATGCAACGCAGCAGCGACGCCGTGATCATCACCGTACTCCTCGGCGCCCACCGCCCCCTCAAGGACAAGCGGGCCGTTGCCGCCACCATCAACAAGCTGGTGGCCGGCGCACTCGGCATTTCACCCGACGACATATTCATCGCGCTGATCCCCACCCCGAACGAGAACTTCTCCTTCGGCAGGGGCCAACTCCAACTCGCCGACACCGCGCCACGCTGGTGAACCGACAGCCGCCCAGTACGACGAACGCGCCGTCACACACGCTACCGCGCAGCCCGTGACCGCCCCTCGGCGAGCATCCAGAACCCGGCCTGCGCATTCACCGAGCGGCGTCGTTGAAGCTCATCTGATCCATCCGGGACCGAGTCCCGGCATACCAAGGAGGCCGTTGTTCATGGTCAAACGAAAGAACGTCGAGTTCGCCGCAGACCCAGGAGTCACGCTGCGCGGCTGGCTCTGCCTGCCCGACGGGCCGGGGCCGCATCCGGCGATCACCATGGCCCACGGCTATGCGGGGATCAAGGAACACGGCCTGGAACCGTTCGCGCGGGCCTTCGCCGAAGGCGGATTCGCCGTGCTGCTGCACGACCACCGCACCTTCGGGGCCAGCGAAGGTGAGCCCCGGCAGGACGTCGACCCCTGGCAGCAGATCACCGACTGGCGACGGGCCATCTCCTACCTGGAGAGCCGGCCCGAGGTCGACCCTGACCGCATCGGTCTGTGGGGCACCAGCTACGCCGGCGGCCACGCCATCGTGCTGGGCGCCACCGACCGCCGACTGCGGGCGGTGGTCGCCCAGGTGCCCACCATCAGCGGATTCGAGCAGGGGCAACGCCGCGTAGCACCGGACGCCGTCGCCGCGCTGGAAGAATCCTTCGCCGAGGACGAGCGGGCGCGTTTCCGCGGCGAGGTCCCGCGCACGCAGGCCGTCGTCAGCAGCGATCCCGCGGTCCCCGCCGCCTACCGCACACAGGAAGCCCTCGACTTCTACCTGCAGCCCGCGCCCGGCGGCATGTGGGAGAACAAGGTCACCATCCGGTCCACCCGCGCGGCCCGCACGTATGAGCCCGGAACCTGGATCACACGGGTCTCCCCCACCCCACTGCTCATGGTGATCGCCCTGAGCGACACCGTCACCGTCACCGACCTCGCCCTCGCGGCCTACGAGCGAGCACTCGAACCCAAACGGCTGCATCTGCTCCCCGGGGGCCACTTCGACCCCTACGTCGAACAGTTCGACCAGGCCAGCACCGCTGCCCTCACCTGGTTCCGCGAACACCTCGGCTGACGGAGCACGTACAGCGCGGGAATACCTGTACCCGGGAAAAATCTGGGAGGTGTCCGGCCGATCGTGTGCGGGGCCAGACGGCGAGTGCGGCTGCGGTGGTAGCGCCGGGCAAGACGCAGCCACGCTTGGCATACCGGGTGGGCGCGACCTGTGCTGCTTGAGCCGGGTCATCGCTCGCTCGGTGGTGTCGCGTTTCTTGTACCGGTCTTCGTCGAAGCCGGTGGTTGTCTGGATTTTCGCTGGCTGTCGGTCCGGGATGGTGCGTCGGATGCGGCGGCATCGCAAGTCTTCGTGGATGGGTCGCTGCCGTAGGCCCTTGTCCGCTGCGAGGATCTCGGCTTCTTGCCGGGTCTGCCCGGTCCGAGTTCGGGTACGAGCAGCCTCGAAGGCGCCGGCTGCGCCAGGGACATGGTCAAGCGACGGGGCCGAACCGAAACCGGGGCGGTCGCCACCGCCGTCACTCGGCCCGAGTCGGTCCGTGCGCTTGCGGCTCGGATTGCCTGGTGCCGATCTCGGTGAGAGCGGTGTGCGCGGCTTGCAGCAGTTCTTCGGAAATCGGGTTGCCCCGGGTAGCGCGGGCGAGGAGGAGAGCGCCGACCATGGTGCATAGCTGAGCCAGTCCGTCGTCGCCGGTGGCCAGCCGTGCGGCCCGGTTCCGCACCCCGTTGATGTAGACCTGCTGGGAGCGGGCGGCCTGGTCAGGGTCACGCCCCAGATCGGGGGCAAATCCGGAGACGGGACAGCCTTCCCCGACGTGATCGCGGTGCCAGGTCGAGAGGTATTGCTCGATCAACGTCCGTCGGACGGCTTCGTACTCCCCGGCCTGATCCTCGAGCGGCACGGGCGAGTGGGCCGTCGGGTCCTCGAAGGCGTGGGCGATAGCCTCGTCCACCAGGTCATCCTTGGACGCGAACTGCTTGTAGAACGCGCCGTGGGTGAGCCCGGCTGCCTGCATCAGGTCGGCGATCCTGACCGAGGTGCCGCGCTCGCGGAACATGCGTGAGGCGATGCCCACGACGTGCTGCCGGTTCTCCTGTGCCTGCGCCCTCGATACGCGGCCCACGGGACCACCCTCCTCAGATAGTCGCATCTTGTCATCTATCCTATCCCGTGTTTAGTCTGATCCCGACATCTATTTCGCCGATGAGGCCCCTCTAGGCAAGTCAGGCAGGGCTTTGCGCTGCCCTTTGCCGCCCGAGGCCGACCGCCTCCGGACGGCACTCGCGGATCCACCGACAGCACTGGAGACCCTGTGGCGTCACCGCCCACCCCCGCCGAATCCTCCTCACCCGCGCCGTCCTTGCCCCCCGCGGCGCCTGCCCAGCAGCGAAGGGTTTCCGAGGTGGTCCACCGCCGACGCTGGGGCATCCTGGCTGTGCTCGCGTTCAGCCTCCTGGTGGTGATGCTGGACAACTCGATACTCAACGTGGCGATGAAGACGATCGCCCAGCCTGCTCCCACCGGGCTGGGTTCCACCCAGAGTCAGCTCGAGTGGGCGCTCAACTCCTACACGCTGGTCTTCGCCGGGCTGCTCTTTGCTCGGTGACCGGCTCGGCCGCAAGAAGGTACTGCTCTTCGGCATGGCCGTGTTCGGCGTGGGATCCGTGCTGTCCGCGCTGTCGGACTCCTCCGGGCAGCTCATCACCTTCCGCGCCATGATGGGCTTCGGCGGGGCCTTCATCCTGCCCGCCACCCTGGCAATCATCATGAACGTCTTCGAGCCCGAGGAGCAGCCCAAGGCCATCGGCATATGGACCGGTGTGGTCGGGTTCGCCATCGCCGCCGGCCCCATCGCCGGCGGCGTCCTGCTGGAGCACTTCTGGTGGGGCTCAGTCTTCCTGGTCAATGTGCCGATCGTGGTCGTCGCGATGGCCGCCATGGTGGTGGTCGTCCCCGACTCCAAGGACCCAAGGCCCGGCACGCTCGACCCTTTCGGAGTGCTGCTGTCGATCGCCGGTCTGGCCGTACTGGTCTACGGCATCATCAAGGGCGGCCAGTACGGCGACTTCACCCGGCCCGAGGCCTGGGCGACGATCCTCGGCGGCTTGGCGGTCCTCGCCGGCTTCGTGGTGTACGAGGCACGCAGCGACCATCCGGCCCTCGATGTCACCTACTTCCGCAACCGGCGGTTCTCCGCGTCGGTCGCCGCCATCGGCCTGGTCTTCTTCGCCCTGATGGGCGTCACGTTCTTCAGTGTCTTCTACAACCAGAGCGTGCGAAGCTACAGCGTCCTGCAGTCCGGACTGCTCGTCCTGCCGCTGGCCGCCTCCCAGATGTTCTTCGCCCCGCGGGCACGGTTGGCCGTCAACCGCTTCGGAGTCCGATCCGTGTGCGCCGCCGGCCTCGTTCTGACCGCCCTGGGCTTTGGCGGCTTCCTGCTCCTCGACCAGAACACCCCTATCTGGGTACTGGAAGTGCTGTTCTTCTTCATGGGCACGGGCATGGCGCATGTGATGCCGCCCGCCACCGTCGTGATCATGTCGTCGCTACCGCGGGAGAAGGCCGGCTCCGGGTCCGCGGTCAACAACACCTTCCGGCAGGTCGGCGGAGCCATGGGCGTCGCCGTGCTGGGATCGCTACTGTCCACCACCTACCGCAGCGGTATCGACGGCCACCTGAACGTACTGCCCCCCTCCGACCGGCACGCCGCAGGTGAATCCGTCCAAGCGACCCTGACCGTCGCCGAGAAACTGGGACCGGCCGGCAGGGCGCTCGTGCAGCCCGCACACGACGCCTTCAATCACGCCATGCACATCACCGCAGTAGGGGCAGCAATCGTCGCACTGGTCGGTGCGGTCGTCGTGCTGATCTTCCTGCCGCGCAAGGACGTCGCCGTGGCCGGCGGCGGTGAGAAATCCCAAAGCCAGACCGAAGGAGTCCAACGGTGACCACAAACCATCCCCGCGAGACACCGAAGGCGAGCGCCTGCCGGGAAGGCCCCCGCAGTGACGCCGCCGACACCGCCATCATCGAGACCATGCTGCGGCAGCTCAAGGAGCGCGCCACGACAGGCGAGCTCTCCGTGGCGGGCATCGCCCGTAGCGCCGGCGTCGGCAAGGCCACCCGGATCAGCGCTGACACCGCCGAAGCCTATGTCTTGCTGACAGCTCCACTGCCGCTCTGATCACACCTCAACTCGAATATCCATCACTCCGAAGGAGATTGACTGATGAGTGCCAACAACCTTGTTCTTATCCCCGGCGCCGGCGGTGTGGGTCGTACGGTCTTCGAGCACTTGCGTGCTCAAGACGTGCCGGTGCGTTTCATGGTCCGCACCGAGGACGAGCGTGCGGCCGAGCTCCGCAAGCTCGGCGCGGAAGTCGTCTTCGGCGACCTGACCCGGCCCGAGACCGTAGCGGCCGCGCTGCAGGGCGTGACGCGCATGTACTTCGCGATGCGCGTGTCGCCGGACCACCTGCTGGCCGCGACCGTGGTGGCCTCCGTTGCGAAGGAGTACGGGAAGCTTCAGGCCCTGGTAGGCCTGTCCCAGATGACGGTGTCACAGATGACAGCCACCAGCACCAAGGAGTCGCACCAGCAGCGGCTGCACTGGCTGGCGGAACAGGTCTTCAACTGGTCGGGGCTGCCCGTGGTGCACATCCGGCCGACGGCGTTCCTGGACACTCCGCTGTTCACCATGATGGCGGCGCGGTCAATCAAGGAGAACGGTTCGATCGCGCTGCCGTTCGGCGCCGGACGCACCTCGCCGATCGCCGTGGACGATGTCGCCCGGGTCGTCGCCACCGTGCTCCGCGACCCCGCTCCGCACATCGGGCAGGTCTATGAGCTGACCGGGCCCCGCTCCGTCGACATGACGCAGCTGACCGAGGAGTTCTCGCGGGCACTGGGACGCCAGGTGTCCTACGTGGACGTGCCCCCGGAGAAGTGGGAGGCGCAGCTCCCGAAGATGGGGATGCCGCCACACCTCGTACAGCACGTCGCCACAATGGCTCGGTTGCACCGGGACGACCGCTACAACCGCACGGCCGACGGCGTCGAGCGTGTGACGGGAACTCCAGCACAGTCGATCGAGGAGTTCGTGGCCGCCCGCAAGGACATCTACCTGGGCTGAGCAACCCCGGTCCGTGATCACGATCTACGGCTGGAGCAATGCACTTTGAGGTGCTGCTCACCCTCGCCAGAGAAACTCGTGCGCCATCGCGATCATGGCCCGTGCCGCAGCACCGGGCGGGCGCTCGGACGGAGCGGCCAGGGAAAACCGCCATTCCAGATCCGAATCCTCGACCGTCAGCGTGGCGACGTCCTGTGCCTTACCGACGGCGACGCGTGGGAGCAGCGCCACGCCCAGACCATTTTGGACGTAGGCAACGCCGGTGGTGATGTCGGTGATCTCGATGGCGACGTGATGGGGGACGCCGGCGGCGTCGAAGGCCCGGTCCGCGACGGTCCGGTTGCTGTAGCCCACGGGGAAGTCGACGAATTCCAGGCCGGCCAGTTCGGTGATCGACACAGTGGGGCGTTTTGCGAGCGGATGGCCGGCCGGTACGACGAGGTCGAGCACCGAGGTGGCGAGGTCGGTCAGCGCGAGGCCTGACGGGTGCGGCCCGGGCCCCGAGACGAAGGCGAGGTCGAGCCGACGTTCGAGGAGGGCTTCGGCCAGGCCCTGGGAGCCGGACGGGGCGGTGCTGGTCTGCAGGAACACCCGGGGATGGCGCCGGTGGTATTCACCAAGGAACACCGGAAGGTCGATGAGCCCGACCGTGGCTATCGCGCCCAGCCGCAGGGTGCCGCGCAGTCCGCCGCGGACCTCAGCCACCGAGTCCACGCCCTCCCGGACCGCGTCGAGAGCTGCGTGCGCGCGCGGGAGCAGCGCGGCACCGGCATCGGTGAGCAGCACGCGTTTGGGGGTGCGCTCCAGCAGCGGTGTGCCGAGTTCCCGCTCAAGGTTCTTGATGGTGGTGGAGACCGCCGACTGGACGACGTGCACCCGTGCCGCGGCGCGGGTGAAGTTCGCTTCCTCGGCGACCGCGACGAAGTACTCGAGCTGGCGCAGTTCCACCCTCCGAGTATCCCCCAGCCAGCCCCGAGTATCTCTCAGCGAGATGGCGGCAGTCTCTGACTTGTGTTGGACGATGCCTGTCACGTCTTGCAACTCTGTAGAAAGTTCAACCGATAAGGAGTTTGAAAATGACCTACAACACGCCACCGACGTATCTGGGCAGCGGCGACCCGGCACGGCAGCGCAAGGACTACTACCCCCCTTGGCTGGACAATCTTGCCGACGATGTGACGCTGGAAGCCGGCGTCCTCACCGGTACCGTCCACGGAGCCAAGGACGTCCTCGCCATCCTGTCCTACGCGCGCACCCTGTACGAATTCCAGGACTTCATCTACATCGGCAAGTACGGAGAGAACGGATTCGTCGAGGACTACGCGGCAACGGTGGACGGCAGGCCGATCGCCAACATCGCCGTCGTCTACAAGAATGAAGAGGGACAGACACAGCATCTGGTGATGAACCACCGGCCGCTGCCCATGCTCCAGTACTTCTCCCGGAAGCTGGGCGAGCACTTCGCCGGGACAGAGTACGCGAAGTACTGCGCCGACCCCTCGGACGCCGATTACGCCTGAACATCACACTCATTTCCTCCACAAATGAGGAAATGCGGTCAGAATTAGGTAATTCTGGATGCTCGCTGCTGTTCTGCACGGACACGACCACAGGGGCGTGACTCGATCGCCAACCTGCAGATGCACACTCGTCGGCCCCCTGAGCCGAATCTAGGCAGCGGGCGTTCAGCGGACGCCACATTGCCCCTTGAAATTCCGGGCCGGGCTCCGAAATGCAGAAACAAAAGATCCAAAGGACTCCGAGAAACGAAAGGTCCCCCATGCCTCAATCCCTGCGCGCGCTCGTAGCCGGCAAGGTCGGCGAACCCACCGAGGTCCTGCGGCTGGAATCCCGGCCCGTTCCCACGCCGAAAGCCGGCCAGGCGTTGATCCGTGTGAAGGCGACCCCGATTCACGCCAGCGATCTGCACGTGCTGCGTGGCCGCTACGGCTTCTCCCCCGAGTTTCCGGCCGTCGGCGGTCACATGGAATGCGTGGGCCGTGTCGCAGCCCTGGGCCCGAATACCGAGGGACTGACGACCGGCGAGCGCGTGGTGGTCGCCGCGGTCCCCGCGGTACCCGGGCCTCCCGTGGCCGGCACCTGGCAGGAATACCTTGTCGCCGATACACGAAGGCTCCTGCCCATCCCCGACGATCTGAGCGACTCCAGCGCCTGTCAGCTCGCCGTCAACCCCCTGACCGCGCTGCTCCTCGTGACGCGCGAACTCAACGTGCAGCCGGGCGAATGGCTGCTGCAGACCGCCGCCGGCTCCACCGTCGGGCGACTCGTGATCCAACTGTGCAGGCATCTGGGCATTCGCACGATCAATGTCGTGCGGCGGCGCGACGCCGTTGAGGAGATCAAGGCGCTCGGTGGTGACGAGGTCATCTGCACCGAGGACGAGGACCTGGTGCAGCGGGTAGCCGAGACCGCGGGACTGGACGGCGTGCACAAGGCCATCGACTGCGTCGCGGGCCACGTGGGTGCCCAGGTGTCCCAGGCACTGGCTCCGGGCGGACAGGTCGTGGTCTACGGCGCACTCTCCACCCATCGGCAGACCGACCCGGCGGCGCTGACGATCCCGCTCCAGGCACGCTCAGTCATCTACGAGACCAAAACAGTCCGTGGCTTCTGGCTGAACCGCTGGTTCGGCACCGCCTCGCCCCAGGAGGCGCTGCGCGCACTGTCCCAGGTGCGCACTCTCGTCGCCGATGAAGTGCTGAGCATCCCCCAAGGTACGCCGTTCCCACTCGAACGCTTCACCGAAGCCATCGAGCTCGCCGAAACACCAGCACGTCGCGCCAAGCCACTCTTCATCTTCGAAGACGACCAGAGCAAGGACGACCGGTAAGTAGCCGCTAGCGCCGGTGCGTCATCAGGACGGTCCGCTGCCGGACCTCGCAGCCGTCCCCGGTTCCTGTCCACGGCCAGCGTGACAACAAAGCAGCACTCGACCACGGGCAGCCGTACGCGTTCTGCTTGGCAGGCCTCGGATACTCGCGCTTCACACGCTGCCGCGGCCCAAGAAGCCGCATGCCCGACGACTGTCCAGCGCCAGCCCGGGGACTGTACAAAGAACGGCACCTCTCTGTGTCAAGCGGGGGCGATCAGAGAGGTATCCCGGTCGCGGAGCATCGTGCGGTAGACGACATCGGCAAGTCGGCGCTTGAGGCAGCGGAGGGCTTCTTTGTGGCCTTTTCCTTCGCGGCGTTTGCGCTGGTAGTAGGCCTGCCCCGGGGTGGGGTGGCGGATCTGGGTGATGGCCATGACGTGCAGGGCGGAGTTCAGCTGCCGGTCTCCTGCTCGCGAGAGTCGGTGTCGCTTCACGTCCCCGGAGGACACCTCCAGGGGTGCCACGCCGCAGTAGGAGGCGAATGCAGCCTCCGAGCGGAAGCGGCCGACGCCTGCGTTGCGGGTAAGGATCTTCGCTGCCAACAGGTTCCCGATGCCGTGGAGCTCGGTGAGGGTGGTGCTGGTCTCGGTTACTGCTGTAGTGATCTGCTCGGTGACGGTGGTGATCCGGCGGTCCAGGCGGCGGATCTCGACGACCAGATCCGTGGCCAGGCCGCGCAGGGTGCGGGCCAGCGATGCTTTCGGCCGGATGCCCCGCAGGGCTGCGGCAGCGGTATCGGCGGTCAGCTTGCGGGGCAGGCCGGCGGGCACGAGCTTGGTCATCAACGCGTGGAGGCGGTTGACGGTCTGGGTGCGGGTCCGGACCAGGTCGTCGCGGTGCTCGGTCAGGGTGCGCAGGGCTGCGAGGCCTCGTCGATCTGGGCGGTATGGAGCCTGGTTGCGGTGTGGGCGGCGATCCCCACGGACAGGGCGTCGGCCTCGTCGCTCTTGCGACCGTGGCCGGTGGACAGCAGCCGCACCCGGCGGGCGAGCTTGGCCGGCACGTCCGTGGGCGAGATGCCATCGGCGGCCAGCCGAGAGGTCAGCGGGGCACCCAGGCCACTGGCGCCTTCAATGGCCCATATCGCCTTGGGCCACTGCCGGGCGAAGCGGAGTAGGTCGCGGTACCCGGCTCGACTGACCGGGACGCGTAAGGCGTCCATGGGCCGTAGGCGGGCGTCGACGGCGACGGCCGTCCAGGAGGCCTTGTGCGGGTCGATGGCGATGGTGACCTGGCCTGATGCGGCGTCGGCGGAGGGGCGGGGTGGCACGGTGTCTCCTTCGTGGTCGACTCCAGGTGACCGACGAGGAGGGCAGAGCAACGTTGGGCAGTGCAGACCTCTCTCGAGCCACTCCCGTCGGCGGCTGTGGCCGGGACGCACGCCGTTCGAGGGCCAGCCCGCAGGCGGCAGGTGTAACTTGAGCGACCCCTGCCACAGCCTCGGACATCATGGCTGCAGACCACGATCTCCGGCGCCGATCCAACACGTTGGGATACCTCTCTGATCGCCCCCGCTTGACACAGAGAGGTGCCGTTCAATGGACAGACCCCGCGGCCTCCACGTACCGCCAGTCCGCCGGCCGGCAAGCCGACGGGTTCGCGGATTCTCGGGGTGGAATCGCGGGGAACCGGAGGGGGACGTGGCGCCCGCTGGCGGAGTAGCCGACGGGTTGGGGGGTGATCGAGGTACGCGCCAAAGGCGGCAATGAGACGATGAGGGCTCGGCCCGCGCATTTCAGAGGGCCCGGCCGGTGTTCTGCCAGCGGCAGAACACCGGCCGGGCCGGGCTCGACGATCACTACAGTCCAGTCTCATGACGGCGATTACGACGCGTACGGTCGAGTACCCGGCGGACGGTTGACGATGATCGGGCACCTCGCACTCCCGGCCGGTGTCGACCGCCGGCCCGCGGTGCTGCTCGGACCAGAGGGCATGGGGCTCAGCGACGTCGAACGCCGCCGGGCCGATGCTCTCGCCGAGCGGGGATACGTAGCGCTGGCCTTCGACCTTCACGGCGGGCGCTATTTGGGCGACCCCGAGGAGATGCTGGCCCGTTGCATGCCGCTGCTCTCTGATCCCGACCGGATGCGGCACATCGGCCACGCGGCACTCGACGAGTTGCGCACCGAGCCCCGGACCGACCCCGACCGGATCGCCGCCATCGGCTACGGCACCGGGGCGCCATCGCGCTGGAACTCGGGCGCGACGGCGTCAACCTGCGCGCGATCGGGACAGTCAACGCGCTGACCACGGGCCGGCCGGGCGAGGCAGCGCGCATCCGCTGCCCGGTGTGGGCCGGGGTCGGATCGGAAGACCCGATCATGCCGCCCGCACAACGAAACGCGTTCACTGCCGAGATGCAGGCCGCGGGCGTCGACTGGCGCCTCGCGGTCTACGGCGGCGCCTTGCACGCCTTCCACCACCCGCCGGTCGACCACCTCACGGTCCCCGGCGTCGGCTACCACCGACAGCACGCGCAGCGAGCCTGGCGCGACGTCGTCGACCTGCTCGCCGAGTGCCTGCCCGTGACGGAGGATCTGAGGGCATGACCCAGGCAAACAGCCTGGCGCCAGGCCTGGCCCGCGTCGTGCACTGACAGTCCCCTCCCCTCAAGTCCGCACAGCAGAACCACATTCGAGTGGATGCCCGATCACAGAGAAGTGTTCGCAACTGCCGCAGTAAATAACGGATTTACGGCGACGGAGCCCCTGCCGTGATCGTCGCGATCTGCAGCGGTCCGTTCCGGCCGCCAGGGCGAGGTGTACGCATCCTCCGCGATACTCCGCGCCCGCTCCTGGTCGTAGGGGTCTGCGCCGGGTTCGGCGAATACCTCTTCCATTTGCTCGGGATCTGCGCTGCGCCGCAGTGCAGATCCCGAACCGTGGTCACCGTGCGCGGGGCCTGTCATCTCCGATACCGCTGCGCCACTGCCTCGAAGGCGGCCTTGGGTTCCCATTCCATGTCGGGGTAGGTCTGCCCCCGGCGCCCTTCGAGGAGTTTGACGATGCCCAGGCCGGCCCGGTCCAGATCGTCCCTGGGGTCGCCGTCCGGGCGGTGCGGGTAGCCGGGCAAGGCGAACAAGAACACAAACGCGCTGTCCACGCCCTCGGTCTCGAAGATCTCCAGCAGTTCGCTCAGATATGCGGCCTGGCCGGCCTCGTCGCGCTCGTATATGCCGTTCAGTCGTACAGGGGCCTTGGTCTCGGGATCGTGCTCGACCACTTCCAGCACCCGCCCACCTCGGTCTCCCGCGCCGCGGTAGGCCGCGGTGCCGAACCCGGTGATAGCGAGCGGCTTGGGACCTTGGGCCAGGGTGCGCACCGCGTCCCGGAACCGGTCGGCAACCTCGGCGGAGCGGATGAGCTCGAACGTCACCATGTCGAAGGGAGTCCAGTCGACCTGCTCGAACTGGATGGACGCGTAGGTGAGCTTGCCCTGGAACCGCTCGCGGACCGTGGCCGCGGCGTCGCGGAGGAATGCGTTGATGCGCACGCCGAGCTCACGCATCGCTTCGGCCCGCCGGTCGGGCCGGCTCATCAGCTGCTCTACCCGCTCCTCGGGGCTCTCACCGGGCAGGAACCCGCGGTTCATCACGCTCAGCTCGACCCCTGCGACGAACACGACTGTGGCCCCCTGCTGCCGGAGCCGTTCCGCTCGCTCGGCGCAGTCGCGGAAGAGCGTGAGGACCTGCTCCGGATCCAACTCCAGAGGATAGGGCGAGAACCAGACCTCCAGGCCGAGCTCGGCGGCGGCACCGGCGGCCAGCTCCAGTCGGCCCGGGTCGCCGCCGATGATCTGGACCGCGTTGCAGTGCAGGTCGTCGCGGATGATGGCGAGCTCGCGCCGGACCACCGCGAGGTCGAAGTGCTCGCGGGATGTCTGGCCATGCACGACGAATCCGGTGTCGTAGGTCATTCCTCTTGCTCGCACGGTGACGTCCTCTCTGTCGGTCTCAGTTCGGGACGAGGCTGACAGTAAAAGTGCGTGCACGCAAGTTTGCGTGCACGCAGCCCTGTGTGGAACGCTGACGCCGTGACGACACCACCACCAGGGCTGCGGGAGCGGAAGAAGCAGGCCACCCGCGAGGCGCTACGCAAGGCAGCCCTGCGCCTGGCCGTGGAGCGCGGCCCCGACCAGGTGCGGGTCGAGGACATCGCCGAGGCGGCCGGGGTCTCGCCGCGCACCTACAACAACTACTTCGCCAGCCGCGAGCAGGCGATCGTCTCCGCTGTTACCGCGGACCGGGAGGCGCGGATCGCGGCGGCAGTCGCGGCCCGGCCCGCAGGAGTGCGCCTGGCTGACGCCGTCACCGAAGCGGTGGTCGAGCAGTACACGAACACCGGTGAGCGCGAACACGAGGCACTGCTGCTGATCACCACCCGGACCGCGCTGCGCGACGCGTTCCTCGATACCACCGCCGACATCGAGCCGCCTCTCACGGCGGTGATCGCCGAACGCCTGGGCGACGCCGGAGCGCACACAGCCCGCGTTCTCGCGGCGAGCGTGGCCGCGGCGGTTCGCATCGCGTTGGAAAGCTGGCTCCAGCCGACCGGGAACGCGGGGGCCGCCGGGAGTTTCGGTGCCGGAGGACTGGTCGTGCCTTCCGGCTCGCTGCCAGACCAACTCCGCGCGGCACTGGCCCCGCTCGCGCCCGCGTTCGACGTCGCCCAGCGACGAACCCAGCCGTGAAGTCGACTCAACCGGTCTGTGTGGTTCCTACTCGACCCAAGACGAGGACCCCGACAATCACACCGCCGGGGTCCTGCCATCCCTTTCGGCCGTACCTCGGCTGATCCTCATTTACTGCGGCTTCACTGTGCTGACCACGCGCGCCCTCGGGACGGCGCTGCCCTCGGACTTCCGCGCTCTGGCGGAGGCGTATCCGGTCTTGGTCGTCGACGACTTCCTGACGGTCTCCGCTCCCCGGCCCGGCGCCGAGGCGTCATGGGCGTCCGCGTCCAGGGAGGACGAGATCCTTCAGGATCTGTACGAGATGGGCGACACCGAGGGCTACGTTCCCTTCCCACAGCCGGGAGGCCTGATCTCCTGGGCGGAGTCCAATTCGGGGGACTCCTTCTACTGGCGGACAAGCCCTGCGGATCCGGACGCGTGGCCCGTGGTCGTCCGCGGAGACAACGGCGACTGGTCGGAGTTCCCGGTCGGCGTTGTCGAGTTTCTGGCCGGCGTGTACGGGCGCACCATCCACGTGCCGGGCATGCCCAGGGACTTTCCCAGCGACGACCCGCAGGTGCTGGGCCTGAGCGACCGCATCGACTGATCGGCAGCTGATCCGCAGGCACATGTGAACAGCGATCGCCCCCGGGGTTCCCGGGGACGATCGTCATTCGATGATCACTGACTACGTGACAGCCAGGAGTAAAGTGCGACGGCTCCGCCTCACAGAGCGCCCGGATTCAGGCGCTCGGGGAACCGCTCCAACTCGGCGTCGAAGAAGTCGCGAGCGCTGCCGTGCTGGAGGAGCAGTTCGTCGACGGTGTCGAGGTACTCGCGGGTCTCATTGATGGTGCGAGTGGCGTCGTCATCATGCTGCTTGTTCTTGTGGCCAGCGACGATCCAGCGGGGCCTGAGGTCTTCGACGATTGCGATGGCTTGGCGCCACGCGTCCAGGCCACCGTGCCCGGCCTCGACCAGGAACTGGTGCACGCCGTTGTAGATCACATCGCCCGCGACCACGAGCTCGAGGTCCGGGACGTGCAGGACGCTTGTGTCGTCGGTGTCGCTGTGGCCGGCTTCGATGATCAGCAGATCATGACCTTCGAGCGTGAACCGGTTGTCGGGCACGGTGACGGCCGTGACCGGGGCGTCCGGGATCTGGCCGAGGAAGTACTTGTCCCAAAAGCCTGTACGGATTGACACGTTGTGGTGCATCTGCTTGATCGTGCGGGTCGTCGCGACGACCTGGGCGCCGAATCGCTCGGACAGGACACCGGCGGTGAACCAGTGGTCGCCGACGCAGCTTTGGCGTTCGGCGATCGTGGCGAGCACTCCGATTGCCCTGTCGGGGGTACCAGCCCCCGGCAGCACCGCGGGGTGTCGCAGCTATGCCCTGTCCGGGATCCGGGCGACAAGCGGCGAGGCCGCCTCCGCGTCCGGCCGACGCCGTCCGCGACGTCGGCCGAGGCCGCAGCGGAGCACGAGGCCGTGCCGGGCGAGCCGGGGTGCGTGGCTCCGCCGCCGACGGTGCGCTTCGCCCGTGGCAGGCGGGCCTTCAGGCCACGTCGCGCCGGGAGAGCAGCAGGGCGGACAGGCCGAGGAAGACCGCCATGTACGCCGTCAGCACCATGCTCGCCGTGACGGGTCCCGACACCGAGACCACCCCGGGAACCGAGGTGCCGGCCGTGCCGGACGGGTCGAGGGCGGCGGCCAACGAGCCCGCGCTCGGCCCGATCAGCAGCCGCTGCAGCCCCTTCAGCACCGGGAGGGTCCCGGTCAGCCCGGAGACCAGGTTCTCCATCGCCAGCAGCCACAGCAGCCCCACCCCGATGGCGGCGCCGGTGCCGCGCAGCAGGATCGCCAGGAACATGCCGAGGCTCGCCGCGGCCATGCTGATCAGCCAGGCGGCCGCGACTCCGGCCGCGAGGCTTGACACGTCCGGCCAGTGCGCCGCCCGGCCGGTGAGCGCCGCGGCGACGGCGCCGGATGCGGCGCCGAGCGCCACCACCAGCGCCGTGACGCAGAGCACCACCACCGCCGCGGACGCCGCCTTGCCGAGGACCGCGCCCGTGCGGCCGGGCCGCTGGACCAGAAGTGTCCCCCAGGTTCCCCACCGGAACTCGCCTCCGGTGAGCACCGCGCCGAGGATCAGCATCAGTGCACTGCCGAACATCGGGTACAGGGCCACGGTCCCCGACAGGAAGCGGTCCGGAAGCAGGCCGTCGATCAGTTCCTGCGGGTCACCGGCGGCGCCGGGCGGCCGGTTCCGTACGGCAAGGTAGACGACGGCCGGCACCACCGTGCCGAAGACCAGGGCGAGGGCGATCCACACGCCGCCGACGATCCACACGCCGGGGCGTTTGCGTGCCGCCAGCAGCTCCGCCTGCACCACGGCGTTCACCGGTTGACCACTCCCTGGCGTTCCGTTCCCGTTCCCGATGTGGGCTGGTCCGCGACCAGCTCGAAGAAGGCCTCCTCGAGGGAGACCGTCTGCCGGCGGAGCTCGCTGACGGCCAGTCCGTTCTCCACGAGGAACCGGTTGACGGCCGCCGCCTGGCCGGGGTCGACGGCCACGCGCACCTTCCCGTCGTCCACGGTCGCCGAGCGGACGGACGGCAGCCGCGCGAGCAGGTCGGCGGCGCGTGCCGGCTCATCGACCGTGAGCGTCAGGCCCTCGTGTCCGGCGCCCCGGCGCAGCTCCGGGACGGTGCCCTCCGCGACCAGCCGGCCGTGACGTATGACGCCCACCCGGTCGCACAGGTGCTCCACCTCGGTCAGCTGGTGGCTCGACAGCAGGACGGTGCGCTGGTGACGGCGCAGCCCCGTGATGAGCTCCCGTATGCCGGCGACGCCCGCCGGGTCCAGACCGTTGGTCGGCTCGTCGAGAATCAGCAGGGCGGGGTCCTTCAGGAGCGCGGCCGCCACCGCGATCCGCTGCCGCATGCCGAGCGAGTACGCGCGGAAGGCGACGTCGGCTCGCGCGGCCATGCCCACTTCCTCGAGCACGTCGTCGACGCGGCCGGGGGGAAGGGCTGCGTACCGGGCGAGGACGCGCAGGTTGTCGCGCCCGGACAGGTGCGGGTACAGGGCGGGTGACTCGATCAACGCGCCCACGCCCCGCAGGCCTGCGGAGCTGCCGGCGGGGTGGCCGAGCACCGAGGCGGTGCCCGACGTCGGCCGGACGAGTCCCACGAGCATCCGCATGGTGGTGGTCTTCCCGGACCCGTTCGGCCCGAGGAAGCCGTACACCTCTCCGGTGCGCACGACGAGATCGAGGTCGAACACACCGGCCTCCGGACGGTACCGCTTGGTCAGTCCGCTGGTGCGGACCGCGAGGCCGTCACGCATCGGCGGCCTGCCGTCCGCCGGAACGGGCTCGGGCCGCCGCGAGGACCAGGACCACCACGACGGCGGTCTCGGCGGCGAGGATCACCACGGCCCACACCGGTCCCGTCCAGCGTTCGAGTGTGGCGAACCACAACCACATCAGGCAGCCGTACACCGACAGCGCGAACAGCAGCGAGACCAGCCCGTAGGCGGCGTACGCGCGGGCGTCGCGGGCCGGGTAGACGCTGAGTCGTTCGCGCGCGGCGGGGTCGCCCCGGCGCAGGAACAGCCGCCAGAACCGGTAGCTCTCGCCGCGCAGGTCGGCCAGGTCGAGCGCGTGCGTCAGCATCACGTATCCGTCCGATCGCAGGAATGGCAGCAGGTTCAGCAACGAGCCCGCGCTGCCGAACAGCAGGACCCCGGCGGCGAGCGAATGGCCCGGACCACCGTCGCGGGTCAGCCACCACCATCCGGCGACCGGCACCATGGCCAGCAGGCTCACCATGACCCCGGCGAACGCCGTCGCCACTCGGGCTCTGCGGCGGTGGAACAGCACGATGTCGTCGGTCCGGCAGTAGGGGGCCAGCAGGGGGAACCGCCAGCTGACCCCGATCTCCGTGACCGTGCCCCCGAAGTGGCGGCAGGTCACGCCGTGCGCGAATTCGTGCAGCGCTGTGATCACCCAGACGAGCAGTACGGAGACCGGTATCGAGATCGCCCATGTGCGCTGGTGGGCCGCCTCGGTGCTGAGGGTGGCCGCGTGGGTCCAGACCAGGGCCTGTACGGCGGCGACCAGGATCAGCGCGGGTATCACGAAGCCGGCACGGAAGGCGAAGGCCAGGCGCGTCGCCAGGGCGGCGCACAGCCGGTCGGGCCGGAGCAGCACCCAGCGCCGCCGCAGCCACCCTTGCCGCGCGGACTCCTTGTCCTCGCGGGCCTTCCTCAGCTTGTCGAGGACCGCGGTGTCGGCATGCCCGTCGAGCAGTTGGTAGCGGCCGAGGAGGGTGAAGATCTGCCCCCAGTGGTCCGGGCCCAGCCGGCGGTCGTAGGTGTCGCTGTACCGGCGTCCGATGTCCTGGAGGGTGTGGCGGCCGTCCATGAGGCCCATGATGAAGTGCTCGCGGGGGCCGACCCGGTAGTAGCAGCCGGTACGGGCGTCCTTGACGTGGTGCACCGTCTTCGGGCCGGTCCGCAGGGCGGGGCCGAGCACGACCTCCTGGCGGAGCCGGGGCAGATCCTGTGCGGTCACCGTGGCACCTCCTGCGCGGCCATGTCCGACAGCGCCTTGTCCATGACGTACGACAGATAGATCTCGTCGAGGATGCTCACGCCGAGCCGGTTGTTGGTCATGTGGACGTAGGAGCTGAGGACGATGGCCAAGGCGGCCTGGGGGTCGGGGGCCGCGCCGTCGCGGAAGGCCAGGACGCCGGCGCCGGACAGCGCGAGTACCTTCTCGCGCAGGTCGGCGCAGTGGCTGAGCCAGGACCGCTCCAGCGGGGTGGGGGCCGCGCCGGGCGTGTCGCGGACGCTGTCCCCCACGTGCCGCAGCCGGCAGACGAGTCGGTCGCGCATCCGGTGATAACTGCGGTCGAAGCGCTCGTGCTGGCTGTCGCTCGGCTCCTGGTAGGAGGTCTCCCACATGGTGCGATATCGGGTCAGGAAGCGGGCCACCTCGCCGTGGTCCCCCAGGAAGGAGAAGCACAGACCGGCCGTCAGCTGGGCGGCCTGGCCCAGCAGCACGGTGCGCACGTGGACGTTGGTGCTCTCCAGCAGGGTGACCACCAGGTCACTGGATCTCTCGAAGTGCCATTCGGCCAGCTCCATGGCCGTGGTACCGCCGTACCGGTCCAGCTCCCGCTCGTAGGGGATGCGCGCGACGCTGTTGTTGTCCCGGAAGGGCATCGTGCCGTCCGGTCCGTACAACTCGTCCCAGCGTTCCTGGCTGTACTCGGCGAGGAACATGTTCCGGTACAGGTCGCCGCTGGCGTTGCGGTCCTCCTCGTACAGAGCCGGGCGGCGGCGCAGGAAGTCGGCGAGCGCCCCCTCGGCGATCCTCGCCACCTCACCGGCCGCCGCGGCGTCGGCCGGCAGCAGGCGCAGCCGGATGTGCGGGCCCTCCAGCCAGTACCGGATGAAGAACCAGGAACGCAGCAGGCGCTGCTCGCGCAGCCGCGCGACCAGCGGCCGCACGCAGTGCACCAGCACCGGGTTGGCGTTCGCCGCGTAGAAGACGTGCAGGCTGATCCAGCCGTTCCCGTCCGTCTCCATGCCGGGGACGCTGCCTGCGAGGAGAGTGTCTTTGCCGTTCATCACCGCTCCGTGGGCATTCCGTCGAGCTCCACCGTGAGCTCGGTGACGTATCGGTTCCGGTCGTCGCGCAGCCACAGCTCGTCCGGGCCGGGCAGCATCTCGGTGAGGACCACCGGGGAGGCGCTCTTGCGGACGGCCGTGTCGAGCAGGCGCACGCTCGGGTAGGCGTCGAAGTCGACGTACAGGGGCTTGTGCTCGCCGCCCGGGCTCGCGAAGACGCGACGCGGAAGGCCCATGCGCCGCTGCCACTCCCGCCACGCCAGGAACCACTCGTGGTCCGGCTGCCCGGGCGTCACCGCGGGCAGCCGGTCCGCGGCGCACCGCCAGGACCTGCGCTGCACCACGACGTTGCCGAGCCGTATCCGGGGCAGCGGGCCGTCCTGTGTCTCCCGCAGGCCGGTGCCCTCCCACAGGTCGAGCTGCACCATGCTCGTGTACGAGAAGTTCAGCAGCACCTGCTGCACTTCCGGCAGCGCCATGGGCAGCAGGAAGCCCAGGTAGACCGGGATCACCTCGACGCCCAGGCGACGCGAGCGCAGCAGCAGCCGGTCGGCCGCCGGGTCGTGCTCGACGACCAGGTCCTCCACCGGGATCTGCTCCGCGCCGGGCCGGGAACTGGTCTCGCCCGGGCAGACCACCTCGTAGGGGGTGACTACCGGGTGCAGGTTGAGGTTGGTCGTGTCGTAGCCGCCTTTGAGCTCGGCGAAGACGGCACCGGGCGGGGCGACGGTCTCCAGGGACCGGCGCAGCGACGCGGTGAGCCCGGACCCGAAGCAGTGTGCGAACCGGGAGAACAGCAGGGTCAGGCCGGAGTAGACCCGGTTGACGACGACCAGCGGATCCTGCGTGCCCCGCTGCGCGAGCTGGAGGAAGAACGACAGTGGGCGCAGTCCTTCCCGGGGCGAGCGGGGCAGGATCGCTCCGACGGTCGTGAGGAACTCCTCGTCCAGCTCCAGATCGGCCCCGGAGGCCAGGTCCCGGTATCGCCGTACGACCTCGTCGGCGACGGCGGCTCGGGCACGGTCGATGCGGGTGATGTCCTCCTGCCGGAACCAGTTGTCGTAGGGGCGGAAGGCGGTGCCGTCGAAGCGCTGGTGACGCAGGAGCCGCTGGTTGTGGTTGTCGTAGAAGTCCTGCCCGAACTCGTGGGCGAAGGACAGGAAGTCCTCGCAGCGCCCCCCGGTGCCGTACCGCGCCCTGAAGAACCCCTTGGTCACCAGGCGGCGCACGAGGTTGCCGTCGAAGGCCGGCAGGATGTCGGCCAACCGTTCGAGGTCCGGGGTCAGTTGCTCCTGCCACGCCTGCGCGTCACCGGTCACCGCCAGCCCGGGCACCGTGGTGTCCTCGTAGACCAGCGTGCGCAGCACCGGGAGATCCGCCTGGCCCAGGAGCCGGTGCGCCGCCGCCGCCGACTCCTTGATCCGGCCCAGCAGCTGGCGTCTGCGTCCGAGGTCAGCCCCGGCGAACTGTCCGACGTCCTCGCCCATGTGCTCCACGAGCCGGGCGACGTCGTCCGCCCAGGCGGTGCGCAGCGCCCGCAGGCCCTTGCCGTAGGTGGCGACCGGGTCCGGGTCGTGGATGTCGACCTGGAGCCCCGGGACGACGAGCAGCCCGAGCCTGAGCAACTGGGCGAGGTAGGCCTCCACATCGACTTCCGGCCGGTCGGGGCCCCTGGCGGACAGCAGGGCCACCGCGTCGCCGAACCGCAACTCGGCGTCGTCCCGGAACACGGTGAGCACGTCCGCGAGAACGTCGCCGGTGGGCAGGTAGAACAGGCTCTCGTGCACCGCGTCCAAGGTGACCGCCGCGTCCGCGTCGGCGTCGGCGCCGCGCAGCCTGCGCAGGTAGCGCACCCGGTCGCGGTCGACCCGCAGCCCGCTGGTGGCCCGCACCGGCAGGTCGCGGCGGAGCCGCGGGTCGACGGTGGCCAGCTCCGAGAGCCGGGCGAGCACCGCGATGTTGAGCCTGGAGTGGCTCTCCTTGTCCCAGCCGCTGAGCCGCGTCACGAGGGGGCTGCCGACGCCTTCCTCGAAGCCGCCGGCGGACACCGCCGTCAGCGTGCTGAAAGGGCTGGTCTTGCACGCCGTGCGGTAGAGGTACTCCAGCAGTGACCGTTCGATGCGGCGTTCCCGCTTGCTCAGCGGACCGCCGTCGCGCCGCACGTAGCCGTCCAGGTACTCGTCGAGCGACGGAGAGGACAGCTGGATGCCGTGGCGCAGATCCGTCTCCACCGTGATCCGCCGCAGCTCCCGCCGGCTCGCCGCGACCTCGCGCGCCACGACGCCGGAGCCGCCGGTCAGCAGCGACGCGCAGCGCTCCCGCTCGGCGGCCCATTCCCGCAGTGCCGCGACATCCTGCGCCGGCAGCAGCGGCTCCGCCGACGCGAGACCACGCGGAACACGGGAGTTGAACACGTCCCTGCGCAGATTGATCAGCGTGCGGCGCGCCGACGGGTCGGCGAGGGAGTCCGCTATCCGATCCTGCAGGACATCGGCGAGGCGGGCTCCTCGTTCACGCAGCCGCCGCCGGGCGTCGAGCAGCCCGTCCGCCCACGCCGCGCTCTGCGCGGTGGCCAGGACGTCGGCGGCCTCGAAGGGCAGCCCGCCGACCCGCAGCATGAACCGCGGGACGAGGTGCCACGCCCCTTCGGCGCGTCGGGGACCCGGCGCAGTCGCGGCGGGCTCCGAGGGAGAGGCCGCCGATGGTATCGCGCTGGATATCACGGATCGTCCCTTTCATGCCAGCCGGTAGTCGTAGTCCGCGCGGTCCGTGCGTTCGTGCCCGAGCAGCACGAACAGGAAGGTGCGTTCGTCACTGCCGTCGAGACCGACCGCCTCGTCGATCGCGATGTTGTCGAAGCCGAGCACCACGCCGCAGCCCACGCCGAGCGCCGCCGCGACGGTGTAGGCGGTCTGCGACAGCGCCCCCACCTCCGCGTTCAGCACGCGGTAGCCGCGACTGCCGAAGGCCTCCAGCGTGCTGCGCCATCGGCCCGAAATCGCGAGCACGGCGCCGACCTGTTCCAGGTTGTAGTTGCTCAAGTAGTAGCTGCGCTGCAGCGTCCCGGCGATCGGCCCCTGCCGCACCACCTGCAGCCGCTTGCCGCCCGCGTCGTAGCGGTAGCTCCCGGCGGGCAGCCCCGCCACCCGGTTCGCCAGCACGTACAGCCCGGTCAGGCCGGCGTCCTCCGGCACCGCATCCGCGGTGTACCGCTGCCCCGACACGGTGCCGGCCAGCACGGTCGCCAACTCGTCCAGGCCCAGCGGACGGGACCCCACGAACGAGCCGAAGCTGGTGCGCCGGCCGCGCAGGACCTCGCCCAGGTCCGTGCCGAGCCGGCCAGCCAGGGGCCGCGGCAGCTCCACCTCGCCGCCAAGCTCCCGTGGCAGCGGCACCAGGCGCCGCGCCACCGCCGGGTCGGGGCGCGCACGGCGGTCGTCCAGGACCGCCCGGTGCACCTGCCGCACCTGCTCGAACGTCCTGGTCCGCGCCGACCGTTCGAAGCTCGGGCGGTCGACCGGACCGCCGCGGCCCGCGGTGCCGCCCGCGCTCGGCTCCGGGCCCGCGCCCGCGCCTGGCGGGCCGAACGGCAGCGGGACGACGGCCAGCACGCTCTCCTCGTCGGTCACGAGCCCCAGGAGCCGGTTGAGCCGCTCGTCGTCGAACCACAGCACGCGCGAGAGCCGTCGCCCCGTCGCCCGGGCGATCAGCTCCCAGCACCCCAGCAGGGCACCGGCGTCCTGGGTCACCACGTGGTAGCAGAAGCTGTTGTACTTGAACGCGTTCTTCCAGAACCGCACAGTCACCAGGAGGAAGCCGTCCGCCGTCCCGGCTCCGGCACAGGCGTCCCGGACCTCGGCGGTCAGGTCGCCCGCCACCAGCCGCTCGAACGCGTGGTGCGCCGTCGCATAGTGGTAGACCCCGGGGGTCAGCGGACCGGACGGACCCGCCACCCAGTACACCTCCAGCGGGTACATTCCCCCGCCGGAGGCGCTGCCCCGGCCCCACAGCGCCTCCGGGTAGAGCACCCGCACATGGCTGTCCTGGTTCCAGTTCACCCGCAGCCTGCGGTCCAGCACTCCGCAGGACAGCCGCAGCAGCGATGCCAGGGACCCGGCTGTCCACAGCGGCCCCGGGCCGGGCGGCGGCGTCCCGAGGACGACGTCCGCGGTGGGCGCCAGCGGCCGGCCGACGCCCGGCGGCACGGGGAAACGCCGCACTCCCAGGTAGGTCTTGTGCCGTGACGGCTGGTCCTCCCAGTCGGGGGTGAAACCGACCGGCTCCATCGACTCCCGGCCGCGCCGGAACACCGACTCCACATAGGCGCTCACGACCTGCGTTCGGTCCTCGGACACGGACTCTCCTCCTTCGCCGGACGTGCCCGGCCCACGATCGGGGCCCGTCCGCGCATGACGGGTCACAGGGAACGGCTCACGGGAAGGGGTGCGGCCTGGGATTCAGGCCGGTGGGGCCGAAGCCCTCCGCACGGGAGTGGACCTCGGCCAGGCGGCCGTCGAGGTAGGCCCGCAGCCGCGGATGGCCCAGTACGCGCTGCCGCTCCCAGCCGAAGTCGATCGGCACCAGTCCGGGCGCCAGCACACACAGGGTGCGGATGCCGGTGCCGTCCTGCTCCGGGCACGTCTGGTCCACGGCGACCACGTCGCTGCCCACGTCCCGGAGCCGCTCCATCACGAACCGGACATCGTCGGCCAGGTCCAGCGTCGCGGGCCGCTGGGCGAGCCAGGGGCCGTACAACTCGCCCATCGACCGGGCCGGCGCGGCGTCCAGCAGGAACGAGGCCACGTGCGCCATCTCGGGCAGGCCGTACAGCAGGGCATGGTCGGTCAGTTCGTGCACACGGTCGTAGTCGGCCGCCATCTCCCGCAGCGCCGGCACCTTGGCCGCCACCCGTTCGTCCATGCCGGGGATGTACGAGGCGGTCTCGGAGATCGCGGCACGCACCGCCTCGACGGGATCGAGGCTGGCACCGGCCGCGAAGCACAGGGTGCCCAGCCCCCCGTCCAACCGCTCGGCGACCGCCATCACCGCGGGTACGGGGACGTCCACCCGCATGTCGAACAGGCGCATCCGGTAGCCCAGCCGCGCCACGCGGTCCAGCACGAACCGGACCTCCTCGTCGGCGATGGTCGCCTGGTCGATCTCAGGCAGCCTCGCCCCGGCGAACCAGCACAGCAGGAAGGCGTCCCGCTCGATGAGTTCGAGCATGCCGTGCAGCAGTGCCTCCTCCGTACTGGTGCCACTGGCACAGCCGTTGGAGCATTCCTGCACGAACTTCCGGTCCGGACGGCGGTCGAGGTAGAACACCAGTTGCTCCGGCACCATCACCGGCCGCCGTCCGCCGAAGGAGTAGCCCCACACCCAGTGGGTCGGGGTGTCCGGGGTGTACGGCTGGTAGTAGTCACGGTGTCCGGCGTAGAACTCCGGCCGGTACGCACCCAGGGCCGCGGGGTCGAGGGCGTCCGGCGCCAGGTCGCGGTAACTTGCGTACACCGTCGGGCGCTTGGCCCGCGGGAACTGGCCCGCGTAGCGCTCCAGCCCCTCCAGCATCCCGTACCGTTCGCTGCTCACCGAGCTCTGCGACTGCCCGCTCCACCACATCTCGTGGAAGTCGTACTTGCTGCGCACCCTGAAGTAGCCGCTGACCGGCAGGGTCGCGCTGCACTGGTAGACGCGGCGGGCCGCGCTCGCCAGCGCTCCGCAGACCTCGTTGACGTATCCGCCTACCGGCAATGGAAGGTCGCCCGCGGCGGCTCCCCGGTAGCTCACCGGGCTCGACTTCGGCCGTGCCCGCAGGGGCAGCACCGCGCCCTCGGCGGTGTCGGGCAGTGGGGTGGCGCACCGCTCGCACTCGGAGTCGGCGATGAGCTCGTGGCGGGTGACGGTCAGGTCGCGGGTCCGCAGCTCGACGATCCGGCCGATCCGCCGGTCACCGGGCGGCAGCTCGGCGCCGGCCGTCTCCGCGGCCACGAGCTGCGCGATGTGGTCCAGCACGAGCGGCACGAGGCCGGGTTCACCGCCGGCGAAAAAATCGGCGCCGTCCTCGACGGCCCTTCGTTCCTCAACCGGGCGCAGCGCCAGCCAGCGCCGGTCCAGGCACCGGCCGCACGGCCGGCTCCTCCCGTCCGCCCGGTGGAGGGGTCCGAGCAGCACGGTCCCCGCGTACAGGCGCACCGGGTAAACCAGTCCGTGCGCCGGTGGCGGTCCTTGCTCTCCGGCCGCCTCGGGCAGTCCGAGTACCCGGACGTCGACCTCGAACCCCGCGGGAGCCCGGCCGTTCAGGTGAGCACGCAGGACATCGGCGGCCCGTGCCCATGGATCATCCGAGACTGCCGTGACCGTCATTGCGTTCGACACCACAAAGTCATCCGTCCACTCAGACGCTCATTGGTACGCGGGTGGGTGAAACAGCTGCTCGCACGGCCGAGGGTGCAGGCCCTGCGAGCAGCTGCACTCGTCACGCCGGGCGGTCCGTCCGGAGACCGGGGCGACCCGCCCTGATCAGCCGGCCGGCGGTCAGCTGGTGCTGGAGCTGCAGGAGCAGCAGGAGCTGGTGCTGCAGGAGCAGCAGCTGGAGCAGGAGCAGCTGGAGCTGGACCAGGCCAGCTCGACCGACTCGTCGGTCATCTCCTCGATCTCGAACGTCGCGCTCTCCAGAGCGCTCAGCTCGTCCTTGAGCTCAACTGACATGGCGATCCTTCCCATGGGTGTGGTGGGGATGTCACCCCGGAACGGTCGTTCCGGGAACCGTGGCGCGCCCGGTGCGGGCGCGGGTCAGTCCGGGGTCACCTACTGCGCGGCGAGCAGGACCGTGCCGGTGACCATTCCTCGGACTGCGTGCAGATCGATCGTGGTGGTCTCGACGAACAGCGCTCGGGTGCCGTCCGCGTCGAGCCGTGCGAGCACTTGGGGCACCGGCGTCGCGGGCCCGTCGAGGGACCACTCCGCGACGCCTTCGCCTTCGAGGAGCGCCCTGGGGTCGAGATCGGCCACCAGCGGGTCGCCCAGGTCCACCGGCGTGCCCTCGTAGTGCCGGCTGACAGCGAGGCCTACCGCGTCGCGCACCGCGTCGCGCAGGGCGTCCCGTGCCGACAGAGCCGAGCCGACGGCCCAGTCGGCCGCCCCCTCCTCGCCGCCCTCGACGACGGCAAGCACCGTGAAGGCGGGCGCTGCGCCGGGCAGCGCGTACACCCGGGCCTCGCGGCCGATGTGACGCAGGCTGCCCAGGGCGAACGCCACTTCGTCGTCGCCTGCGAGCAGGGAGTCGCCCACGCGGGTGGCGGGGGCCTCACGGGTCAGGGCGCGGACCAGGCCGCGGTAGGCCAGCGCCGAGCACAGTCCTTGCTCCCGCACGGCCTCGAGCGTCCAGTCCGCCGCCGCACCCGCCGAGGTGGGCTCGAAGCGCAACCGGGCGTTGGCCGGGGAGAGCGGATAGGCGGCCGCGGCGGGCACGAGCCACGTGCTGCCGTCGTGCAGCGACACCGCGGGTGTCGTGGCGCCCCCGGACCACTCCCGCTCCCCCGCCAGGCCGCCGAACACCTCCAGCAGTTGGGCGGGCAGCAAGGCCGCCGCTTCGTCGGCGCTCGTGCCCACCGCCCCGACGGGCCCCAGCCGGCCCACGTAGCAGCTCACCGCCGCCCGCACCGCGCGGGTCCGTGCGACCAGGATCGTGTCGGTGTCGAACGCGGCGATCTCGCGGTGCCCGTCGGTCAGCGACCCGGCGGGGCCCAGCCGCACCCGGCCCATCTTGAGCGGTATCTGCTTGAACGATTCGTCAGCCCATCCGGACATCACGCCGACGTCCGGGGAGACCAGGACGGCCGCCCGGCCGTAGGCCTCGCTGTCATCCGCCGGCCGGGTGGGACCGTCCCCGTCCGGCTCCACCCGTGCGTGCCTCAGCGGGCATCCCGGATGCGGCAGCACCCGCTCACGCCGGGACTCCAGCGTGGTCAGGTCCTGGATCACCGCGTGCCGTTGGTCGTCGGGCTGCAATTGTCCGCTGCCCAGCCGGAAGATCTCGAACGCCACCGCGTTGCCCACCATGCTCCGGGCGACCGCACTGCCGTGCTCGGGCTCGCCCGCGGTCGGCCCGACCGCCAGGGCGCGCCAGTAGTCCGCCGCGAGCCGGGGGTCGCAGTTGGCGGAGAGCCGCAACTGCGCGCACATCCAGCACGGTTGATCCGCCGGTCCGCTGATGGGACCCAGCACCACCCGGGTCCGGTCCGACACGACGGGAAGCAGCCGCGGTCCTGCCTCGGCACCGTGGACGCGCTTGGTCAGATCGAGCAGGCCGCGGCCGTGGGGGGGGGGGGCGGGGGGCCCCCCCCCCCCCCCCCGCCCCCCGGACACCGCGGGCGGGGGGCGC